>CAZNAH010000063.1:13117-16288 GCA_964570735.1 uncultured Hyphomicrobiaceae bacterium | reverse complement strand
TGGAGGTCAAGACGCCGGCCATCGCGGAGCGGCTGGTCTTCGACCGCCGCCACAAGGCTTTCGTAGGCTTTACGAAAGCCGGTCCGGTGGCGTCCGCCGCAGCGATCCGTTCAGCGAGATCGGGAAAGGCTGAGACGCCCGTGATGCGGTCCCGGCGGCGCGCGATATTGCGCTCGCGCTCGGCGCGAACCCCCGCCAGGCGATGCGCCGCCCTGCCGTTCGCCAGCCATTCGGCCAATCCGCCTTGGGCTTCCACCTCGCTGAACAGCGACCAGGCGCGGGCGCAAAGTTCTTCCGTCAGGCTTTCGACATAGGCCGAGCCGGCGGCCGCGTCGCGGACGCGGTGCAGATGGCTTTCATGCTGGAGAATGAGCTGCGTGTTCCGCGCGAGCCGCCGCGAGGTGGCGTCGGGCGCTTTCGCTGCCGCGTCGAACGGAATGAGAAGCACGCCGTCCGCGCCGCCGATGCCCGCTGCGAAGGCCGCCGCCGTGCCCCGCAGGAGGTTCACGTAAGGGTCGCGCTCGGTAAGCATGCGATAGGACATCTCGGCGAGGAATTCGGACGCGCCCGTCTCCGGCGCAAGGCCGGCCGCCTCGCGTGCGCGCTGCCAGAGCGCACGGGCCGCGCGGAATTTGGCGATGCCGAGGAAGAGGTCCGCGTCCGCCGCATGGATGAAGTCGATCTTGTCCGCAGCAGTGCCAGCGTCGAGCCCTGAGGCGACCAGCGCCCTCCATGCGCCGATGGCAGACGCGAGCGCGAACGCCAGTTCCTCCACCGCCGATCCGCCCGCCTGATGCCAGGGCCGCCCCGAGATGAGGAAGGGCTTCAGCGCGAAGCCGCGCCCGCCGAGAAAGTGTGCCGCGTCGACGCTTTCGGCGAAGATTTCGGCGCGGTCGGCGGGCATTTCGCCGGTCGCGGCGATCACGGTCAGGGGGTCGAGGCCGGCCGAGCCGCGGATCTCGGCAGGCTTCCAGCCCTGCCGGTCCGCCGCCGCGACGAGAAGTGCTGCCCCCGCCAGCGCGTCGGCCCCGCCCGAGACATAAAGGCTTGCGCGGTCCGCTGCCCCGAGGGGCGAGAGCACATCCGCGAGTTCATCCGACGTGCGCGCGCCGAGCACGCCCCCGCCGTATGGCAGATTGCCGCCGAATTGCAGCCAGACGCCGCCGCATCCGTTGTCGAGGTCGTCCGCCAACTGCGCACGGGCCTGCGCGATGCCGTCATCGTCGGCGAGTTGGATGATGCGCCAGAGCGCGGCCCGCAGGGGCAAGGCCGGCACGATCCCCGCGCGGCCAGGCGAGCGGGTGTAAAGCGGCTCCGTCGCGAAGCCTTCGTAGAGAGGCGTCCGCAGGGTCTCGAACGGTGCTCCGCCCAACGCCTTCTCGACGGACTTGAGCCAGTCCTCCGCAGACGCCGCCGGAAAGTCCGATGCGAGCCTCAGATCGTCCATAGCGGCCATCTTAATTCCAAGCCTGCGCGAGCGTCCACCGGCTACATTTTAGGGGACCAGAAAAGCGGGTGATAGCTGTAGCCGTCCTTCTCGCGCGCGACGCGGCCGAGGCCGGGGAAATTGAGGTGCATGCCCGCGATGAGGGTGGCGTCGGCCGAAACTTCATCGAGCAGCTTGCGGCGGGTCGCGATCGCCTGATCCTGATCGGTATCGAAGGCGATGGCCCAATCGGGGTGCGGAAATTGAAGGGCGGCGGCGTGAACGATGTCGCCCCAGATCAGGAGCGTATCCTTGCCCGACGAGACCCGCACCATGCTATGCCCCGGCGTGTGGCCCGGCGCGGCGGCGAGTGTCAGGCCGGGCGCGAGTTCGTGCCCATCCTTGAGCAAGTCCACGCGGCCCTCATAGGGCTTCACGCAAGCCTGGGCGAACTGGAAATATTTCTTGGCCTCGTCGGGCGCGCGGGCGATGGCTCCCTCGTCGGTCCAGAACTTGAACTCCGTCTCGTTTACGAGGATCCGCGCGTTCGGAAACGCGGCCTTGCCGTCAGGACCGATGAGGCCGCCGACGTGATCGGGATGCATATGGGTCAGCACGATCGCATCGACGGACGCCAGATCGTAGCCCGAGGCTTTCAGATTATCGTCGAGCAGGCCGGCTTCCGGGCCGAAAAACGCGCCCGATCCCGTATCGACGAGAAACAGCTTCTCGCCCGTGTTGATCGCATAGGCGTTGATCGGCGAGGGGTGCGCGCTCGCCGACGGGCCGGTCTGCGCGAGGATGGTCTTCGCCGCATCAGTGTTTGCCTTTGGGAACAGGGAAAGTTCGAGGTCGATGCCGCCATCCACCAGCCCCGTCACCTCGATCTCGCCAATCTTGGTGCGGAAGAAGCCGGGCGCCTGCGTGCTTTGCATCGGCGCCTTGGCAAGCGCGTCGCCCGCCTGGCGGAGAGACAGCGCACCTATGGCAGCGGCCGCAACGGAGGCTTGTATGAATGTGCGGCGATCGATCGTCATCGAAGACATCCTTTCAGGCAGATCAGCGCACCTTTCTTACGCGCGGGCGCACAGTTTGCCAACAGGCGCGGCGCACGCTTCACCCATTGCGATCAGCCTGTAAAGCGAAAGTGACGGCAGTGTTGAAGTTCACAGCCATTCCTTTATAAGCGCACGAGACCCACAACCGCTCCCGGACATGCCCAAACGCACCGACCTCGACTCCATCATCATCATCGGAGCGGGCCCGATCGTGATCGGCCAGGCCTGCGAATTCGACTATTCCGGCACCCAGGCGTGCAAGGCGCTGAGGGCCGAGGGCTACCGCATCATCCTCATCAACTCCAATCCGGCGACCATCATGACGGACCCGGATCTGGCGGATGCGACCTATATCGAGCCGATCACGCCCGAGATGGTCGCGAAGATCATCGAGCGCGAGCGCGCGCTGCACCCGGATGAGCGCATGGCGCTGCTGCCCACCATGGGCGGCCAGACGGCGCTCAACGTCTCGCTGCGGCTGTTCCGCGACGGGGTGCTCGACAAGTTCGGCATCGAGATGATCGGGGCGAAGGCGCACGCCATCGACAAGGCGGAGGACCGCCAGCTCTTCCGCGAGGCCATGCGCAAGATCGGCCTCAACGTGCCGCGCTCCATGCTCGCCCACAATCTCGCGCAGGCGATGGAAGCGCTCGATTACGTGGACCTGCCGGCCATCATCCGGCCCTC
>CAZNAH010000063.1:12746-13107 GCA_964570735.1 uncultured Hyphomicrobiaceae bacterium | reverse complement strand
TGGGCGGCACGGGCGGCGGCATCGCCTATAACCGCGAGGAATATATCCGCATCTGCGAGCGCGGGCTCGACGCGTCCCCCACCTCCCAGATCCTGATCGAGGAAAGCGTCCTCGGCTGGAAGGAATACGAGATGGAGGTTGTCCGCGACGCGAAGGACAACTGCATCATCGTCTGTTCCATCGAGAATGTGGACCCGATGGGGGTGCATACGGGCGACAGCATAACGGTCGCCCCCGCCCTCACGCTGACGGACCGCGAATACCAGGTGATGCGCAACGCTTCCATCGCCGTGCTGCGCGAGATCGGCGTGGAGACCGGCGGCTCGATGCCGAGGGCGGTCAGTGTCAGGCTGAGAGTGTA
>CAZNAH010000063.1:11892-12736 GCA_964570735.1 uncultured Hyphomicrobiaceae bacterium | reverse complement strand
TGATCGAGATGAACCCGCGCGTGTCGCGCTCCTCCGCGCTCGCCTCGAAGGCGACAGGCTTTCCCATCGCCAAGGTCGCGGCCAAGCTCGCGGTGGGCTACACGCTGGATGAACTGGAGAACGACATCACGCGCGGCGCGACGCCCGCCTCCTTTGAGCCGACCATCGACTATGTGGTCACGAAAATCCCGCGCTTCGCCTTCGAGAAATTTCCGGGCTCGAACGCGACGCTGACCACGTCGATGAAGTCGGTGGGCGAGGCGATGGCCATCGGGCGCACCTTCGCGGAAAGCCTGCAAAAGGCGCTGCGCTCCATGGAAACGGGGCTGTCCGGCCTCGATGATTACCACTTTGAGGGGCTCGGCCAGGGCGATGACAAGAACGTCATCCGCGCCGCGCTCGGCACACCGTCGCCCGACCGCATCCTGAAGGTTGCGCAGGCGCTGCGCCTTGGCGTCGATCATCAGCAGATCTATTCGTCCTGCCGCATCGACCCGTGGTTTGTCGCGCGCATCCAGGACATCGTGGACATGGAAGCCCGGGTGCGCGCGCACGGCCTGCCGAACACGCCGGGCGCTTTCCGCGACCTCAAGGCCATGGGCTTCTCCGATGCGAGGCTCGGCGCGCTCAGCGGCCTGACGGAAGCGGAAGTCTCGGAGCGGCGGCGCGCGCTCGGCATCAAGCCGGTCTACAAGCGCATCGACACCTGCGCGGCGGAATTCCCCTCGCCCACGGCCTATATGTACTCGACCTACGAAAGCCCGCTGGCCAACGGCCACGCCACGGCGACCTGCGAGGCTAGCCCCTCGGGCCGCGAGAAAATCGTCATTCTCGGCAGCGGGCC
>CAZNAH010000063.1:259-11850 GCA_964570735.1 uncultured Hyphomicrobiaceae bacterium | reverse complement strand
TGCTGCCACGCGGCTTTCGCGCTGTCGGCGGCGGGGTTCGAGACCATCATGGTCAACTGCAATCCAGAAACGGTCTCGACCGACTACGACACATCGGATCGTCTGTATTTCGAGCCGCTCACCGCCGAGGACGTGCTCGCCATCATCGAGACGGAGTCTGCGCGCGGCACGCTGAAAGGCGTCATCGTGCAGTTCGGCGGGCAGACGCCCTTGAAGCTCGCCCAGGCGCTGGAAGCCGCGAACGTTCCCATCCTCGGCACCTCGCCGGACGCCATCGACCTTGCGGAGGACCGCGACCGCTTCAAGGCGCTCATCGAACGCCTCGGTTTGCGCCAGCCGAAGAACGGCATCGCCTATTCGATCGAGCAGGCGGACATCCAGGCCGAGGAGATCGGCTTCCCCATCGTGGTGCGGCCGTCCTATGTGCTCGGCGGGCGCGCCATGGCCATCCTGCCGGATCAGACCGCGCTCAAGGACTATTTCGACACGACGCTCGCCTCGTTCGTGCCGCCGGACATCGCCCATCGCTTTTCCGGCAGCCGCAGGGCGCAGGTGAACGCCGTGCTCGGCCGCAATGCGCTGCTGCTCGATTCCTATGTCCGCGACGCCATCGAGGTCGATGTGGACGCCATTTCCGACGGCGAAGGCGTATTCATCTGCGGGGTCATGGAGCATATCGAGGAAGCGGGCGTGCATTCAGGCGATTCCGCCTGCTCCCTGCCGCCGCACTCGCTCTCCCCGGAGACGCTCGTCGAACTCGAACGCCAGACCGCCGAACTTGCGAGAGCCTTGAACGTCGTCGGCCTGATGAATATCCAGTTCGCGGTGAAGAACGGCGATGTCTACGTGCTCGAAGTCAACCCGCGCGCCAGCCGCACGGTGCCGTTCGTGGCGAAAGTCATCGGCAGGCCGGTGGCCGCGATGGCCGCGCAGGTGATGGCCGGCGCGAAGCTGCGCAGCTTCGATCTGGAACGGCCCGCCGTGGCGCATGTCGGCGTGAAGGAGGCCGTCTTTCCCTTCGAGCGCTTCCCTGAGATTGATCCCGTGCTCGGGCCGGAAATGCGCTCCACGGGCGAGGTGATGGGCATCGACACGAGCTATGCCGTCGCCTTCGCCAAGAGCCAGCTCGCCAGCGGCAGCCGGGTGCCGACCTCCGGCACGCTGTTCGTCTCCGTGAAGGATGCCGATAAGGACAGGATTTTGAAGCCGGTCAAGGAGCTTGCCGATGCGGGGTTCAAGGTGCTGGCCACACGCGGCACCATGCGGCATCTGGAAAGCCACGGCATCGCCTGCACCAAAGTTAATAAAGTGCTTGAAGGCCGGCCAAATATCGTGGATTTTATGAAAAATCGGGAAGTGGATCTCGTTTTCAACACGACGGAGGGTGCAAAAGCCCTGGCCGACAGTTCGACGATTCGACGGACGGCACTGATGTATAAAATACCCTATTATACAACGATTGCGGGAGCGCTTGCCGTGACTCAGGCTATTGCGGCGTTACGCGCAGGTATCCTTGAAGTTCAGCCTTTGCAGAAATATATCGCCGGAAATTCGCGCCCGGCCTCTCGGTAGCTCCGGCCTGCAAAGCCTATTCGGCGCGATCATCTGAAAAATCGAGAAATTGCCAGGATCTCAACCTGGGCCAGGGAGACTTGGATCGCCATGATGGAAAAAGTTCCAATGACCGCTCAAGGCTATGCCGCGATGGAAGCGGAAGTCCGCCATCTGAAAACGGTCGAGCGACAGCGGATCATACGGGCGATCGCAGAGGCGCGGGCTCACGGCGACCTCTCGGAGAATGCCGAATATCACGCCGCGAAAGAGGCTCAAGGCATGAACGAGGCCCGTGTGGCCGATCTGGAGGACAAGCTGTCCCGCGCGGACGTGATCGACATCACGCGGCTGTCCGGCGACACCGTGAAGTTCGGCGCGACCGTGACGATCGTCGACGAGGACACGGACGAGGAAGTGAAATACCAGATCGTCGGCGATTTCGAAGCGGACGTGCGCAGCGGCAAGATTTCGATCAACTCTCCCATCGCGCGCGCGCTCATCGGCAAGCGTGCGGGCGACACGGTGGAGGTGAACACGCCGCGCGGCGCGAAATCCTACGAGATCCTCAAGGTTGCATTCGCGGGGTGAACGCCCGGCCGCTCAATCGAGCGGAGCCCCCGGTTCGAGCTTCGTCGTCTTGATTGTGAACGCGGTGCGGACGTTGTTGACGTTCGGCGCGGCCGTTAGGTCGCGGATGACGAAGTTCTGGAAGGACACGACGTCGGGCGCGACGCATTTCAGGATGAAGTCGGTCTCGCCCGACAGCATGTAGGCTTCGCGCACGATATCCCACGACCGGGTGCGCGCCTCGAAATCCGCAAGGTCGGCCTCCGACTGGCTTTCCAGCCTCACGAAGGCGAACGCGGTAAGGTGAAATCCGAGGCGCGGAAGGTTGAAGGAGGCGTGATACCCGGAGATCACGCCGGACCGTTCGAGCTCACGGACACGCCGCAGACAGGGCGGCGCCGACAGCCCGACGCGGCTGGCCAGTTCGACGTTTGTCATGCGCCCGTTCCGCTGAAGTTCGGCCAGAATCCGCCAGTCCGTAGCGTCGAGCTTCGCCGACAGCAAGTGATGATCCCGAGGGGCCCGTGTCGATACCATGGTAGGCCATCCTCTGTGATGATAAGGCTTTAGTTCTTGCGTCAGACATAAGCCAAGCTGTCAGAGAAACAATACGACCGGCCATTACAGTTGTTATCAGCCTGTTGATAGGCAACTATGCGGATAAGAAAAAAAAGATGCGTGACCCGAATGCTCAACACAGGCACCGGCCGGCTGTTCGCGGTGGCCCGATGCTTGTTTTCCGTCGCCGTTCAGGTTTCCGTGGACGAGCGCGCCGGCTAGCACCGGGCCGTTTGCCTTTCGGCGCAGCTCAGGATTGAGTGATCCGGCTTGTACTGAAGGCGGCCGAGTCCCACTTCTCGCAGGCGAGCAAGGCAGGTGGTGCCACCCAGCGTCGAGGATGTCATGTCGCAAAACCGCAAGGTCATCATCATCGGTTCCGGTCCCGCGGGCTACACGGCGGCGATTTACGCCGCGCGCGCGATGCTGAAGCCCATGCTGATCGAAGGTGTTCAGCCCGGCGGCCAGCTCACCATCACGACGGATGTCGAAAATTATCCCGGCTTCGCGGATGTCATCCAGGGGCCGTGGCTCATGGAGCAGATGCGCGCCCAGGCGCTCCACGTCGGCACCGAGATCGTGCAGGATCACATCGTGAAGGTCGATCTCGCCCGCCGCCCCATTCGTCTCGTGGGCGACTCCGGCGCGGAGTACTTCGCCGACGCCCTCATCATCGCTACCGGCGCCCAGGCGCGCTGGCTCGGCCTTGCGAGCGAGGAGAAATACAAAGGCTTCGGCGTCTCGGCCTGCGCGACCTGCGACGGCTTCTTCTACCGCGGCAAGGATGTCGTCGTGATCGGCGGAGGGAACACGGCTGTCGAAGAAGCGCTGTTTCTGACGAATTTCGCCCGCAAGGTGACGGTGGTGCATCGGCGCAGCGCCTTCCGCGCGGAGAAAATCCTCCAGGATCGCCTGTTCCGCAACCCGAAGATCGAGGTCGTCTGGAACAGCGTGCTGGAGGAAGTGACCGGCGAAGATCAGCCGCGCCGCGTGACGGGCGTGCGGCTCAGGAACATCCAGACGGGCGAGATTACGCAGCGTGCCGTGGACGGCGTCTTCATCGCGATCGGCCACGAGCCCGCGACTGAGCTTTTCAAGGGACAGGTCGCCATGACGCCGGGCGGTTATATCGAGACCGATCCACGCTCGACGGCAACGAGCGTGGCGGGCGTGTTCGCCGCGGGCGACGTGACCGACGACGTCTATCGCCAGGCGGTGACGGCGGCCGGACTCGGCTGCATGGCCGCACTCGATACCGAGCGCTACCTTGCAAGCCTCGAAAGCATGAGCCAGACCGCGGAATAAGCTCCGGCATCCGCGGTCCGGGACACCCGCAGCATCGTGATCTCGCCATGGACTGGGACAAGCTTCGCATCTTTCACGCCGCGGCGGAGGCCGGAAGTTTCACACACGCCGGCGAAACGCTGAACATCAGCCAGTCGGCCGTCAGCCGCCACATCGGCGCGCTCGAACGGGAGCTGAACGTCTCCCTGTTTCATCGCCATGCGCGCGGGCTTGTCCTCACCGAGCAAGGCGAACTCCTTTACCGCACGGCGCAGGACGTGTTCAGCAAGCTCGCGACGACGCAAATCCTGCTGGCGGACTCGCGCGCGAAGCCATCCGGCGAACTGAAGGTGACAACCACGCTGGCGCTGGGCACAGGCTGGCTCACGCCGCGGCTGAACGAATTCGTCAAGCTCTATCCCGATATCCGCCTGCAACTGATCCTCGACGACGACATCCTGAACCTCACCATGCGCGAGGCCGATGTCGCCATCTGGTTCGGCGCGCCGACGCAGCAGGATCTCGTACGGCGCAAGCTCTTCACGGTGCATTATCACGTCTACGCCTCGGTGCGTTACGTGAAGCGCCACGGACGCCCGAAAAACCTCGAAGACCTCGACCGGCACAGGCTGATGACCTATGGCGGCACCGTGCCGAGCCCGTTCAAGGAAATGAACTGGCTGGAATCCGCCGGGATGGACGGCAAGGCGGCGCGGCAGCCGGCGCTGCGCATCAACAACCTCTATGCGCTCCGCGAGGCCATCCTGCACGATATCGGCATTGCCGTCCTGCCCGATTATCTGGCGCGCGGTAATCCGGACATGGTCCCGGTGCTCGAAGACTTTGAGATGCCGGAATTCGATACCTTCTTCGTCTATCCCGAGGACATGAAGGAATCGAAACGCATCAAGGTGCTGCGCGATTTCCTCGTCACCAAGGCGCGGGAGTGGTCCTACTGACGGGCGTCGCCGCTCACACGGGCTGGCGCGCCTTTAGGGCGGCGGCGAGCGTCCCCTCGTCGAGATAATCGAGTTCGCCGCCTACCGGCACGCCGCGCGCGAGCCGCGTGATCCGCAGGTCCCGCCCCTCGAATTGCGCGGCGATGTAATGGGCGGTGGTCTGCCCCTCGACGGTCGCGTTGAGCGCGAGAATGATCTCCTTCACTTCCGGGGCGGATGCGCGCTCGACGAGCTTCGCGATGCTCAAGTCGTCCGGCCCGCGCCCGTCGAGCGGCGAGAGCGTGCCCCCGAGCACATGATAGCGCGCGTCGATGAGGCCGGCCCGTTCCAGCGCCCACAGGTCGCCGACCTCCTCGACGACGCAGATGACGGACGCATCGCGCGCCTCGTCCCGGCAGATCGAGCACGGTTGCAGCGTGTCGAAGCTGCCGCATTCCTTGCAGATCGCGATGCGCTCGCCCGCCTCCGCCAGAGCCCGGCTGAGGGGCAGCAGCAGTTGCTCCTTCTTTTTTATAAGATGCAGCGCCGCGCGCCGGGCCGACCGGGGACCGAGCCCGGGAAGCTTCGCGAGAAGATCGATGAGCGTTTCGATATCAGCGCCGACTGTCTTTTTCACCGGATCTCTCCACCTCTGCGAGGCGCATGTAATGGCGCGCGAGTTCGTCCCGTGCGCGGGGCATGGCCCTGGCCGACGGCTCGAACACGCACTTTTCGAGGAAATGGCCCGTGAGGGCGAAACCGGCCGCAATTTCGGTATGCGGCGGCAGCCCGCGCTCCGCCCCCGACCGCAGAAACGGCGGCAAGGCCAAGAGCTTGTCGCGGTAGGGCTCGCCTGCGCTTGCGCTGACGGCCTGCCCGGACTTCGGCGAGACGTAAATGAGGTCGGCGGAACCGCCGGTGGCGGCGCAGGTGCGCAGGTCGAGGCCGAAGCCCAGTTCGTCGAGCAGGCTCAGCTCGAAGCGCACGAGTTCGGCCGCGAAGCCTTCCGATGCCGCGCGGTCGAGATAGGCCGCGGCCGCCTGGAAGAGCTTCGGGTGGGGATCGCGCTCCGGCAGAAGCTGGATGAGAGCGGCCATCGCGGTCAGCCCGCGCAACGCCTGCGCATCGTCCCACACCGCGCTGGACGACGCGCGCGCGAGCTCCACCGTGTAGACCCCGAGCTGATCGTCGAGCCGGGCGCGCCACTCCGCCTTGAGCACATTGCCCGTTTGCAAAAGCGGACGGATGCGGCGCGAACGGCCTCCCTTCACGAGGCCGAGCGTGCGGCCATGCTCGCGCGTGAAGATCTCCGCGATAACGCTGGTTTCGCCATGCGGACGCCCGCCCAGCACGATGCCTTCGTCAGCCCACCTCATGATGCGCGGTCAACGCCGTGGATAGTCAAGGCCCATCTCGCCGTAGCGCTCGGGATCGTCGCTCCAGTTCTCGCGCACCTTGACGAACAGGAACAGATGCACGGGCTGTTCGAGCGCATCGGCGATCTCGCGGCGGGCCTCGGTCGAAATCTGCTTGATCGTCTGCCCCTTCGCGCCGAGCACGATTTTCTTCTGGCTGTCCCGCTCGACATAGATGGTCTGCTCGATGCGCACCGAGCCGTCGCGCAGCGCTTTCCAGTCCGTCGTCTCAACCATGGAGGCGTAGGGCAGCTCGTCGTGCAGGCGAATGAACATCTTCTCGCGCGTCACCTCGGCGGCCCACTGGCGCAGTGGCGCATCCGCGATCTGGTCCTCGGGGAATAGCCAGACGCTGCGCGGCATGGCCTCGGCCAGATATGCTTTCAGGTCGTCCACGCCGTCGCCAGTCAGCGCCGAAACCATGAACACACGGTCGAAGGGAAGGCGCTGGCTGGCCTCGGCCGCGAGCGCGAGCAGCTTCGCCTTCTGCACCTTATCGACCTTGTTAAGGACGAGCGCGCGCGGCATCTTCAGTCCCTGAACCTCCGCGAGGATCGGCTCGACCGTGTCGTCGAGACCGCGCGCGGCGTCGATGACGAGCACGACGACATCCGCCTCGCGCGCCTCGGTCCAGGCGGTCTCCACCATGGCGCGGTCGAGCCGGCGCTTCGGCGCGAAGATGCCGGGCGTATCGACGAGGATGATCTGGCTATCGCCCGCGATGACGATGCCGCGCACGCGGGTGCGGGTGGTCTGGGCCTTGTGCGTCACGATCGACACTTTCGCGCCGACGAGCGCGTTGACGAGCGTGGACTTGCCCGCGTTCGGCGCGCCGATGACAGCCGCGAAACCGCAGCGCGTCGATATCGCCGTCTCGTCACTCGCCTGCGCGTCAGACATCGTCATCCTGCGGCTTCATCCAGACGTGTTCGCGCAGCAGCATCGCTTCCGCCGCGGCCTGCTGCGCCTTGGGTTTCGAGGGACCTTCGCCCCGCGCGGGCGCTTTGCCCGCCACGCGGGCCCCGGCCACGGACCGGGGCGCGTGGTCGGTGCCGCTCGTCGCCACGATCTCGTAAACGGGCAGGCCCCGCTTTTCGCTCTGCGCGAATTCCTGAAGCGCCGTTTTGGCGTCCGGGCGTGCTTCCGCGCAAGCCTCGAAATGGGGTTCCCACCACTTCAGGATAAGGGGCCGCGCCGCCTCGAACCCGCCATCGCGGAACACCGCGCCGAACAGCGCTTCGCAGGCGTCGGCGAGGATGGCGGGCTTGCGCCGCCCGCCGCCATGGACTTCACCGGGCGTCATGATGAGGTGCGCGCCGAGATCGAGCGCCGTCGCCACGTCCGCGCAGGTCTCGCGCCGCACCAGCCGGTTGAAGCGGCGCGCAAGCTCGCCCTCGCGCGCATCCGGATAACGCTCGACGAGGCTCGCCGCGATGGCCAGCCCCAGGACGCGGTCGCCGAGGAACTCGAGCCGCTCGTTGTCAGCCACCGAGGCCGTCCGGCTGCTGGCATGCGTCAGCGCTTCCCGCAGCAAGGCGCGCGACCGGAAAGCATAGCCAAGCCTGCGTTCGAGATCGGCGATGTCCGGCTTCCGGCCCACCTGTCACCGCGGCTTGCTATTCGATCGCGTCGAACAGCCGGGACCAGCGGATCTCGATCGGCCAGCGCCAGGGCGCGAACAGGCTCGCCTCCTCACCGATGGAGAAGAACAGCACCTCCGCGCGCCCGATCAGATTCTCGCGCGGCACGTAGCCCACGCCATTGGCGCGCTGGAAGCGGCTGTCCGTCGAGTTGTCGCGGTTGTCGCCCATCATGAAGTAATGATCGTCCGGCACGATGAATACCGGCGTATCGTCGCCGAAACCGCCATCCACGAGGTCGAGCGTACGATAGCTGACGCCGTTCGGCAGCGTCTCGATATATTGGGGAACCTTCTCCGTGCTTCCGCCCGGCGTAGTCACCTCGAAATCCTCGATGCGGCGGCGGTCGACCGGCTTGCCATTGATGTGAAGCACGCCGTTGATCATCTGGACGCGATCGCCCGGCAGTCCGACCACGCGCTTGATGTAATCCGTCTCGTTGTCGCGCGGCAGCTTGAACACGGCGACGTCGCCCAGCTCCGGCGCGCCGCCCCAGATGCGGCCCTCGAACAGGTCGGGACTCCAGGGGAAGGAGTGTTTGCTATAGCCGTAGCTGAATTTCGAGACGAAGAGATAGTCGCCCACCAGCAGCGTCGGGATCATCGAGCCCGATGGAATGTTGAACGGCTGGTAGAAGAACACCCGGATCACCAGAGCGATCAGCAAAGCCTGGGCAATCACGCGGACGGTATCGATAAACCCGCTTCTCTCTTCCGTTTTTTTCACGTCCGCATCGGCTTTCATCCGCCTTCTTGCCTCCTCGACCCGCTGCATCGCGACCCGTTACACGAATATGCCGGTATATCCCATGCCGGAGCGAAAGCAAGCACGGCCGGGCCGTGGGCCGCCACGCCGCTCACGCTTCCGCCGCCAAGGCTTGCTCGGCCGGGACTGCCGAAATGATCACGAATGCCTGAGCTATCGGATAATCGTCGGTGATGGTCAGGTCAATGCGCGCCATATGCCCCGCCGGCAGCAGCGAGGCGAGACGGCGCGCGGCTCCCCCGGTCAGGCGCATTGTCGGCTGTCCGCCCGGCTTGTTGACGACGCCCATGTCCCGCCAGAAGACGCCCCGCGACAGGCCGGTGCCCAGCGCCTTCGCGCAAGCTTCCTTCGCGGCGAAGCGCTTGGCGTAGGAGGCGGCGCGCTCGCGCCGTCTGTCGGACTTCGCGCGCTCGATGTTGGTATAGATGCGGTCGATGAAACGGTCGCCATAGCGCGCGATCGTGCGCTCGATGCGCCGGATATCGATGATATCGCTGCCGATACCCACGATCATCGCGGTCATCCTCTCCAAATGTTGCGTAGCAGATTGGGACTGCGCGCCCGAATGCAAGCAAATGATGGGCCGACTGCCGCCCCTGCTTCAGGGTGCCGCCCCGCCCATCGCCTCGCGCATGTGCCGGATCGCCTGCGCGAGCCCGACGAAGACCGCCTCGCCGATCAGGAAATGCCCGATGTTCAGCTCCATGATCTGCGGAATTGCCGCTACGCGCCGCGCCGTCTCGTAATCGAGGCCGTGGCCGGCGTGGACTTCGAGCCCCGCGTCCGCCGCGAGCGCTGCGGCGCGCACCAGACGCCCGTACTCGTCAGCCGCCGTGCCTTCGCCGCCCTCGATCCAGCGCTCGCAATAGGCCCCGGTGTGGAGTTCGATGACGGGCGCTTTCAGGCGCGCGGCGGCCTCGCTCTGCCGCTCGTCCGGGTCGATGAAGAGCGAGACGCGGATGCCGGCATCGGCGAGCGTCGCCACGAGGGGGGCGAGCATGGCGGAATGGCCCGCCGCGTCCAGACCGCCTTCGGTCGTCACCTCCTCGCGCCGCTCGGGCACGAGGCAGGCGGCGTGCGGCCGCGTCCGGCAGGCGATGCGCACCATCTCGTCCGTGGCCGCCATCTCGAAATTGAGCGGCGCCGCGATTTCGGCCTTGATGCGCGCGATGTCGCCGTCGCGGATATGCCGCCGGTCCTCGCGCAAATGCGCCGTGATGCCGTCCGCGCCCGCCTCGATCGCGAGGTGCGCGGCACGGATCGGGTCCGGATGCCGCCCGCCGCGCGCATTGCGCAGCGTCGCGACATGATCGATGTTCACACCGAGCCGGACGGAGCGGGCCATCATGCGAGATCCAGGTTCTTATGCGTGCGGAGGGCCATCGGCACCCGTATCGCCGTCATGCCGAGGCGCTGGCGGCGGCGCGCTTTCTGGTCTTCGATGAAGCGGCGAACCCCGAGATGCGCGGCGGCGGCCGCGAGACCGCCCAATGGGAGGGAGCCCAACGCCATAGGCATCAGCACGGGCCACAGCCCTTCGAGCGCAGTGCCGATCGCCTCGGGCGACATCTGCTTGATGCCCGTTCCGAGCGCGCCTGCCCGGTCGGGGAAGCGGTCGATCTCGGCGCTCGCCGTCCCGCCCAGCAGGAAGTTGCCGAGCGCGAAGGTTCCGAGCCAGATCGCCGGATAGGTGATCGGGTTGCCGACGAAGGTGCCGATCGCGGAGGCGACGACGCTGCCGCGCAAGACCCAGGCCAGAGCCGCGGCCAGCAGCATCTGAAGCCCGAGGAACGGGGTGAAGATCGCGAACACGCCGACCGCGCAGCCGAGCGCGATGCTGTGCGGCGTGCCGGGAATGCGCCACAGCCTGAGCAGCAGATAGCGGAAGGATCGGGCGAAGCTCCGCCTCGGCCAGATGAGGATGCGTGCCCTTTCAAGGAAGCTGGGCGGCTCGCGGCGTTTGAATAGCATCGTCGTCGTCGAAAGCAGAACACGAACCGCGTCGGACTGCGGCGCGGCGATACCTCTCCGCGATCCAGCCGTTCGCTGAACTCAACCGTCCTGAACGTTCAGCGCCCGGCTTCCCGGCTTGACGGCCGGTATGGCCTGAAGCTCGGCGGGCAGTTGATCGGCCGGGAACACCGGAATGTCAAGAGAGATAAGAGCGGCGAAGGGAACGCCAAGGTCCGCCGTGCCGCCCGAGCGGTCGACGAGCGCCCCGGCGAAGACGACGGAGCCGCCGAGCGCCTCGGTTGCCGCGATGCATTCGCGCGAGGACAGACCGGTCGTGACCACATCCTCCACGAGAAGATAGCGAGCCCCTGCCTCAACGCGGAAGCCGCGCCGCAAATCGAGGCTGCCGCCCACGCGCTCGAAAAACATGGCCGGCACGCCCAGTTGACGCCCCATCTCGTAACCGACGACGACGCCGCCCATCGCGGGCGAGACGATGCCGGACACATCCTCCGGCAGGCCCGCGTCTCTGAGCTTGCCCGCGAGCGCGCGGCACAGGCGCTCGCCCCGGCGCGCATCCATCATCACGCGCGCGCATTGCAGATAGGTGCTGCTGTGCAGGCCGGACGACAGGATGAAATGCCCGCTCAACAGAGCGCCGGCATCGCGGAATTCTTGCAGAACGTCGGTCTCTGAGAGCATGGCGGGGTGCCGATGGAGGTTCGCGTTCAGTTCACGACGCGCGCGATGGAACTGACGACTTCGAGGTTTTTGACGCCGCTGATGATGTCCATCAGGTGCTTCAGGTCGAGCACCTCCAGGTCGATCAGCATTTCGGTATAGTCCTTGGCGCGATTGACCATGGTGAGCTTGTCGATGTTGCCGTCCGCCGCGCCGATGATCGTCGCGATCTGTCC
>CAZNAH010000063.1:0-242 GCA_964570735.1 uncultured Hyphomicrobiaceae bacterium | reverse complement strand
CGGTGACGCGGATGCGCGCGGGAAAGCGCTCGGTCGAGCCTTCCTTGATATCCCACGTCACGTCGATCCAGCGGTCGAGATCGTCCTCGTAGTCCTTCAGTTTCGAGGCGTGGATGGGGTAGATCGTGATGCCGCCCTCAGGGTCGAGAATGCCGACGATGCGCTCGCCCGGCACGGCCCCGCCCTCGCCGAGGCGCACCCCGCCCGCCGCGCTGAAGCTGCGCACCCGCACGCCGGGGGTT
>CAZNAH010000062.1:0-16604 GCA_964570735.1 uncultured Hyphomicrobiaceae bacterium | reverse complement strand
CCCGTCGAGCGCCCGGCCGCCACGCGCAAGCAGATTGAGAAGGCGCTCGCGATGATGAACGCGGCCGAACGCCCGATGATCGTGGCGGGCGGCGGCGTCATCGGCGCCGATGCCTGCGATCTGCTCGTGGAGTTCGCCGAAATCACCGGCGTGCCCGTGGTGCCGACGCTGATGGGCTGGGGCGCGATTCCCGACGATCACCCGCTGATGGCTGGCATGGTCGGCCTGCAAACCAGCCACCGCTACGGCAATGCGAGCTTCCTCAAATCCGATTTCGTGATCGGCATCGGCAATCGCTGGGCGAACCGGCATACGGGCTCCGTCGATAAATACATGCAAGGCCGCAAGTTCGTGCATATCGACATCGAGCCGACGCAGATCGGCAAGGTGTTCATGCCGGATTTCGGCATCGTGTCGGATGCGAAGGCGGCGTTGCAGACGCTCGTCGAAGTCGCGACCGAGTGGTCGGCCGCGGGCAAGCTCAAAAGCCGCGTGGACTGGGCCGCCGAATGCCGCGAGCGCAAGCGCTGCCTGCTGCGCAAGACGCATTTCGACAACATCCCCATGAAGCCCCAGCGTGTCTATGAGGAGATGAACAAGGCGTTCGGCCGCGATGTCTGCTACGTGACGGTGATCGGCCTGTCGCAGATCGCGGGCGGGCAGCACCTCCAGGTGTTCAAGCCGCGCAACTGGATCAATGCGGGCCAGGCCGGACCGCTCGGCTGGACGGTGCCCGCCGCGCTCGGCGTGCGCGCCGCCGATCCGGACCGCATGATCGTTGGGCTTTCGGGCGATTACGACTTCCAGTTCCTGATCGAGGAACTGGCTGTCGGCGCGCAGTTCAAGCTGCCTTACATCCAGGTCGTGGTGAACAATTCCTATCTCGGCCTGATCCGGCAGGCTCAGCGCATGTTCGATATGGATTATCAGGTCGGGCTCGCCTTCGAGAACGTGAACGCGCCCGAACTCGGCGTCTACGGCGTGGACCATATCAAGGTGGCCGAGGGGCTCGGCTGCAAGGGCATCCGCGTGCGCGACCCGAACGATGCGCAGGCGGCCTTCGCGCTGGCCCGCGACTGGATGAGGGAATATCAGGTGCCAGTCGTCGTCGAGTTCATGCTGGAGCGCGTGACGAACATTCCAATGGGAACCGAACTCGACAACATCGTCGAATTCGAGGAAACCATCGACCTCACGCCGACGCCGGAACCGGCCGCCGCCTGACGAACCCCGAGACCATTAAAGCCGGCGGCCGCGCGTAAGAGCCGCCGGTTCATCCGCTATTTCCGCACGGGAGGCCCGCCATGCCCAAATTCGCCGCCAATCTCACGATGCTCTATAACGAAATCGACTTTCTCGACCGCTTCGAGGCCGCCGCGAAGGACGGTTTCGCGGGCGTCGAATATCTGTTCCCCTACGCTTATCCGAAAGAGGATCTGGCCGCGCGCCTCAAAGCCAACGGGCTGACGCAGGTTCTGCACAACCTGCCCGCCGGGAACTGGGCGGAGGGCGAGCGCGGCATCGCCATTCTGCCGAACCGGGTGGACGAATTCCGCCAGGGCGTCGCTAAGGCCATCGACTACGCGACCGCGCTCGGCTGCAAACAGGTGAACTGCCTCGCCGGGATCGCACCCGCTCTGACGGACCCGAAGATCTTGCACCACACCTTCGTTAACAACCTGAAATTTGCCGCGGATGAGTTGAAGAAGGCGGGCATCCGTCTGCTGATCGAGCCGATCAACACGCGCGACATCCCGGGATTCTTCCTCACCGGCACCGCACAGGCGCAGGCCATCCTGGACGAGGTGAAATCGGACAACCTCGTCATCCAGTACGACATCTACCACATGCAGATCATGGAGGGCGACCTCGCCCGCACCATGGAAACGAACCTCCGCCAGATCGCGCATATCCAGCTTGCGGACAATCCGGGCCGCAACGAGCCGGGCACGGGCGAGATCAACTATCCCTTCCTGTTCGATTTCCTGGACCGCATCGGCTACACAGGCTGGATCGGCTGCGAATACAAGCCGAAAGCGGGCACGCGCGAGGGGCTTGGCTGGTTCGCGCCCTATGCCGAGCGGCGGGCGGCGGCCTGAACCGGCGCGCGCGGCCATGATTGTCAGAACGAGCAGCACGAGGAAACGGATATGGCGAATGTAGGATTTATTGGCCTCGGCATCATGGGCCGGCCGATGGCGGGTCATCTCATGGATGCCGGGCACCGCGTGTTCACGTCCATGCGCAAGACGCCCGCGCCGCAGGAGATGCTGGCGAAGGGCCTGACCGTGCTCGACAGCCCGAAGGATGTGGCGCAGCACGCGGACATCATCATCACGATGGTGCCCGACACGCCGGATGTGGAAGCCGTGCTGTTTGGCGAGGGCGGCGTAGCGCACGGGCTCTCGGCCGGCAAGGTGGTGGTGGACATGAGTTCCATCTCGCCCATTGCAACGAAGGAGTTCGCCAGGCGGATCAACGCGCTCGGCTGTGATTACGTGGACGCGCCCGTCTCCGGCGGCGAGGTCGGTGCGAAGGCCGCGAGCCTCACCATCATGGTCGGCGCGAGCGAAGCGGCGTTCGAGCGCGTAAAGCCGCTGTTCGAGACGATGGGCAAGAACATCACGCTCGTCGGCGGCAATGGCGACGGGCAGACCGCGAAGGTCGCGAACCAGATCATCGTGGCGCTGACGATCGAGGCTGTGGGCGAGGCGCTGCTGTTCGCCTCGAAGGCGGGCGCGGACCCGGCGAAGGTGCGGCAGGCGCTGATGGGCGGGTTTGCGTCCTCGCGCATCCTGGAAGTCCACGGCGAGCGCATGATCAAGCGCACCTTCAACCCCGGCTTCCGCATCGACCTGCACCAGAAGGACTTGAACCTGGCGCTGGCCGGCGCGCGCGCGCTCGGCGTATCACTGCCGAACACGGCGACGGCCCAGGAGCTGTTCAACGCCTGCGTCGCCCATGGCGGCAGCAGCTGGGATCACTCGGCCATGGTCCGCGCGCTGGAAGCGATGGCAAACCACGCTGTGGCCGAGCCGAGCACGCAGGAACAGACCGCGTAAGCGCAAAAGCCGCAGGCGGTTGGAACGGACCACGCCTGCGGCATTCCCTTACGGCAAGCGCCGTCAGTTTCCTTCCGGGCCGCCTTGCGAGAGGATCTGGCTGACGATCTGCCCGAGTTCGCCCTCGCTCAGCGCTGAAACGTCGAGGCCGCTCTGCCCGAGCAGTTCGACGATCTGATCCGGCGCAAGCTCCTGCAAGGCCGCGAGATCGAAGCCCTGGTTTTGCAGGACATCCAGGATCTGCCCGGCACCGAGATGCTGGGCCGCCTGCTGGACGATCTCGGACGACCCGAACAATCCGGTCACGCCTTCTACGATACGGTTGAAATCGAACATGTCATTCCTCCTGTCTGCTCGATGTCCTCATGACAAAAGCGCGTGTCATGGCGCGTTTTTTGAGACGCAACGCTCACGTCGCCGCGCGTCGCAACCCATCACGAGACGCGCGCCGCAGATTGCGGGCAGCACGATCGGTCTCAACGGTTCTGGCTAAGGGTTCGGTAAGCAAAACTGGATCAGTCCAGTCCATGCGGGCCTCCGATATCGACGCCATAAAGGTGCGAAACGTCGCCGACATCGCGATCCGGGCGGATCGCCAGAGGGGCCCGGCGTTGGTTGAGATTTAGGCGCGGTCAGCGATCCGTCAAGGGGCATGGCCGCCGCGCCCGGAGCTTACTAGGTGAGGAACATGGGCAGTCCGGCCGCGTCACGGACACGCGGCCTGTAGCGCTCCGGATCGTAAAAGCGCTCCACATCGACGCGCTTCAGGCCCTTCGTGCTGATGTCGGCCGGCTGCGTCGTGTACTTGCCATCCCTGATGGCCATCATCAGTCCCGTCTTGCCGTCCTCGATGCAGCGCACCGCCATGGTCCCGAAATTTTTCGCGACCATCAGATCGAGCACGTCCGGCGGCCCGGCCCGCAGGAGATAGGCGAGGTTCTGGTTCATCACGCCGATGCCGGTAAGATGCGTCACCTGCTCCCCCACAAGCTGCCCGATGCCGCCCAGCTTGCGATGCCCGTAGGCATCGGCCTCGCCGGTCTCGATGACGGCTCCGCCCCGCATCGCAGCGCCTTCCGAGACAACGACGACGGCGTAACGAGACGGGTTCCGCTCACGGTCTTCCGCTAGCAGATGGGCGAGCCGCTCCATATCGAAGGGCACCTCCGCGATGAGCGCGCGATCCGCGTCTGTGAGGTAGCCCGCCATGAGGGCGGTCTCCCCGGAATTGCGCCCGAACAGCTCGACCACGAGGATGCGCTCATGGCTGCCTACGGGCGTCCGCAGCTGTGTGATGAGTTCGACCGCGCGCGTAAGGCAGGTCGAAAAGCCGATGCAGTAATCCGTGCCGTAGACATCGTTGTCCATCGTCTTCGGCAGACAGACGGTCGGCGCGCCCTCCTGATGGAGGCGTGCGGCGTAGGACAGCGTGTCGTCACCGCCGATGGCGATCAGCACGTCGATCTTCAGCGCTTCAAGGACGCCGAGGATATGCGGAGTGCAATCGGCGGTTCCGCTCTCCCGCGAGACCGGGAAGCGGGACTTCAGGAAGCCCGGGAGGTCGGCCGCCTTCACCTTCGAGGGCTGAGTGCGCGAGGAATGCAGGACCGTTCCGCCCAACCGGTCGATGGTGCGCACCGTGTCGAGGGTGAGCGGCATCAGCAGGTGCTCCGAGCCTTCCCTGTCGGCCGGGTCGTAATGGAGCGGACCCGCCCAGCCGCGCCGGAATCCGGTGACCCGCCATCCGAGCCGGTTCGCCTCGCCGACCACCGCCTTGATGGCCGGGTTGAGCCCCGGAACGTCGCCGCCGCCGGTCAGGATTCCCACATGCATCGCCGTCTCCTTTCGCCTTTTTGAATGCAACCTATGCAAGGTTTAAGCCCGGCGTCGGAGGATTCAACCCTTCGGATCGGTTTTGCCAAGAAGCTTTAAGAGGCGGAGCGCACCGCGAAACCGGGCGCTCGCCCACGATTTCTCCTCCTTGCCGCCAAGCTGCTGTCCCGTGGCGGAGGTGCGAAAAGCGCGCGCGGAAGGGCCACTGGGTCGCCAGAGAAACACCCGCTCCGTCCGGAAATCCGGCCTTGCGGGCGCTGCCAGCCTCGTTCCTTCACGCTTGCGACGCATCCGCTTCCCGCGCTTTGACCAAGCCGTCCACGTCCTGTTCGCAGGGCTGGCTCACCCATGATCGCGCGGCATAACCTCGGGCCGGGGGAGGATCGAACCGGACAAAGAGCCAATGCGCGAATGGCCCGCATCGTTCAGGGAGAACCGGGAGAAGCATCGCAAGATAGTTGATACGCCGAAGAGAAAGCTTAGTTAGAGCTTAGGGAAGAAGAGTTTCCACAGAGTTCGGAATTTATTTCGGGTCGATTCTACACGTACAGGCACGTAGGATTATTACGCCTACACAAAACAGATATGTCATGGCCGCGCTTGAACAAATAAGATCTGCGCGATTTTTGTTTTTTATCAGCATAAAGAGCGACAAGGTTCTTAAATTAGCCAAGCCAAAGCTCTCACGCTATCCATAAAGCGAAGCGCTTGTTTTAATTCTGTTTGACAAAGGTCAGCGCGTTGGGGTTGAATTAGATGCTCAGTTAGACTTGAACTTCGCGTTGCAGATCGTGTGGGGGAACTGCATGGGCTCTCGAGTCATGAGGCTGGAGTATGATGATTTCGACCGCTTCCGGGCATCTCTCGTTGGCTGGAACAGTGAAACGATACAACTCAGTCCGGCTAAGCTGAAGCTCAACTATTACCGCATTCTCTTCGACACAATGGCAATCTCGCGCATCAGCATCAATTGCCAGATTTCCGAACGTATTACCGTCGAGCCGAACTGGTTCCGCCTCATCGTAAATATGACACCCTACGTTTATTGCGGGATTTCAGTGCCGGCGGGCTCGCTCACCATTTACGGACCCGGCCGGGACTACAGAACCACTCTGCCCGATCACGCCGAATGCCTGGAATTCCTCCTGCCGTCGGCTCTGCTGCATTCGGTCGGCCTCGCGCTCGCCGATGCCTGCCCGCGCCAGCTTGAGCCCGAGCGCTGCGTCATCGACCTGACGGATCTCAACATTCGGGCCTTCCGGGCGCTCGCCGAGAACCCGTTCTTCCAGACCATGCTCGACCTCGATACCGAAACCGGCGAGCGCTGGGCCGCCGCCATCCGGGAGCGCAGCGTCAGCCTTCTTACGGCCATCCTGCGGCAGACGGAGTTCCATGGCCTGCCGAAACGCCGCAAGCCCATCCAGGGCTGGCCGCTCGTGGCGCGTGCGCTGGCCTATGTCGATCAGCATCGCTACGACCACGTTTCGGTGACCGACATCAGCACGCAGCTCGGCTGCTCCTGCCGCGCGTTGCAGTTCGCGTTCCAGGATGCGTTGAGGATGACGCCGAACCAGTATCTCGTGGTGCGCAGGCTTCACCTTGCCCGCAGCGCGCTCCTTGCGGGCCGCAGCGGCGGCGTCACGCGCGTGGCGGCCGACCATCACTTCTTTCATTTCGGGCGCTTCTCGCACTACTATCAGACGCTGTTCGGGGAACTGCCGTCCGAGACCTTGCAGCGTGGGCGCACGCCGCCTGCCATGCGTCCCGCGCATGACAGGAGCCAGGATGGCGCCGAGTGGCTTGATGTGCGGGCAGCCGTGCGTTAGCCAGGATGTCAGGATCAGACCCTGACACGGCAAGGCTGCGGCATGTCTTCCACGCCGATCACGGCGACACGGCCCTGGTTGGGCGGGCGAGCCCTGCTCAACCGGCTTCTCGACGCCGGAACGGACGGCTATCCGGCCGCGACGCGACGCAGGCTCTCCGTCGTCAACTTCATGGCCTATCTGATCTTTTTCGCATCGCTGAACTACGCGATCATCTACGCCGCCTCGGATTTCGAGAAATACCGCGCCTTCGTCCTCATTAACCTGGTGCTGTGCGCGCTGGCGCTCGCGGTGCCGCTGTTCCACCGCTTCGGGGACAATGCGGGCGGCCTGTTCATCGCCGTGTTCGAATTCTGCGGGCTGTTCAGCCTCGCCGCCCTGCTCGGGCACAAATCCGGCATCCAGATCAATTACATGATCGCGGCGGCCGTCCCCTTCCTCGCGTTCGACCGCTCGAAGCCCGCCCTCATCTTCAGCGTGATTGGCGCGGGCCTCGTCCTGCATCTTGCGGCGTGGTTCCTGTTTCCGCCCGAAGCGGCCGTCATCCAGGCAGACCCCCTGCTCATCGCCAACATCTATGTGTTTTCCGCCGTGACCGCCTTCGGGCTGATCGCGGCCATCGTGCATTACGCGCTGACCCTGAAGGACCGCGCCGAAGCGCGCACCGAAGAGCTGATCCGCAACATGCTGCCCGAGAGCATCGCCGAGCGGCTCAAGGCCGACCCCACGGCCAACATCGCGGAACATTACCCGGCAGCCACCGTCATGTTCGCCGATGCGGTCGGCTTCACGGCGCTCTCCCACGAGATGGGCGCGGAGCGCACCGTCACTCTCCTGAACGAAGTCTTCACCGCGTTCGACGACCTCGCGGAGCAATTCGGCCTGGAGAAGATCAAGACGGTCGGCGATGCCTACATGGCCGTGTGCGGCGCGCCGGAGCCGAGCCCGGACCATGTGCTGCGGGTGGCAAGCATGGCGCTGTCGCTGCGCAGTGCGGTCGGCGAGATCGCCACACGGCAGGGCGTGCCGCTCGAATTGCGCATCGGCATCGCGACCGGCCCGGTAGTCGGCGGCGTGATCGGCCGGCGAAAGCTCGTTTTCGACGTGTGGGGAGATACGGTGAACCTGGCGGCGCGGCTGCAATCCAATGGAATGCCGGGCAAAATCCAGATTTCCGCCGAGACGGCGCTGGCCCTCAGCGGACACTTCACGGTGGAGCGGCGCGACGTGTTGGACATCAAGGGCTTCGGCGAGGTCGAGGCGTTCTTCCTGGCCGGACGGCAGCCTTGAAGGGAAGGCATGCCGCCAGGCGCAGAATAAGGCTGACGTCGCATCCGGGCCTTACGTTCAGACGCCCGCAAGAGACTTTTCCATGACCTGATAGTCGAGCTTCAAGCCCGGCTCGACCTCGGCGCTCGCCCTCGCGACGCGCGCATAGCCGAGCTTTTCATAGAACCCGACGGCGTTCAACGCGGCCGGAACCACCATGTGCGAGCGCCGCTTGCGCATCGCATCGGCCTCGACCTGCCGGACGATACGCTGGCCGAGCCCCAGACCGGAAAACCGCGGATCGACGAACACGGCGCGCAGCATGGCGCTTTCACCGTCCCGATACGGCTCCCAGCCCGCGCCCGCGACGAGCTTCCCGTCAATGGCGGTCACGAAATAGCGTCCGCTCGCGATGAGCGCGTCGAGGCCCATGGCGGGTGTGCGCCACCACGCGGCCTTGGCCTGGAGATCGTAATAGTCTTCCGGGATCGACGTGATGGCCGAGCGCTGGAATGCCAGGATCGCATCCTTCTGATCGAGGCCGGCGCGGGTCAGCGTGGTCCGGCGCGCGAGCACGGGTGAAAGGAGTGTCATTGCCGCCTCCTGCCCTAAAGCACGAGTGCGAATGCGGTCAGCAGCGCGCTCGCGACGAAGGCGATCAGAATGATCATGCCCGAGATCGTCTGAGTGTTGCGCGGCGGCGTCGCGTGGCGGAGATCTCCGCGCGTCATCGCGGCGCGGAACAGCACGAGATCGTTCAACATTTTCGTTGTCCCCTGTCAGATGACGGGTGGTCCGGCTCTTTGCTTTTGTGCTCGATGGCGCATTCCGAGCCGGACTTGGCCCTGTCTCACGTCACATTACCAGCCGTAGCGGCAGTGCTTATATTTGCGCAGCCAGTATTTCGACCCGGTCCGGTAATACTTCCTCTTGAAGTGCCAGCACCCCTTGTAATAAGGCCGATGGTCATAGTGATAACCATAGACCGGCCCGTAGAAGCCGAAGTGATGGCGGAACTTGTGGCGGTGGCCGGCTTCGGCGCCCGATGCCAGCGTGATTGCAGCGACTGCCGCAACAGCCGCACCCGCCATGGCTTTCTTGATGCTCGTCATTGTCTTGACCCTTTGTTGAAACGCCGGGGATCACGTCCCCGACATCTCCGACCCTACCGATGGGCGGGTCCGGGCGAAGTGACGCGCATCACAATTTTTTCGATTTGCGGTGATCCAAACGAAGAAGGGCGCTCAGCGCCCGGCGAGGCGGCGCAATTCGATCACGTCGTTGAGGCAGTAATAGCTGCTGATCCGCCCGATGAGCTGCTCCTTGCGCCATTCGCTGAGCTGGCGGCTGACGTTCTCGCGCGCCGAGCCCGTCATGGAGCACAGATCGGACTGCGTCAGCTTCTGCCGGATGAGGATGCGCTTGCCTTCGAGCGTATGACCGAAGCTTTCCGAGAGCAGCAGCAGCACGCGCGCGAGACGCCCGCTCAGCGGCAAGGTCGCCGAGGCCGCGAGCGCTTCGTTGGTGGCCCGCAGCCGGGCGCTCATGAGCTTCAGGAAATAGCGGTAGACGGCGGGGTTCGCGTCGGCGAAGCGCAGGAATTCCGCCGTTGCGATGAAGGCGAGCTCGCATTCGGTCTGCGCGGTCACGGTCGCAGAGCGGGGCGCCAGGTCGAACAGGCCCATCTCGCCGACCACATCGCCCTTGCCGAGGAGTGTCAGCACCGTTTCGTGGCCATCCGCCGAAAAGTACGAAACGCGCAGCGCGCCGGAGATCACGGCATAGCAGCCGTCCGTTAGGTCGCCCTGCACGAAGAGCACCTGCCCCGGCTTCAGGCGGAACGTCGCCGACGAGCCCTGCTGCTCGCCGGCTTCAGCGCGACCGGCCGGGCGAGCGTCGCGATGTGATCGAGCGCGTCGTCCGTCAGCCCGTGAAGCAGGGAGATGTCGCGCAGGCGTTCACGTTTTCCTGCCGGGTCCATCATGCTCCGAGCTATAGCTGATCGTGGTGGATCGTCAAAGTTTGCGGATCGCGCCTTCGGGTGTCAATGCGCGTGGCGCGAGCCGATCGCGCCGTCTTCCATCCCGGCCATGCCCCGGAAGTCCGCCCCGCCCGCCTCGATCCGCGCGGCAGCCGGCGGATCGGCGAGTTCGCTGTCCATGGCGTGGAGCGCGACCTGCGTCCGGTTCGACGCGCCGAACTTGTTCATGATCTGGCGGACATGCACCTTCACCGTCGCCTCCGTCATGCCGAGCGCACGCGCGATCACCTTGTTCGAGGCGCCGCGGCAGAGATGGCGAAGCACGTCGCGCTGCCGCGCCGTGAGGCGGTTGAAGTCCTTCCTGTGGCCGCAGGGCGGGAGAGGGGCCTCGCTCCGCGCGATCTGAGCGGCATCGCTGCTGGGCGGGGGCGGCGGCGACGGCAGTTCGACCGCCGAGACCCCTGATGCGCCAGCCGGTTCCATCGGCAGCACCGAAGGCGGCACGAACGAACCGCCGCGAAAGATGAAGTCCACGGCCTGCAAGGCGAGCGCGGGCTCGATCGCGGTGGGGATATAGCCCCGCGCCCCGGCCTGGAACGCCGCCAGGACATCGGACGGATTTTCGCTCTCGGACATGACGATCAAGGGCGCATCCGGCATCCGCGCCCGGCACTCGCGCAAACACTGCAAAGCCGCCTCGTCCGCCAAAGCCCCGGCATCGAGGCTCGCGACCACGAGCCTCGTCTTGCCCGCAGCGTCCCCCGCAGGGAGCGGCGCTTGCAGTTCGAGGGTCGCCGCGTCGAGGCCGCTGCGCTGCGCCCACAGGTGAACGAAGCTCGCGATCGCCGCGCATCGCACCGTGGCGGCCCCGAGGATGACGAGAACCTGCCCTTCACCTCGCCCGCCGTGCCGAGGGCCTGTTCCGGCAAGGTGATCCGTTTTGCCGAGCGTATCTCCGAACATCGAAAGCGATCCCCGTGCAAGAAAATCTGCAATATAACTTTCGTGTGAATACGGAGAAGCAAGTTATCGTTCCTCTCATGGCGCTTGTAAGGGACAGGCCACCTCACAATTCAACGGCCGATAGTTAATCGAATCGCGCCGGACGGACCGTCACGTCTCGCGGAAACTCCGGCGCAGCGCATCCAAGATGGGCTGGAAGAGATATTCGAGCATCGTGCGCTCGGTCGTGACGATCAGCACATCGACGGGCATGCCGGGCACGAGGGTCACGTCCGGCGCGACCTTGGCCAGTTCGCCCCGGTCCACTTCGACGCGCGCGAGATAATGGGGTTGTGTGCCGCCTTCCTCCATCATCGCATCCGCCGACACGGTCTTGACGACGCCGGGCACTTCTGGCGTACCCCGGCTCGAAAAGGCGGTGAGATGCACCTTGGCCGCGACGCCCGTGTGCACCACGTCGATGTCGAGCGGCGAGATGCGCGCCTCGATGACGAGCTTATCCTCGGAGGGAACGACCTCCATGATCGGCTCGCCGGGCTTGATGACGGCGCCCTGCCCCTTGAAGCGCAGGTTCACGATGGTCCCGGCCACGGGCGCCCGGACGATGGTGCGCTCCAGAATGTCGCGGCTGGCCTGGAGCCGCTCCTCCACCTCGCTGAGCTTCACGCGGACCTCGTCACGCTCCTTGGCGATCCGGTCGTCGCGCTCCGCGTCGAGGGTCAGCACCTGGAGATGGGTCTCGCCGATCTGCTGGCGCGCGCGGGCGATCGCCGCCTGATATTCGCCGTGCCGCCCCTCGATCTCGGCATATTGGCGCTCCAGATGGCGCAGTTCGGGCTTTCTCAGCAAGCCCTTGTCGTAGAGCTGCTTTTTGCCCGCCAGTTCATCCTTGAAGAGCGCCATCTGCTCCTTCGCGCTCGCCACCTGGGCCTCATACCCCTTGATCTGCTCCTTGAGCTGGGACACGCGCTGGATGAGCACGCGCGAGCGCGCCTCGTGCGTGGTGCGGCTTGTCTCGAACAGCCTCTGCTGCGCGCGCACCGCGGCCCTGATCTCGGGGTCGGCTTTCGCGAGGTCCTCTGGGAATGCGATGCGGTCCTCGCCGGCGGCTTCCGCGTCAAGCCGGGCGCGCGTCGCGAGGAGGGTCATGCGCTGATGGATGAGCATGTCGTAGGTGGCGCGCGCGCTGACGCTTTGGAGGTCGATGAGCGGCTGCCCCGCCGCGACGGCATCCCCATCGCGGACATGCAGCGTCTCAACGATGCCGCCTTCGAGGTGCTGCACCGTTTTCTTGCTGCCGTCGGGGCTGATCACGCCGGGCGCCACCGCTCCGCCCGCGATGGGGGCAAGCGCGCCCCACAGGGCGAGACCGCCGAGAAAAAGCCCCATGAGCACCGCACCCGCCCAGGCCGGGCGCGCGATAGCCTCAGCGAGGCTCTCGGGCTCGGATGCGCGCGCGGGCGGCGAATAGAGGGCGACAGCGCGCTCCCCTCCGCGCGAAACGATGTCCTTGCCCGTGCTGACCGCCGTGTCGCTCATGGCAGGACCGCCTCCTTGCGCTTGGCCTTCGGCAGCGAGGACTGGGGCGGCGGCATCCTGTCCGCGCGCTTCAATGGCACGGCCTCCGGCTCGCCGCCTGCTGCCGTCGCTTCCGTCAGCTTCTGAAGCACCTGATCGCGCGGGCCGAACAGGGCCACCGCGCCGTTCTGCATGACAAGAACCTTGTCGGCCTCGGAGAGCGTCGAGGGCCGATGACCGACGATGATGAGCGCTGCGCCGTTGGCTTTCAGCTCGCGCAGGGCAGCCGCCAGAGCCGCCTCGCCGGCTTGGTCGAGATTGGCGTTCGGCTCGTCGAGCACGATGAAGCTCGGATCGCCGTAGACCGCGCGCGCAAGCCCGATCCGCTGACGCTGCCCGCCGGACAGCATCACGCCGCCTTCGCCGATCAGCGTGTCGTAGCCCTCGGGCAGGCGCTGGATCATACCGTGGGCGTGGGCAAGCCGCGCGGCGCGCAGCACCGCGTCGTCGTCCTCGTCGCCGGTCATGCGGGCGATGTTCTCGCGTACCTTGCCGGGAAAAAGCTCGACGTCCTGGGGCAGGAAGCCGATGTGCCGCCCCAGTTGCGCGGCATCCCAGTGGCGCAGGTCGGACCCGTCGAGCCGGACGACGCCGCTCGTCGGCGGCACCAGCCCGACCAGGAACCGGCAGAGCGTGCTCTTGCCCGAGCCTGACGGTCCGATCACGGCGATGGCCTCGCCCGGCTCCGCCCGGAACGAGACGCGCCGCAGGATCGGCTCGCCGCTGTTCGGCTCGACCCACGTCAGATTATCGACTTCGAGCAGTCCGCTCGGCACGGGCAGGCGCGTGCGCGGCGGTGTCGGCGGATAATTGCTCAAATGCAGCTTGAGCCGCTGATAGGCGAGCCGCGTGGACATGAAATTCCGCCATGCCCCGATCGCCATTTCCAAGGGCGCGAGCGCGCGGCCGAGAAGAATTGACGCTGCGATCATGCCGCCGGCCGTCAGTTCGCCCTTCACGACGAGCCATGCGCCGACGCCGAGAATGGCGATCTGCACGAAATGCCGTGTGAATTTCGTGACCGAGATCAGAAGGCCGCTGCGCTCGCCCATCGAACGCAGCGCGGCGTTGACCGGCCTGCTGCTCGCCCGCCAGCGCTCGACGATCGCCGGCATCATGCCCATGGCGGTGACGGCCTCCGCGTTGCGGATCGAGACATCCGCCTGCTGGAGGCACTTGATCTGCGCCTTGTTGGCGGCGTCCGTCGGCTTGCGGGTCGCCGCTTCATTGAGAAAACCGAGGATGAGGAGAAGAACGGCTGCGACGAGCGCCACGATCCCGAGCGTCGGATGCAGAAGCCAGATGATCGCGACGAAGAGCGGCACCCACGGGGCATCGAAGAAAGCGACCAGTGCCTGCGAGCCGATGAAGTTCTGCACCTGCCCGACATCGCGCAGAGGCTGGGCGCCCGAATGGTCGCCCCGAAGGCGCGCGCGCATGCTGCATTCCATGTATAGCGGGCCGAGGCGCTCGTTCAGCCAGCAGCCGGCCCGCACCAGCAGCGTCGTGCGCAGCGTATCAAGCCCGCACATCAGGAGAAGCGCCGCGCCGACGATCAGCGTGAGAAAGATGAGCGTTTCGAGGCTGCCCGTCTTCAGCACGCGGTCGTAGACCTGAAGCATGTAGATCGGCGAGGCGAGCAGCAGCAGGTTGATCACGAGGCTGAAGGCGAAGGCGACGCCGAAGGCCGAGCGGCAGCTCGAAAGCGCCGCAGCGAGATTGCCGGGTTCCTGCTTCTGGCCGGATGTGCGGGCATGACGCATCTTGGGCGTTCTCAAAGACTGTGAGCGGATGACGGGATATGTCGCGGATGCGGTTTGCGGTCCGGCCGCGCGGGCCGCATTCAATCGTCAGTGTTAACGCAAACTGTCGCGGAGCCGCCTTCGGGTGCGACGCTCGCGGCGGCGCTCGCCGATGCGGCGCGGGACGCAGCGCCTTCCTTCCCGCGGGGATCGGCGCGGGATGAGGACGATGCCATCGCGCGGACCGCGCCTGGGCTCTTCGTGATGGAGACCTGTGCTTCGCCGTGTCTGCCTATCCGGCTGAAGCGGAAGACGGTCGAAGCCCTTTTGCCGAAATTGGAAGTCATCGTGCTCTCCGTCGGCGCGTTCCTGGAACCGAAATGGTTCGCGCCCTTGAGCGCGAACCATGCCTCGCATGCGCGATGCGGGATCGCGTTTAGGCCGTCGCCGCCACGCTGCTCGATGAGAACGTGTATCCATGATCGCCGAGCGAGATGAAGGTCAGCGTCTCGGCGAGCGTATCGTCACCGTAGGCGGTCGCAGACGCCTGCGCATCGGCGTCATAAGTCCCGCTGTAGGAGAAGGCGTCGGAATAATCGTCGTCGGTTGCTGTCGTCGTCAGGACCGCGCCGGCATCGACGTTTTCGAGCAGGGCTTCGGCCTGAGCCAGGTTGCCGTGAATATCGACATCGACGTCGACATCCTTGTCGATATCGACATTGATGTCTTCATTGATCACGACATCCTTGCGAAAGCTGAAGCGAAGAGAAGGCGTGTCGTTATGGTCACCATTCTTCGGCTTGTATGAAAAGCGGCTCATCGAGACCTCCGTTTGAATATTTTAACAAACCAACTCAAGTGTTTTGTGTTGGTGATCTCATTTAGAATTCGCCTTGCATGAAATTCAACGTTTAATAGGTTTTATAACTTTAGTTTTATTTCGCCTTTAACAAAAAAGCCGCAGCGTTGACCACTACGGCGCGAATTATTTGTAAGGCAGTGGCCTGTCAGGCGATGCCGCTCGAAATATTTCCCTCGATATGCGAGAACTGATCTTCCACGCTGATCGCATCCGTCGCGACATAGGCAAACACATCGCCGCGCGTCTGCGCGCCTGCGTTGACGGAGGCGAAATTCCCGCCGGGCGGCGCATGAAAGTGGGGCGTATGCAGGTCGATGGTGCGCTCCACCAAAAGCGGGCCATCGGGCCGGTCGATATGCTTGAGGTCGATGGCGAAGAATTTCGTCGTCGCGCTCTCGTATGACGTGCTGCCGTCCGGCGTTTCGCCATCGCTCTCGCGCCGTATCGTGAGCACGAAAACATAGTCGGCTCCGTCCGCCGTGGCCCATGTCTCGATATCGGTATCGGCGGCTTCACCCGTGGGCGAGGCGGCCGACGCGGTCAACTCGATCGTGCCGCGGGCGATGGTGGCTCTCGGCGTGTCGATCACCCGCAGGTTGATGTCGCCCTCCGCGAACGTGTCGGTGCCGTTCGCTGTGGCGCTTCCCCCGACGGTCGCGAGGAACCCGCTGGCATCGCCGGAGGGTGCCTCGGACTCCTTCGTCTCGGCGCGGGGGCGAGCCGAAATGCCGGCCCATGGACCTGCCTCGCGCGCTTCGCCCTCAAGGGCTGTTTTTTCCTTGTGCTGCGGTGTCCTCGCATAAGGATATCGACTGATCGCCACGGCTCCCTCCAAACTCTCGGCAAGACCAGCGCGAGGCTAGACCGTCCGCCGGGTCGCGGCTAGCTGGCCAGGAGAGGCAAGCCTTCCGGATGAGACCTCGCGGAGAACGCCGAGCGGATTAAGTCGAAAGACGATTGCCGAGGGCTGTTGAGCGCCGGGAGGAAGCCCCTTTCACAGGCGCGCGAAATCGCTTATCAGAACGGCAGTCATCTTGGGGCGTAGCCAAGTGGTAAGGCAGCGGATTTTGATTCCGCCATTCCCAGGTTCGAATCCTGGCGCCCCAGCCAACCTGATGCACGGATCGCGAGCGTGGCAAAAATCGTTCCCTTCATTCTGGCCGGCGGCGTCGGCTCCCGGCTCTGGCCCCTTTCCCGTGCAGCCCACGCCAAACAGTTTCACCCGCTCGTCACCGGCGAACCGCTCCTCATCGACACGGCGCGGCGTCTTCCCGCAAGCGAACCGTTCACCGCGCCCTGCGTCATCTGCAATGAAGAGAACCGCTTCGCCGTCGCGGCCGCTTTCCGCGCGGCGGGGCTGAGCCACGGAGATATCGTCCTCGAACCGGAAGGGCGCTCCACCGCGCCCGCGGCGGCCGTCGCGGCGAACCTCGCGCGGAAGGCGGCGGGCGACGACGCGCTCGTGCTGCTGATGCCGTCCGACCACCT
>CAZNAH010000061.1:15288-16655 GCA_964570735.1 uncultured Hyphomicrobiaceae bacterium | reverse complement strand
GGCACCGAATCCGGCGCCGGCCTCGACGGCGACTTCGAGGCCGGCGGCGCGCAGCCTCCGCACGGTTTCGGGCGTGGCGGCGACCCGCGTCTCGCCCGGGGTCTGCTCCTTGGGAATGCCAATGTTCATCGTCATTAACGCCCCGATTTGTTCCGCTATGGAAGCTTCAGCGCCTGCTCGCCCGGCTCGAGCGGCCCTTCACCAGGCAGCTCGACAAGAGGGCGGGCCGTCGCCGGAGCTGCTCAAGGCGCAGGATGATCGCCTCAAGAACTGGCGGCTGCGGCAGGAGCTGGCGGGACTGCGCTGAGTGAGGTTACGAGTCTAGAGTTCAGAGTTCAGAGTCTCGAGTTCATGGTTCACGCTCGATAACGATCCGCTTCCGTGGCCACTCTGAACTCTGAACTCCAAACCCTAAACTCGAAACTGTTGTAATCACAGGCTCGGCGTGAAATCCCGACCGCTGCGCCCCTCGGACTCGCGGCGCGCCTGGCAGGCGATGCAGCACTCGGCAGCGGGATTGGCCTCGAGCCGCTCGCGGCCGATCGGCTCGCCGCAGTCGACACAGGCCCCGTAGCTGCCCTTCCTGATGCGCTCGAGCGTTGCCTCGACGTCGGCGAGCTCGGCCACCTCGCGGTTGAGCAGCGACTGGTTCAGGCCCTCGAGCAGGTCCGCGACCGATTCCTCGCCGGCGTCGTGCACGGTGCCGGCCAGCTCCAGAAAATCCTCGCGCTTGGACTCGATGAGCGCGTCGTGCACCAGCCAGCGCAACTCCTCGCGGCGCTTCGCAAGCCGCTCCCTCAGGCGGCGGATATCGTTGTCGCTCGGCGTGCTCATGACTGTCCCCTGCGGGTTGCGGCGTGATAGTTCATCCTAGTCTAACGGCTGGCCGGCGCGGCTCCAACCGGCGCCGGCCGAAACGGAAGCCCTGCTCGCTACGCCGAAGGGATCGAGGCGAGGGCCGCGGCGCAGGGATGCGCCGGTTGCGGCTTCGCTCGTTCGCCTGTCATTAGATCAGCTTGGCCTGGCGGCGGCTTCAGCGAGTTCGTGCGCGCTCCACGCGCCGTGCTCGCCTGCGCGTGCGACGACGGGGAACATTCGCCCCTACGGGCCGCCCCGCCGCCCACGGGTGGGCGGCAACCGGGCCGCTCTCGCGAATTGCCCGCCGCCGGTCTTGCGCATTTCCCGCAAAAAAACAGCGCCCGGAGGAGCGCTGAATCACACGTTCCATGGCCGGCCACCCACGATCGCTGCCTACCGCTTCAGGAGGAGCGCGACCCCGGCCATGCCCTGGGTCGCGTAGCAAGCCGTATGCCATCGCCGGGGCGCCGGCGGCGAGTGGCCTTTCACGGTTGTTTTCGGCGTCTCTA
>CAZNAH010000061.1:0-15278 GCA_964570735.1 uncultured Hyphomicrobiaceae bacterium | reverse complement strand
GGTAACGGCGCCGGCCCCGTTCGATCAATCGCTGTTACGCTCGGGTAATGCCGCGCGCGGGCGACGCCGACCGCGCCGCTGCGCGCCGGGCGGCCGTGGGGCGACATCGCGCGTCTCGATCTGGCGCGCTTCGTCAGTCGGCAGCGGGTGAAGCCGGTGACGGCTGCCCGCTTCGGCTGACGGCCTGGTCATGGCGGCGGGCGGCGGCCGCAACAGGTACCGGTTCGGTAACATTTTCGGAATTCTTGTTACCACCGGGTAATCGAAACGCCGGTGGATGAAGCGACCCCGGCGCTGGCGGCGATCGGCCGCGGCGCAGCTACTCCGAGGGCTTGGCGAAGACCGGAAAGACAAGGAAGCGTGGTCATGGAGACTCGGTCTTCAGGCGCTATCCACCGGTCATGGACATGATGCGAACGATCTTGCGGGGCTGCTCGCGGAACTCGTGGCGTTCGGGCTTGCGGGCGATGGCGTCTCGAATCGCCGCCTCGAGCCCGCTGTCAGTAACGCCCGCGCGCAGCAGTGGCCGCAACTCCAGCCGGTCGTCCTGCCCGAGGCAAAGATAAAGCGTGCCGTCCACCGACAGGCGCACGCGGTTGCAGCTCGCGCAGAAGTGTTGCGAGAGCGGGGTGATGAAGCCGACGCTGAAGCGGCCGTCGGCGGAAGCCAGGTAGCGCGCCGGACCGCCGCCGGGGACGAGCGCTTCGATCAGGCCGAACCGCTCGATCAGCCGCTCGCGCACCGGCTGCAGGTTCCGGTAACCGATCGCGCGCCCGCTCTCGCCCATCGGCATCACCTCGATCAGGCGCAGGATGAAGCCGTGCTCGATGCAGAAGGCGACCATGGTGTCAATCTCGTCATCGCCGGTGTCGGCCATCACCACCATGTTGATTTTGATCGGCGCGAAGCCCACACGCTTTGCCATGAGGAGGCCGTCGGTCACTTGGGGCAGTACGTCGCGCCCCGTGATCCGGCACACGCGCTCGCGATTGAGGGAATCGAGGCTCACGTTGAGGCGCGCCACGCCGGCCTTGCGCAGCGCCGCGGCGTGGCGCGCGAGCCGGGTGCCGTTGGTGCTGAGCGAGAGATCGCGCACGCCGGGCAGACGGGCGAGGCGGTGTGCGAGGTCGGGCAGACCGCGGCGCGTGAGTGGCTCGCCACCCGTCAGGCGCACCTTGCTCACGCCCAGGCGCGCGAATACGCCGATCAGCCGCTCGAGCTCGTCGAACGTGAGCCAGTGGCCGGGCTCCTCGAAGTTGTGAAACTGCTGCGGGATGCAGTAACTGCAGCGCAGGTCGCAGCGGTCGGTCGCCGACAGGCGCAGGTATTCGATGCGGCGGCCGTGGCCATCGCACAGCATGGCTTATTTCCCTGGCCGGCCACTGAGCCGGCCGCGCGCATTCATGTCGCCGGAGGTCGTCTCGCTTGTATCGGTCTGCGAGACGCGCTCGATACGGGCAACAGCGACGTTGCCGTTCGATACGATGATCTCGAACCTGACCCGATTTCCCACAGCGGCCACCGCATCTTCGAATACGTCCAACCAAGACACCGCAAAGCGTGTCTGTCCCTCCTTGAGCACATAGGGTGTGGCTCCGTGGCCCAATGTCACTGTTCCGCTTCCTCGATCAAAGGACACGACAGTTCCGTATCCGCTTTCCACCACCGTTCCGTCCATGGCATATCCGCCGCCGCAGGTGGCACCCGGTTCGCTGTGCGACATGAGAACCACCAGCACCGCGAGCGTGACGAAGCACCTCCTCGTCTTGAGTCTGCCGATCAGGCTCGATGGTGAAGTCAAGTCAGTGTCACGCTTGCGTCGGTTGTTTGCTGCACATCACCCACGACCAACCCGGGCGACCGGCCGCAACCGGCAGTGCCCGGGGCCAGCCGCCGGGTCACTTGCTCGCCTTGTCGGTGCGCTCCGGAACATGCAGGCGCGACATGTAGTCGGCCACGGCTTTGACGTCGTCGGCGGAGTAATCGCGTACGGCCGCAACCATGTCCGGGTTGGCGTTGCGTCGCTTGCCAGCCTCTGTGCCACTGATCTGACGCACCATGTAGGCGAAATGCTGCCCGGCTACCACGGGATAGAATTTCTTCCTGTCGCCCTCTCCAGCCGCGCCGTGGCACGCCTTGCAGTCGCGTTCGTACAACTCCCGGCCGTGCTCCAGGTGCTTGGCAGGACCTTGTCCGTTGTCGAGCGGTACCGGCAGGGCCTCAAGGTAGGCAGCCAGATCGGCGATGTTCTGGGCACTCAGATCATGCTCGTGGGTGGAGCGGAACATCTTCGGGTTGTCGCGTACCCCGGCCTGGATATCCAGCATCTGCTTGACGAGCACGGTGGCGTGCTGACCCGCCAGTCGCGGGTAGGCGCCGTCCGGACGCCCTGCGGCGTTGGCGCGGTGACAGCCGCGGCAGGATTCGTCGTAAGCCGCCGCGCCGCGCTGTTTGTCACCCGCGAGCGCCAGGACCTTCGTTTCTTCCTCGCTCGGTTTGTGCCAGACGTAGTCGCGCGACTCGATGCCCGGCGCCTTCGGCTGCCCCGCCTCGAGCAGCACGATCCGGCCCAGCGCCAGGCTCTTGTCCAGATCCTGTTCGGGAACCCGCTCGTGCACCAGGTTCTGGTGGCAGTCAATGCAGGTCTTGCCTTCGGTCTTCATGCGCTTGTGCTGGGCGGCGGCCTCGTCGCTCGACGGTTTGGGATCCTTGTGACAGACCCGGCAAGGCGCGCTGTCCCACTTCTTGATATTGATGCGGGCATTGTGCGCGTACTCGGCGCGGTGCTTGTCGAATTGCTCCTTGGTGCTCAGATCGCGCGTCACTTCCCCGATGAGCGCGCGGATGCCATCAACGACGTGCGACTCCACGCGCCTGAGGAACTGCGGCGGAAGATGGCAATCCTGGCACTCCGGGTTAGCGCCGGTGGCGCCAAAATGGGACGAGGCTTGGAGCTCCGTCGCGTTGTAGCTCATGCTGTGGCACGAGAGGCAAAACGTATTGGAGCTCAGGAATTTCTCGCCGCCGACGACGCCGGTAGCGATCACCGCCATCACCGCTGCGCCGACCAGCCCCGCGGCGATTGCCGGCCGCCTGGCCTTCAGGTAGTCGCCCAGCCTGCCCATCGGCCACTTACTCCTTGTCCTCTTCCCCGGCCACCGGTTCCTTCGCGGTCTTCTGGAATTCGGCCCGGATCTTCGGCACCGGCTCGCCCTCGAAGACACCCTTCAGCTTGAAATGCTCGTGCAGGGCCTTCTTGTTGCGCACGGCCTTGTCGAAGTCGAACTTGTATTTCGCGTCAACCTTGGGCGTGAACGGGGTGTAAGGCGCTTTGGCCTCCTTCCAGGGGGATCCTTCGTAGTTCAGGTGGCACTTGGCGCAGGCACTTTCGTAGTCCAAGCGCTGTCCGAGCGAGACGAGCTTCTTGCGCGGCGCAGCCTTCTGCGTCTTGTTGAACGCGTTGCCGGCCTTGCGGTGCTCCTTGCGGTACTCGGCACCGGCGCCGTGGCAGTCTTCGCAGCCCACGCTCGCCAGATTCGTTGCCGCGGCCTCACTCATTCCCGCTCGGTAGCCACCATTTGCACCAAAGCCGATCGTGTGGCAACCGATGCAGTCCTTGTCCTGGGTGTAGTCCTTCTCCGGGTCCAGCTTGGCCTTCTTCTTCTCCGCAGCCTTGGTCTTCGGTTTGAGCGAATCGAAAGCCTTGGCGTGAGCAGTCTCCTGCCAAGACTCCTTCTGGCTCTTGTGGCAGCCGCCGCATGCCTTGATGCCTTCATACTTTTCGGCGGCAGCGGCAAGTTCCGGAAGGGCCAGCGCAAAGACAGCGGCCGTCGTCACGGCGCACAGGGCCATCGGGGCAAAGAGGCGTTTCGTCATGATGTTTTCCGGAAGATGTGAGTCGGGTCGTGTTGCTGTGTATGCGATTTCTAACGTGCTGAGCAAATAGTGGCAGGGCGTTCGATGCCGCCAGAGGGGGCACCGGCCAGCTCCAGTTCTTCGCGCGCAAATGCGCAGAGCAGGTCGGCGGCCGTTCGATAGAACGGGCTTTCCGTCAGCGAATGGATGTCACGACGCAGGGCCTCGATCCAGTCCAAATGCGTGGCGACGAACTTCCGGTACGCGCCGGGAGCACCCCGCTCCAGCAGGAGCCCTGCGTATTCCAGGATCAGCGCGATGTGATCCGGGTAGGCCTTGTAGGCCGGCGGAAGCTCGATACCGTCCGACCGGTAGCGCTTGAGCATTTCAATGGCCGGATCGCCCATCAGCATGTCCCGCTCCTTGCCGCACTCGGCCGCGGGACTCGATTCCGCCCAGGCCTTGTACGCGCTTTCCACTGCAACGACATAAGGCGGGAACGGTCCCTTGAAGAGCGCGTAGTATTCATCCGTCAGTGCTTCCGTGACGTCATCGAGCGATCCCGCTGGTTCCAAGGTCAGGCCACCCACATCCACCTCACAAACGCCTTCCAGAACCCGCTGCAGGGCACCGGTCCGGACGTCCGCCACGAATTGCGGTGTCGGCTCCCTGAAGCATTCCGACAACGCAAAGAAGGCGGCGATCCGTTTCTCTTTGTCAGCGCAACCGCTCATCCACGCGCCCTCCATAAGCCATGCTCAGGACAAATCCGCGGCACACTACGCGCTACCAGGAGTGTTTCAACAGCTCCGCCTGGGTAGCACCGATCTTGTAGAAGCTCTCGTCGTGTTCGGGCGTGTCCTGCCAGTTGTAGTTTCGGATCGTGACTCCCGTGCCGCTTGGCTTCCACTGGTCCTTCGCGAATTCGGGGTTGCCGTAGAAGATCGGCGCGGTCGCCCCGGGGCCGCCGCTGTGGCAGCGGACGCAGGCGAAAGGGCTGAAGCTGAAAGCGGTCTTGCTGTCCGAGAGACTGACCCGGCGCTCCTTCAGCGCGTTGACCACCCCCTCGTCTACCCGGCTCACGGTGGGCACCACCACCTCACCGCCAAGGCCCGGTGTGCTCGCGGCCACAAGGCCGACGACGCCGACGAAAAGTCCGATGCGCTTCATATGCGATGCCTCCTTGAATCTGTTTTCAGGCGTTCCGCTCATGTCTTTTTCCTCGGCAGCGGCTTGAGGTAGATGTTGCTCGGCTGGATGCCGAAGAAATTGATGTCGAGCACCTCGCGCCCGCTCGCCGCCACCATCTTGAGCAGCACCTTGCGGTCACCGAAGGTCATGACCCGGCCGGGGCACTTGGACGAACACGCCGGAGCCCACTGTGCGCCCGCGTTGTCGGCGCGCTCGCCCCACTCGATGCGTGCCGGCCGCTCGCTCTTGTGGGCGCAGAACGTGCACTTGTCCACGACGAAGTCGCCTTTCGAGTTCTTCACGTTGGTCGGCCGCGGCACGCCGTAGGGACAGCCCTTCACGCAGTTCCAGCAGCCGATGCACTTTTCCTTGTCCACCAGCACGAGGCCGTCCTCCTCGCGCTTGCAGATCGCCTTTCCCGGCACCGGGCAGGAGGCGATGCATGCCGGCTGCTCGCAGTGGTTGCAGTTCATGTACATGGCGAACCCGACCGGGTCCTTGTCCATGTCCGGCCCCACCATCACCACTTCGTTTCTCTGCCAGTCGTGGGGGATGTGGTTCTCCAGCTTGCAGGCGAACACGCAGCTGCGGCAGTAGATGCACTTGTCCAGATCGAACAGCATCGCCAGTTGTTTCTTAGCCATCTTCGTGCCTCCTCAAACCTTCGTGATCCGGCACCAGTGAGCCTTGTACTCCTGGGCGCCGCCGACCGTGTCACAGTAGTTCGCCATCAGCTGGTTTGGCGTATCGACGGCGTCCATGTCGTACCCCAGGTCCTTGCGCACCAGGTTTCGTTTCTCGAAGTGGGCGGGAACCTGGACCGTGTTCTTCTCGATGCCGGGCCACACCAGCGCCGGGAGGATCATGCTCGAGACGTGGGTCTCGACCTTGACCTTGTCGCCGGTCTTGACGCCATACTTGCCGGCCAGCTCCGGATGCATCATCGCGAACTGGTCCGGCGCCAGCTGCAGCAGCCCCGGCATCCACATCGAGTAGCCGTGCTGCGTCGGCGCCGAGGGACGGGCCGAGGTCAGGCTGTGCGGATACTTCTTCATCATCGCCGGATCCGGCTTCCCCCACTTGACCTTGCGCACCAGCTTGCCGCGCCAGGGATTGACCACGAACTCGTCAGTGTAGATGGGACAGGTGAATCCGTAAGGATTGGCAGGTGACATGTGGAATTCCGGAAACGCGCTGTGACCGAGCGCCTTGAGCTTGTTGTCGAACTCCTTGGTGTAGATGATGATCTTGTCGTGGTCGTTCGGAAAACGCCGGCCATTCGGGAACTTGTCGTTCGCCCACAGCAGCTTCCACGCCGGATGATCCAGGAACTGGACCCGCGTTCCCGGATGCTCGCCATCAACCAGCTGGTTGGGACGCAAGGACTTGGTGGCCGGGTGATCCTTGGCCGGACAGGGCCAATTGATCGGGTTATCGCTCTTGTCCAGCCGCTGCCAGGTGAGGCCGCCGCTGGTCGAGGCGCGTCCCACACCTTCGTTCCAGTACGTCTTCTTGTCGTGGAAGCGGGCCGGCAGGTTCTCCGTCCAGTACTCCTTCGAGTACTTCTTGTCGAACTTGGCGATGTGATGGGCAAGATCAATCCAGATGCTGGTGATCGGCTTGGCCTCGCCCATGGGTTCCACGACCTTGTTGCGCCAGCGGATGGCGCGGTCGTCGCGGCGATCGCCGATGTTGTCCTTCTCGTAGCCGGTCGCCTCGGGCAGGATGTAGTCGGCAAACAGGCCGTGATGCCGCGGCCAGATCGCGGTATAGACCGACAGCTCGAGGTTCGGGCTAAGGTAGGCCTCCTGGACCTTTTTGCTGTTCTGGCGCATCGAAGTCCAGCTCGCCGCGTTGAACACCGCCTTGATGGGGTAGGGCTTGCCGTGAAGGATGGCGTCCTCGATGGCGCTCGGGAACAACAGCCCCGGCTTGTGCGCGGTTTCGGGCGGCTTGCCGTGCTGCACTGGCGGCATGTCGAAGTCGAAGCCGCGGTTGTTCATGAACAGCGCGCCACCTCCCGGCACACCGATGTTCCCGGTGATGGCCGCGAGAATGAACGCGATGCCGAAGGTCTGGGTAGCGTTGCAGTGGCCCGCGACGCCATGGTTAGTCCAAAGCGAGGCCGGTTTGGTCGTCGCATAGTCGCGCGCGATACGCTTGATGGTCGCCTCGGGGATGCCGGTGACCTCGGCGGCCCATTTCGCGCTGTAGCCCTTCTGGTTGACGAACTTCACCAGCTCGTCGTAGCCCAGGGTCCAGTCCTTGATGAACTGCTTGTCCACCCAGCCGTTGTTCACGATCTCGTGGATCATGCCGTAGATGAGAGCCATGTCCGTGCCCGGGCGGATGGGCACCCACTCGTTGGCCTGCATGCCCCAGGGGTTCAGGATGGGGTCAACGACCACCATCTTCGCCCCTTTCTTGACGATGTTCTCGAGGATGTGACCCGATACGACCACCCGCTGCTCGGCCATGTTGGCGCCGAGCATCAGCAGGTACTTGGTGCTCTCCAGGTCGTGCTGCCCGGAGATGGGGTCGAAGCCGAAGCCGTTGGAGAACTTGCCCACACCGGCGCGCATCGCCACGGCGTACTTGCCGGTGTCGTTGCACTGCGGGCCGCCGCTGTCGATGTTAGGCGTGCCGATCAGCTCACCGAAGCGTTCGAAGATGCCGAAACCTTCCTCTTCCTGGCGTGTCGTCTGCTCGATCACGATGGTATGGCCGCCGTGCTTGTCGCGGATCTCCAGGAGCTTCTGGGCGATTTCGTCATAGGCCTGGTCCCAGCTGATCTCGCGGAACTTGCCGCTACCTCGGGGCCCGACGCGCTTCAGCGGCTTCAGGATGCGGTACTTGTTGTACCCCATCTGGATGGTGGACTGGCCCTTCGGGCACAGACGGCCGTTCTGGACGATGTCCTTCGGATCGCCATAGTTGTTGACGGCACGCCCATCCTTCACCCACACCATGATGCGGCACTGGCTGTTGCAATACGGGCAACCATTGCGCACCACCTTGTCGGGGAGCTCCGCCTGCTTGTCGGCGAAACGTACCGGGAGCGTGAAGGGGAACTGCTCGATCGTCTTCTCCGCGCTCGTGACCGCGCCAAGCGCAACGCCCTCGTCTGCGGCGGCGTGAGCCAGCCTGATTGCCTGCCAGTTCGCTCCCAGCATCGCGCCGCCGGCCGCCGTGAGCTTCAGGAAGCTGCGGCGGCCAACTTGCTTCTCTCCGGATGTTGCCATGGCTTATGCCTCCTCCGACACTTTGGACAGGAAGCGCGAGACGTTCCTGGCGCGTACCCGCAGTGCCTCGTCCAGATCAGGGCTGGCGATGCGGATCGGTCGTTCGCTCTCGCCCACAGCAGCCTCGGCCGAGCCGGACACCGCGACGCCCGTCACGGCTGCGCCCACTCCGGCGACGACTCCGCCGCTCAGCTTGAGAAATCCTCTCCTCGACAATTCGCTCATTGCTGTCCTCCTAATCGGTATTCGGTTGAGCACTTCGCCGACTGGCTGCCCAGCAAGAGCGATGCCAGGCGCTGGACGCGACGGGGCGAGGACGCCATTGCCGTCTTTTCAAAGGGATAGTGAGAAGTTCGTCCGGAGCCGTTGCCCGAACGGTGCGCTGGACACGTGTAGAAAACGTAACGCGGAAAAGAATCTGTTACGACAAGTGGACGCTTCCTGCTGCCGTCACAGGCTTCTCTTGAACAACCGCGGTGTCGTGCGCGAAGCCGAACCTGGGTCAAGCCTCAGCCAGCTAGCGCTGGCAGAAGTTTGACTTCTGCCTCTATTTCACATGCGACCAATTCGAGCGAAGCTGCTCTTCGTTCGTCTGAGCAGCCGCGTCGCGGCGACCATCACCGGCACTTCGATCAACGGGCCGACCACAGTCGCGAGTGCGGCGCCCGAGCCGAGACCGAAGACCGCCATCGCGGTGCCGATGGCGACCTCGAACTGCGTGCTCGATCCGATCAGCGAGGCCATCGCCGCCTCCTCGTAGCGCAGGCGCATCAGCCACCCCGCGGCATGGGTCAAGATCAGCATCAGGGCCAAGTGCAGCGTGATCGGCACGGCAATCAGCGCGACCACGAGCGGATGGTCGAGAATCATCTGTCCCTCGGAAGAAAAAAGCAGCACCAGCATGGCGAGCAGTGCGGCCATGCCCAGTTTGCCGGACAGCTTCAGAAAGCGGCCCTCGAACCAATTGCGCCCCCGCCATTTCGTGAGCGCAGAACGGGCCCCTTGCCCCGCCGCCAGGAGCACGCCCACGAAAAGAAGCACGCTCAAGCCGACCTGCTCAAAAGGCACCGGCACGCCGCCGGCGCCGAGATAGAAAGTCGCAAGCGGGGCGTACAGCAGCAGCGTGGAGAGCGCGTTGATCGCCGTGACGACGATGCCGTGGGCGGCATTGGCTTCGGCCAGCGTGATCCAGAACAACACCATCCCGGTGCAGGGCGCGATGCCGAGCAAGATGGCCCCCGCCCGCATTTCCGGGTCGCCGACAAAGAGGTTCGCCAACCACACCATCAACGGCGGCGCCGCGATCCAGTTGGCCGCCAGGGTCAGCAGCGTTGGCCGAAGGTTGCGGGCGGCGCGGGTAACTTCCTCGATGCGCACCTTGGCCATCGCGGGAAACATGAGCAGGAACATCAATCCCGCAACGGGCAGGGAGACATCGCCAACCGTCAATTGACCGACTGCGCGCACGCCGTCGGGGAAGTTCCGTCCGAGCAGCAAACCCGCCGCCGCGCAGAGCGCGATCCAGAGGAACAGGTACTTGTCGAAGGCGCCGAGCGCGGGCTGCGGTTTCGAGTTGTTCATGTCACCAGGAATCCAATGACTCTCCGACGCCGCACCTCAGCCGCCAGCGCGTGCAGGATCGCGCGCGAGAACCATCTTCCTTCCGTTCCGGTCCCGTTCACTCTTGACAGCAGCCGGTCCGGTCCCGGAAGTGCGGGCGCGCGGCACTGTCGGCGCTGCGGCCCGGAACCGATCGCGCGCCTCTTGCGGCGTGCGGAGGCAGTGGACCGCGGCGCCTGTCCGCCCGCGCCGGCCTGCTCACGTCGGGTGGCGGCGCTTTACGACAGTCAGTACAGTCGGTCCCCGCCGGATCGAACTTCGATGCCGTAGCGCTTGATCTTCTCCCAAAGAGTCTTCCTGCTGACGCCAAGCACTTCCGCCGCGCGTGTCATGCGATAGTTCGCCTGGACGAGCGCCTGCCTGATCCGGTCCATTTCTGCCGCTGCCGCCGCCGCTTTGAGATTCCCGGGGGGCACGACCTCGGTGGGCGTGACCTCTTTGGGCTTAACCTCCGCGGGCGACTCGGGAAAGAAATCCATTGGCACCAGGACTTCCCGCTCGCATAAGGCCACGGCGCGTTCGACCATGTTGCGCAGCTCACGGACATTTCCGGGGAAGTCGTAGGCGAGCAACGCCGATTCGGCTGTGGGGCTCAGGGACGGCGCCTTCCTGCCGAGCTCCTGGGAGAAGAACTCCACGAAGTACCTGGCGAGGAACAGGATGTCTTCTTTCCTCTGCCGCAGCGGCGGCAGATGGATGTGCAGCACGTGTATGCGGTAGTAGAAATCCTCACGCATTCGTCCCTGCTTGAGCGCCTCCTTCAGGTCGCGGTGGGTCGCGGCGATCAGGCGGATATCGAGGGGTATGCTCTGCGTTCCGCCGAGCCGTTCGAACTCGCGCTCCTGCAGCACCCTAAGCAGTTTCACCTGGGTCTCCGGTGACAGCTCGCCGATCTCGTCCAGAAACAGCGTTCCGCCATTCGCCAGTTCGAGCTTGCCGGGCTTGCGTCGGTCTGCCCCCGTGAAGGCACCGCGCTCGTAGCCGAACAGCTCGGACTCCAGCAATGAAGCGGGAAACGCCGAACAGTTGATGGCAACGAAGGGGCCGGCGCTGCGGGCTCCCGTGGAGTGGCAGAGCCGCGCCACGAGTTCCTTGCCCACACCGGTCTCCCCCGTGATCAGGAGGTTGGACGGCAGGTCGCGAACCTTCGCGATCATCTGTTCGACCTTTCGCATTTCCGGGCTGACCCCGATAGCGGTCTGGCCGCGCCCCAGCCGCGAGCGCAGGTCGGAAACCAGTTCGCTGGCGAGGCGTTCGTCGCGCCTGCGCCTGAGGAGGCGCTCGATCTTCTCCAGCAATACGGACGGATCGAAAGGCTTGGTGACGTAGTCATTCACGCCTTCCTTCACCAGCCTGACCGCCTGCTCCACGGTGCCGAAGGCCGTCACCACGATGAAGGAGGCCCCGCTGAAACGGCTGCGCAGGGCGAGATAAAGCTCTTCCCCGGTCATGTCCGGCAAGCGGATATCAAGGATGAAGAGCTCGGGGTCCGGGTCGTGAATGATCTCCTGCAGAGCTTCCCCGCCACTCTGGAACCATCGCACGTCCAATCCGTTGCCCGTCAGGTACGTGACGAGGCTCTGTCCTGCGATGGGATCGTCCTCAATGAGATACAAGCTCATCTTCGTTGCTCCTCTCGCTCTCCAGGGGGACCTTCGGAATGGTCACGGAAAAGCAGCTGCCGGCTCCCACTTCGCTTGCGACCTCGAGAACCCCGCCCATGGCGTGGACCAGGCGCATGCTCACCCACAATCCCAGACCCGTGCCGTCTGCCCTCGTCGTGAAGAAGGGCTCGAAGATCTTGTTCAGCTCGTCCTGCGCCATCCCGACGCCGGTATCCTCCACGATGAAAACCAGCGTGTCGTCCCGCTCGGTGGCCCGGAAGGTCAGGGTCCCGCCGCCCGGCATGGCCCGGACCGCGTTGACGAGAAGGTTCGTCAGCACCTGCTGGAGCGGCGCCCTCGGCACGAGAAACGGGCTCACGAGCTCGTTCTTCCACTCGATGCGGATTCGTCGCAGCTCGCAGTCGTGGCGCACGAGCAGGAACAGGTCATCCAGGCAGCGCGGGTCGCAGGGGACGAGCGTCCGTGCGCCGCGATGCTGGGCCAGCAGCGCCTCGACCACGCCCCCGAGCTGTTCGAGCCCGGAACCCAGGAGCTGCACGCTTTCTTCGCGTCTCTGCGGATCGCCGGAAAACAGACGCAGGTTCTCGAGCGCGTTCTTCATGCCGCCGAGGGGATTGTTGATCTCGTGCGCGATGCCCGACACCATCCTGCCGATCGCCGCCAGTTTTTCGTTGACCTGCAACTGCTCGCGCAAGGCTTCTCTCTCCCGCAACTGCGCCGCCATGTCATTGAACGCATCCACCATGCGGCCTATTTCGTCCTTCTCATGAGCCCGCACCGGGGCGATCTCGTCGAACCGTCCGGCGCGGATCTGCTCGATGGCGTCGGTGAGCTCCCCGATGGGTCTGACCGTCCTGCGTGAGTACATCCAGCCGAACAGACTCCCGGCCACCGCGAGAAGAGTGGCAATCGCCCCGATCTGCACGATCGCGACGAGGACGCGCTGGCGAATGAAGCTGGTGTCGTAACCCAGCCAGACGTACCCGATCTCCTTGCCCCGGTACTCGATAGGCGTACTCACCAGCAATGCGTCGCTTCCCCGGAAGGCGCCATTGCGAATCACGGCACCCTGGCTCGGGTACATGCCGTCGAAGGATCGCAATCCCACCAGCAGTACCCCGATCCGCTGCTGGTCGGGATGCGTGTGGGAGAGCACGGAGCCCTGATCGTTGACGATGGCGCCGAACAGCAGAGGCGCCATGTCATGGTCAAGCGCGTCTACGTGCCTGCGCAGGCCCGCGTAGAGCGCCCAGTAATCCGTCCGAACCACGTTCTCGGCGCTCGACAGCGCAAGAGTCGAGCCGAGCTGTCGCGCCCGCTTCTCGAGAGCTTCGCGCACCAGGTTTGTTTCGCGCACCTGGGCGACAACGCCGGCGGCGAAGGCAACCGAAAAGATGATGCCCGCTACGGTAAGCGGAAACTTGACCTGCAGGCTCCATTGCCGCGGGTCGAGGCGCGACAGCTTCATGGGCGGGCCCGGGCGGACTTTCGCAGCGGGATGTTCAGGTCCGTCCTGATGCTGTCGTACAGATCCTCGGCGTGGTTCGCAAAGCGGGTGAGCCGCAGCAGATCGAGTATCGCCCTACCCTCCGCATCCGACTCCATGCCGAGAAGAGCCTTGCGCAGGCCGAGCACCTCCCGTTCGTTTGCCCTCGGGGACGCCACGAACGGCGGCAGTCCATAGGCGCCGGAGCGCGCGATGATCCGGGTCTTCGCGGTCAATTCGGGGAACTCGATGGACACGGCGTCCCATACCTGGCCGTCCACGCTTCCCCCGTCCGCGACCTTGTCGGCAACCGCCTTGATCGTTTCCGCGTGGCTGTACGTGAAGAAATGAAGGCGGAACATCCGATCCAGGCTCGCGACCGGTTTCCCTTGGCTGAGACGACCGGCAATGAGCGAACGGAAACTCACGGAGTCCGGGTCGGAGAACGCGAAAACCCCCCTCTTCAGGTCCTCGAGCGAGCGCGCCGGACTCGAGGCCGGGACAATGAGATAGATCCGGTAATACGGCTCGCCACGGAACTCCGGTGTTGCGACGTACCGCAGAAAGCCGGCGTCGCTGCCCATGATAAATGGGTAACCGCAGACCCACGCAGCATGCAGGTCCCCGCGTCGCAGCAATTCCTGAATCTCGTGGTAGGACTTCCGATAAACGAACTGCATGGGCTGGTCGGCACCGGTACGTTCACTCAGGTATCTCGCCCACCGGTCGTAGACCAGCGAATCCTTCACGAACATCGCCTCGGTAATGCCGATTCGCAGTTCCGCGGCGACCGGAGCAGCCGGCACGCCGCTCAGGAACGCGGCTGTCGCGAGCCCCGCGACGATGCGCACGACATACCTGCCAAGCCGATCTCCAATCCTGGTCACGCGAGATTACCCAGCTCCATCGCCCCCGGGCTGCTAGCATAGTCCTGACCCTATGTTGTCGTGAAGCCGTGAGCCTGCGGCGCAAGGCGCCGGCACATCGGCAGCGCCCGCCAGCCTTCGCTCTGCCAGACGGGTGTACGCCAACCGCAGGTGTCTATATCAATTGCCATGCCAAACGGAATTTATGTGTGAATTCAATGAACAGCCGCGTAGCGGACTGACAACAGTAACCGCGCGGTAACAAAAGGCACATGAAAGAATTACCGAACGCTAGCTTTACACGCAGGAGAACGGGATTCGGCGCCGCCTTGATCGAGCGCACGCGGACCAAGGCGCTTCAAAAAAACGGGCGCCCACGGCGCCCGGAATGATGGAGGAGAGAAGTGGCACCCGTCTGTGTTATGCCGCCACCGCGCGGTCAACACAAAACAAGCGAGGCTTTTGGGCGGCCGCTCTGCTGACCACAACCGCCGGCGCTGCCAGGTGCCCCGTTCAGTGTATGTACGCCTTGGCTTCCTCTCCCGGGTCGGGCAGGCCAGCGACGCGTCGCAGGTTCTTGTACCCGGCGAAAAGCCTTTCGATGGCGTCTCGGGAGAACCCGCAGGCGCGGCAGATCAGCCGCACCGGCGGCAGCGCGCGACAGCGAAGATAGCGTCCTCGCACGCAGGAGATGGCCGCCCAGTGTTCCGGCGTCAGCGGGCCGATTCCGACGCGCTCGGCAATATGACAAGCGGTCTCGCGGCTCCAGCTCGCGGTATCGACCAGAAAGCCTTCTTCGTCGAAGAACGCCGTGGCAATGCGCGGCGTGACGTGCGGTGTGGGGGCTGCATCGCTGTTCATCTCTGTCACCCGAGGTTTCCAGTGTTCGGCACAGATGCCAATATAGTCACGGGAAAACCTCGGGAGAAATATTTGATGGCTATGGACACATCACCAATGGTTATAGTGCGGACGGGCGAATCAAACGACCATAGCGTTGGCAGGAGTCGGCGACGGACCTACCCGCGCTTTCCTGTCGCATGAAATGCGGGCGGAACGAGATATGAAACTGCACCAGCTGCGTTACTTGCGGGCGATCGCAAGGAGCAATTTGAACATCACGGCCGCGGCGGAAAGGCTGTATACCTCTCAGCCGGGCGTAAGCAAGCAACTGCGACTGCTGGAAGAAGAGCTGGGGGTTCCGATCTTCGAGCGTACCGGCAGACAGCTCACCGGGATCACGCCGGCAGGAAAGGCCGTTCTGGAACAGGCCGAAAGCATCCTGAACGGCGTGGAAACCATCCGCCAGATGGCGCGTGAGTTCGCCGATCCCCAGCACGGTGGGCTGTCGATCGCCACCACCCACACGCAGGCCCGCTACGTCCTGCCCGGC
>CAZNAH010000060.1:14701-16798 GCA_964570735.1 uncultured Hyphomicrobiaceae bacterium | reverse complement strand
TTGAGGCGTAAGGGCTCCTTGCCGAAATAGGCGAGCGAGGCGGCGCGCACGCCTTCGAGGTTGCCGCCGAACGGGGCAAGTTTCAGATAAAGCGCGAGGATTTCCTGCTTCGTGAACACCCATTCCAGCCGGAAGGCGTCGGCGATCTGCTGGAACTTCGCGGACAGCGAATGGGTCGGCGCGCCGCGCAGAAGCCGGGCGACCTGCATCGTAAGCGTCGAGCCGCCGGAGACGATCTCGCCATGGGTAACGGACTGCCAGGCCGCGCGGGCCAGCGCCAGCGGATCGACGCCCGCATGGCTGTAGAAGCGCTTGTCCTCAAACGCGAACAGGGTTTCGAGATAATGCGGGCTGACGACGGCGGGGTCGATGTCGAGCCGCCAGCGCGCGTCCGGCGCGACGAAGGCGCGGAGCAGGTGCCCGTTGCGGTCCACGACGATCTGCGAGGTCGTGGCGGCGCGTTCGAGCGGCAGCGGCTCGAAGAGCTTCAGCGCATGGGCCGCGCCGCCGAGCAGCACGGACGCCGCGAGGAACCCCGCAGCGGTCCGCCGCCTCAAGCGCATCTTCGGCCAGCGCATCCTCATCAGCGGCTCGCCGTGATTTCCACCTTGCCCGCATCCGTCCGCGCGAAGCGGTCCGGCCGGTACATGTCCTCCACTTTCGCGCCGGGATGGGTGTAGAGGCCGGGGTTCACCGCCCGCATCACATAGGCCATGGTGAGCTGCGCGGGCGTCTGCCGCTGAGCATCGGTCAGCGAATAGGACGCGATGAAGCGATCGTCTCGGAAGCTCGTATGCGCCGGCGTGAAGGTCGTCGGCAGCCATGCGAAGGCTTTGAGATCGGAGCCTTTCAGGAGCGCGGGGTTCTCGATCTCGAAACCGGCGGGCAGACGGTCTTCCACGATCACGTGCCCGAGCTTCGCCTCCGTCTCCGTCACGCGCAGGAGCACGACGACCCGGTCGTTCTGCTTCACTCGGTCGAACTTCATCTCCTGCCCGGCGGGGCTGTAGATGCGCCGCTCGATCTTGAAGCCGGCCTCGGCGGAGGGCTCGGGCTGGAGCCCCGCCCCCGACACGATGACCGTGGCCGGCACCGCTTCCGCGCTGGCGTTCTTGATGGTGAGGCCGTTGCCCGCGAACTCGTCCTCGGTCAGCGTCGCGTCGATCTGCCCGGTCGAGGCGGGCAGGGCGAGCGCGCCGAGATTGGCGACCTCAAGCCCGCCGGATGCGAAATCCGCGGTGCGCAGCAGGGTCTGGAAGGCGCCTTGCACCGGCTGCCCGTCAACCTCCAGCTTCAGGGCCTTGTCCTGAGCGGCGAGGCCGCGCGCCGCGAGCAGCAGCCAGAGGCTTTCCTGCGTCGTTGCGCCCTGCTGAAGCCCGCGCAGCGTCGTCATAGCCGACATGGCCTTCTCCGCGCCGGGCACTTCGAGTTTCGCCTCCGTCATCAGCGCGAGCGTCGCGGCGGCGTCGCGAAGCTGCGTGCCGAAGTCGAGGCGCTTCGCCAGCGGAACAGGGTCGAGCACCGGCTTGATAAGCGCGAAGGCGGCGGTAAAAGCCTGCTTGGCGCGCTCCTGATCGCCGAGCATGGCGAGCGCGGCCCCCAGTTGCGCGCGCGCGAGCGGGGTGGAGAAGTTTTCGAGCTTGGTGTCGGCATAATAGCGCAGGTCGCCGAGCACGCCGCGCCCCGCCCGCGTGAGCACATAGAGCGCGTAGGCCAGATCCTCGCCGCCTTCCTCGAACTCGCCCGCATTGTTCACGGTGTTCTTCAGCCGGTCGAGCGCGTTGTTGTAGACATCGGCGCGGACGGTGTGCCCCTTCTCGCGGGCGCGGTTGAGGAAATCGGCGGCGAAGGCAGTCAGCCACACGTCGTCGCCGGGCGACCACAGCCCGAAGCCGCCGCTCGACGATTGCAGCTCGGCCAGGCGCGCGATGGCCTGGTCGATGCGGCCCTTGATCTCCTCGTCGGTGCCGATGCGCGCTTTCGCCGCGACCTCGTTGAAATAGAGGAGCGGCAGCGCGCGCGCGGTGATCTGCTCCGCGCAGCCATAGGGGTAGCGGTCGAGGCCGAGGAGCAGCCCCGGCACGTCGAGCGCGGCTA
>CAZNAH010000060.1:0-14683 GCA_964570735.1 uncultured Hyphomicrobiaceae bacterium | reverse complement strand
GCAGACCTGCGCCGTGTCGGGGACAAGGTCTGCGATGAGCGCCTTGTTGACGCGCAGCGATCCGGTGTTCGCGGCGAGCGTCTGCGTCGTGCGGCGGCGCAGATTCTCGGCCGGCGGCTCGATCCGCAAGGCATAACGCCTTGAGATTTCAAGGCCGTCCGGGCCGCTGAGCGTGATCTCGAACGCGCCCTCGCCGAGCGCCGCGGCCTTGACGGGGAGGCTCAGGCTGGCGCGCTTGCCGCGTTCCAGGGTGATCTGCCTTTCGCTCTCGCCCTCGACCGAAACGCTGCCCGTAGCGCTTGCGCGCATCGTGTAGGCGCCGGGCTGTGCATCGACGTTCTCAAGACTGAGATGCAGGTTCGATGTATCGCCCAGCACCAGGAATTTCGGCGGAGTCGCCTGAACCACGACGGGATCGCGCACGGTCACGTCCTTCTCGCCGTGGCCGACTTTCGTCGCGGTCCATGCCTGCGCGGCGAGCCGCACCGTGCCGTTGAAGGGCGGCAGGTCGAAGCTCACTTCGGCGGTTCCGTCCGGCCCGACCTCGACGATGCCGGAGAACAGGGTCACGGGCTCCTCGTTGAGCGGCCGGCCCTCGATCTGCATCCCGCCTTCGCCGTCGCCGCCGGAGCGGATCTTGCCGCGCACGCCCTGCATGCCGTCGATGAGGCGGCCGTAGATGTCACGCATCTCAAGGGAAAGGCGGCGCTGCCCGAAGTAATAGCTTTCCGGCTTGGGCGTCTTGTAGCTCGTGAGGTTGAGGATGCCGAGATCGACGGCCGAGACCACCACCTGGGCCTTCTCGCCGCTGTCGAGGCCTGTCAGCGTCAGCGGCACGACGAGAGGTTCGCTCGGCGCTGACTGGTCCGGCGCCATCAGGTCCACGGCAAGCTGGCGTGCCGATGTGTCGATGGGCAGCCATCTTACGCCGACCGCGCGCCCGGGCATGCGCTTCGCGGCGCTGTCCATGGGGCGGTAGAGAATGGCGGTGGCGTAGGTGCCCGGTCCCCAGTCCCCGGAGACCGTGAAGCTGGCGGACCCGCCGTTTTCGCCGATCGCGACCGTCTCAGTTGCGAGCACGCGATCGCTGACGATGGCGACGAGCGCCTCTCCCGCCATGCGCGGCAGGATCTCCACGGTGACCTGCTCGCCGGCCTTGTAGGAGGCGCGGTCGAGGGCGAGATCGAGTATTTCCGGCGTGTCGGACGTCTCGGAGACATACCAGCCGGCGGAGAAGGTGATGCTCGTGGCGAGGCCGGCCGCGGGGTCGCTCGACACGACATCGAGGCGGTAGCTGCCCGCCGTCACCGGCGCTTCGATCTTCACGGGCGCGCTGGCCGAGGTGTCGATCAGGCCGCCGCCGACCCGGCTTTCGGAGTTGATGGTCTCATAATCCCAGCGGCCGTCGCGGCTGTACCACTGGAAGCGGCTTTCGACGCGGAACAGCTCCCAGCGCAGGCCCGTCATCGCCGTTTGTTCGCCCTTGCCGCTGACGGAAACGACCTCGAACGCCGCGGGCTCGCCGCTCGGCACGGAGCCCTGGAACGCGGGCTTCACCCCGATATAGGAGCGGCCGTTGTCCACATCGAGCGAGACGGAACGGGTGAGCGCCCGGCCGCTCGGCTCGCGCAGGCGGACGGTAACTTCTGCGATGAGCGGCAGGGAGGTCTGCGGCAGCGCGGGCAGGGACACATCGAGCGTCGCCTTGCCCGCCTTGTCGGTCACGGGCAGCCCTTCGAGATCCTTGCGGAGGTCCGCGAACTCTTCGTCATGCAGGCCGAATTTGTAGCCGGGGAACGTCTCGAAGCCCTCCGCGGCGGAGACGACCACATCGCCCTCGATGCCGAGATCGGCGGCGGGCGCGCCATAGAGGAAACGCCCCTCAAGCGCGATCTTCGCGGATGCGTAGGGGCTGATTGTCTCGCTCTGCGGCGTTAGCGTCATGTCGAGGCGCTCCGGCGTGTAGTCCTCGATGAGGAACGCCGTGTCGCCGATGGACGCGCCCTTCGGGTCGGCATAGGCCATGATGCGCCACGTGCCCGTCATCGCGGTGCGGGGCAGCTCGATCGTCAGCGTCCGCCCGCCATTGCCCTGATCGGCGAGCGTCTCGCGGCGCGCCTCCACGCCGTCGGGGCGCAGCAGCCTGACGAAGAGCGGCACCCCCGCCGCCTTCGCGGAGGCATCGCGCAGGAGCGCGGTGAGATAGACGTTCTCGCCGGGGCGATAGACGCCGCGCTCGGTAAACAGCATCGCATCGAGCGGGCCGGGGGAGACGCGGCCGCCCACACCCCGGTCGGAAAGATCGAACGCCTGCTTCGTCAGGTCGAGGAAGCCGTAATCGGCCTCGCCGCCGCGCGCAACGATGAGCGCAGGCGCAAGACCGCCCGCGCCGCGGGTCAGCCCGCTCTCGAAGCGCGCGACGCCGGCATCATCCGTTTTTGCGGTGTGCAGCACCTCGTTGTTGCGCGCGACGAGGCGCAGCTCGATGCCGGGCAGCGGCTTCGCGGAAGCGAGCGAGCGCACGAACACATGCAGGCCGTCCTGGCCGGTGAACGCGGTCAGGCCGAGATCGGAGACGACGAACCACTGGGTCGCGCGCTCGGACCAGTCATACTCGGCTTCGCTGTCCTTCGTGGCGCTTTCGACAGCCTGCGCGGTCAGCACGTAGAGGCCGGGCTTCAGGCCGGGCAGCAATTCGTCCACGGGAAAGGCCGTGGTCACTTCCTCGTTGAGCTTCTGATCGACGGGCATCTCGCCGGACCAGAGCTGTTCGCCCTTCTGGGTCGCGATCTGGTTCGCGCGATAGCCTTCGAGCTGCTGGGAGAAATCGCCGTCGAGTACCTCCTGCGCGAGCCGGCGGTCGCCGATGCGGTAGATCGTGGCCTTCACCGCGCGCGTGTTGATGCTGACGACGGGGATGCCCTGCTGGCCGGTGCGGGGGAGCACGTAGTTCTTCCCGGTGAAGCGCACGGCGGGCTGGCGATCACGAACATAGACGGTGAGGTCGATGGGCTCCGGCGTCGTCTCGTCCACCGCGGCGGGCAGCCCGCTGCGGATGCGGATGTCGTAGCGGCGGCCGTGCAGCAGGTCCTCGACGCAAAGCTGATAGTCGTTGGCGCGAACCGAGACGGGCCGGTCATTATTGACGGTCACGAAGGTCGAGAAGTCGATCTTGCCCTTGGCGAGCGGCTCGGAGAACTGCACGCAGACGCGCGGCGAGGACGATTCATTGTCCACCGTGTAGTCGAGCATGCGGAAACCGTGCTGCGAACGGACCTCCTCATAGACGGCGCGCACCTCGTCGCTCGGCGCCAAGGCGAGGCTTGCCCGGTAAGCGCCAAGCGCGGCGCGCCATTGCGAGCGCGCGCCCAGCGTTTCGGCGAGCACGGCCAGCGCCTGGGCTTTGAGCGCAGGTGTTTTCGCGCGCTGATAGGCGATGTAGGCCGACGAGCCGCCATTGCGCGCGAAACTGAATTTCTCCGAGTAGTTTTCGGTCTGGATGGCGGTATAGGCGCGGGCGAGCGCGAGCCAGGTTTCGGCGCTGTTCCTGTCGAGGACCACAGAGGAGGCGAAGAACCCGGTCGCGGAGCGGGCATCGCCCGCCTGCATCGCCTTCACGCCCTCGGCGCGCCAGCCCTTGGCGTCCTTGCCCCGGGTCGGCCACGAATTCTGAAGATAGTTCTCGAAGACTTCCGCGTCCTGGGCGACGGCGCTGTCCTCGAACGGCTTTTCCTGGGCGAATGCGGCAGCCGAGGAAAGAATAAAAAAGAAGACGGCAAAAACCTTGAACGCAACCTGAGACATGAAACACCTACCGCTCTTCGGCGGTCCTCCCCCGGCATCGAGCGGCCAGCTTTGCGTGACCGGTCGGGGCTGTCAAATAACAAACCTTGCCCCATCTGACCACAGGCTGAACGGTATGTTTCGCAACCGGCCGGCTTGCGTCCCGCGCAAACTTTGCCCATAGCGGAGGGCCACCAGCCGGAACTGCCCATGAACCTCTATCGCGCATTCCTCACTGTCGGCGGCCTGACGGCTGTCAGCCGCGTGCTCGGCTTCGTGCGCGACGTGCTGACGGCCGCGGTGCTCGGCACGGGCTGGGTGGCGGATGCCTTCGTCGTGGCCTTCCGCATCCCGAACCTGTTCCGCGCCCTCTACGCGGAGGGTGCGTTCAATTCCGCTTTCGTGCCGCTTTTCGCGAAGCGGCTGGAGCACGAGGGCGCGCAGGAGGCGCGGCGTTTTGCCGAAGAAGCCCTCGCGCTCCTGACGGCCGCCCTCATCCTGACGCTACTGCTGGCTCAACTCGTGATGCCGTGGCTCGTCACGGCCATCGCGCCGGGCTTCGTGGACCAGCCGGAGAAATTCGCCCTCGCCGTGCTGCTGACCCGGATCACCTTCATCTATCTTCTCTGCGTCTCGCTCGTCGCGCTGGCCGCCGGCGTGCTGAACGCGCTCGGCCGCTTCGCCGCCGCCGCCGCCGCGCCCATCCTGCTCAATCTCGTGCTGGCGACGGTCCTGGTTCTGGCGGCATGGTTCGGCTTCTACCAGGCGCCGGAAGCCGGGCTGATGATGGCCTGGGGTGTCGCGCTCGCGGGTTTCGCGCAACTCCTGCTCGTCGCGATCGCCGTTTCCCGGCAGAACATGAACCTGCGCTTCCGCTGGCCGCGCATCACGCCGGGCATGAAGCGCCTCGCGCTGCTGGGGCTGCCCGGGGTCGCCACGGCGGGGATCACCCAGATCAACGTGACGGTCGGCACGATGATCGCCTCGCTCCAGGAAAGCGCGGTCTCCTATCTCTATTATGCCGATCGCCTGAACCAGCTGCCCCTCGGCATCGTCGGCATCGCCATCGGCGTGGTGCTGCTGCCGCAACTCTCGCGCCAGCTTTCCGCGAATGACATCGCGGGCGCGATGGCGAGCCAGAACCGCTCGCTCGAATTCGCGCTGCTGCTGACGCTGCCGGCCTGCGCGGCGCTGATCCTCATTCCGCTGCCGATCGTGCAGGTGCTGTTCGAGCGCGGAGCCTTCACGGCGGAGGACTCGGCTGCCGTAGCGGCGGCGCTCGCGGCCTATGCGGCGGGGCTTCCGGCTTTCGTGATGACGCGGGTGTTCCTGCCGGGCTTCTTCGCGCGCGAGGACGTGCGCACGCCCATGCTCTACGCCGCGGCCGGAATGCTGGCGAATGTGGGCCTCGCGCTTTACCTGTTTCCGCGGTTCGGCCATGTCGGGCTCGCGGCGGCAGCCAGCGCGGCGGGGTGGATGAATGCACTGCTTCTCATGGTGACGCTCGTGCGGCGCGGGCATTTCAAGGCCGACAAGGCTTTCGCGCGGCGCATCCCGCTCATCGCGGTGTCGGCGGCGCTGATGGGCGGCGTACTCTGGTTCGCCTCCGCGCGGCTCGCGGCATTCTTCGCGCCGTCCAACGGCACGCTGACGCAGGTTCTTGCGCTGGGGCTGCTGATCGCGACGGGCATGACCGTCTATGCGCTTTTCGCCCAGATCACCGGCGCATTCCGCTATTCCAATCTCAAGCGGGCGTTCTCGCGCGGCTGAGGCGCTTGCCATGACCCGGCGAATGGCGGCATAAGGCGCTCGCAAAGGAACAGGGCATGATCATCGAACCGCGCGTCTTCTCCGGCGTCCAGCCGACCGGCAACCTCCATCTCGGCAATTATCTCGGCGCGATCACGAAGTTCGTCGCGCTCCAGGACACCCACGACTGCATCTACTGCGTGGTGGACCTGCACGCCATCACCGTCTGGCAGGACCCCGCCGATCTGCGCCGCTCCACGCGCGAGGTGACGGCGGCCTTCATCGCGGCGGGCGTCGATCCGAAGAAGCATATCGTGTTCAACCAGAGCCAGGTCTCGGCGCATGCCGAACTCGCCTGGATCTTCAACTGCGTGGCGCGCATCGGCTGGCTCAATCGCATGACGCAGTTCAAGGAGAAGGCCGGCAAGGATCGCGAGAACGCGAGTGTCGGGCTTTACGCCTATCCCAATCTCATGGCGGCGGACATTCTGGCCTATCGCGCGACGCACGTTCCCGTCGGCGAGGACCAGAAGCAGCATCTGGAACTCGCCCGCGATATCGCGCAGAAGTTCAACGCCGATTTCGCGGAGACGATCAAGGCCGCAGGCTTCGAGGACGGCTTTTTCCCCCTGCCCGAGCCTCTGATTTCCGGTCCGGCCACGCGCGTCATGTCCCTGCGCGACGGGACGAAGAAGATGTCGAAGTCCGATCCGTCTGATATGTCGCGGATCAACCTCGCGGACGACGCCGACACCATTGCGAAGAAAATCCGCAAGGCGAAGACCGATCCCGAGCCGCTCCCGTCAGACGAAAAGGGGCTGGAGGGGCGCCCGGAGGCGGACAATCTCGTGGGGATTTATGCCGCGCTCGCCGGAACGACGCCCGAAACCGTGCTGCGCGATTTCGGCGGAGCGCAATTCTCGCAATTCAAGAATGCGCTCGTTGAGGTCGCGGTGGAAACGCTCGGCCCGATCGGGGCGGAGATGAAGCGTCTTTCCGCCGATCCAGCCAGCATCGACGCAATCCTGGTTGACGGCGCGGCGCGCGCCCGCGCGCTTGCCGACAAAACCATGGGTCATGTGCGGGAGATTGTTGGTTTCGTCCACGGATGAGATCATTCCTGAGTTCGCTGTGCTACACTCACCGCGTCCTGCAACTGCACCGAGGCTGACACATCATGCCTGACCGCCAGCTCCGGGAGCTTTTCGCCGAAGGCAAGAAGCGAAAATTTCTCATCATCGTGGACGAGACGCCGGAAGGCGAAGCTGCCCTCTTCTATGCCGCGCGCCGCGCAAGACGGACGGGGGGCAAGCTCGCGCTCCTCTACGTGATCCCGCCGCCCGAAATGTCGCACTGGCTCGGGGTTGAAGCGACGTTCCGCGAGGAGCAGATCAATAAAGCGAGGGCGGTGTTCCGCCTGCACATCCGCAAGCTCAAGAACTGGGGCTTCGAGGATATCGGCGTGGAAGAGCACATCCGCGAGGGGCAGAAGGCGGAGGAAATTCTCAAGATGATACTTGAGGATGCCGAGGTCGGCGTTCTCGTGCTCGGCGCATCGACCGACCCGGCGGGTCCCGGGCCGCTGGTTTCTTCCCTCGCCGCGGGCAGCAAGGCGGGCACCTTCCCCGTGCCGATCACGATCGTTCCGGGCACCTTGACCCTCAAGGAGATCGAGGGTTTAGCTTAGTCGCTCAGTCGGGTTTTGGGCTTGAAACAGGCTCGATCCGCAGCCTATTATAGAACAGTTCTAAACAGAAGCCGTGAGACTGTATCTCCTGCGAGGCTACCCATGTTCATCCAGACAGAGGCGACGCCGAACCCGGCGACCCTGAAATTCATTCCCGGCGAGACCGTTCTTGCCTCGGGATCGCGCGAGTTCAAGACGCGGGAAAGCGCGGAAGAGGTTTCCCCGCTGGCTGCACGGCTGTTCGACGTGGAGGGGGTGGAGGGCGTCTTCCTCGGCTCGGACTTCATCTCCGTCACGAAGGGCGGCGGCGAGTGGCAGCATATGAAGCCTGCGCTTCTCGGCGCGATCATGGAGCATTACCTCTCCGGTCAGCCCGCCGTCGTCGACGGTGCGGGAAGCGCTGATGCGTCGGGCGAGGATTTCGCGGCAGACGATGCGCAGCTTGTCGCGACCATCAAGGAACTGCTCGAAACGCGCGTGCGGCCGGCCGTGGCGAATGACGGCGGCGACATCATATTCCAGGGATTCCGCAACGGCGTCGTCTATTTGAAGATGCGCGGCGCATGCTCGGGATGCCCGTCCTCGACCGCGACGCTCCGCCACGGCATCGAAAATCTGCTCCGGCATTTCGTGCCCGAGGTGCAGGAGGTCCGCGCCGTGTCCTAAACGGCATGGCGCGCTTTCCGGGGCTGTGGCATCACCTATGCGTAATTCGCCGCAGCCGATGGAAAAGCTATGCATCAACCCATTTCGCAGGATTGCCTGAAGCAGATCTTCCTGGACGCGCGCACTCATAATGCGTGGACCGACAAGCCGGTGAGCGACGATACGCTCCGTCAACTCGTGGATATCCTGAAAATGGGTCCGACGAGCGCGAACCAGTCCCCGGCGCGGTTCGTTTTCGTGAAGTCGCCGGAGGCCAAGAAACGGCTGGAACCGCTGCTCGACGAGGGCAACCGCGCGAAGACCATGGCCGCTCCCGTTTGCGCGATCGTCGGCTACGACCTCGAGTTCTACGAGCACCTCCCCAGGCTCTTTCCGCACGCCGATGCGAAAAGCTGGTTTGTCGGCAAGGACGAGCTGATCCGCACGTCCGCCTTCCGCAACGGCACCCTGCAAGGCGCCTATCTCATCATCGCGGCGCGCGCGCTCGGTCTCGACACCGGCCCGATGTCCGGGTTCGACAATGAGGGCGTGGACCGCGCGTTCTTCGCCGGCACCAGGATCAAATCGAATTTCCTGTGCAATCTCGGATATGGAGACGCCTCCGCGCTATTCCCGCGCTCGCCCCGTTTCGATTTCGACGACATCGCTCAGATCGCCTGAGCCGGAGCGGCCGCTTGAAGGTTCTCGCGATTGAGACAAGCCTCGGGGAAACGTCCCTTGCCGTGGCTATTGCGGGTCAGCGCACCGCGGCGAAGCGGCTGCCCCGCGATCGCGGACAGGCCGAACGCCTGATGCCCCAGATCAAGGGCTTAATGGATGAGTGCGGGTTGAGCTTCGCACAGTTGGACCGCATCGCCGTCTGCATCGGGCCGGGCGGCTTTTCGTCGATCCGCACGGGTGTCGCGGCTGCGCGCGGTCTCGGCCTTGCGGCAGGCAAGCCGGTCGTCGGCGCTTCCGGTTTCCGCATCATGGCGCATGCGCTGGGGCCGCAGGCACAAGCTTATGGGCTCGCTATTCCGGGCGGCGTCGATGCGGTTTTCGCCCAGTGCTTCGATGCTTCGGGCCATGCGACGACGGCCATCGAACTCTTGATGCTGGCCGAAGCGGGGGCATGGTTCGCCGCTCGCGTCCAAACCTTGGGCGGGCCTGCGGCGCACGCGATCGCGCAACGGGCCGCCGAAGCGGGTTTATGCCTTCGCCCCGTCATGGCAGGGCTCGCGCCGGACGCCGTGACGCTCGCGCGCATCGCCCCGGAACTCGACCCCGGCCGCGATCTACCGGTTCCCCTCTACATCCGGCCGGCCGATGCGAAACCGCAGACCGGGTGCGCCATTCCGCGGCGGCCGGAAAGCGAGTGAGCATCACCGTTCGCGCCGCCTTGATTGAAGACGCGGCCGTGCTGGCGGCGGTGCACCGCGCGGGCCTTCCGCCCGGCTGGAGCGCAGAAGCCTTCCTGCCTTACATCGCGGCGGACGGACGGGCCTGCCATATCGCATTCGCCGGGGACGAGCCTGCAGGGCTCACGGCGACGCACGAAGGCGGCGGGGAAGCGGAAATCCTGACCATCGCCGTGGAGCCGCGCTTTCAGCGCCAGGGCATCGGCAGCGCCCTCATGCGGACGGCGATCGCCTGGGCGGGGCACCGCGGCGCGCACAGGCTTTACCTCGACGTGGCGGAGGGAAATGCGCCGGCGCGCGATTTCTATGCCCGGTTCGGCTTTACAGTGGTCGCCCGGCGCGAACATTATTATCAGGGGAACCGCAAGACGCCGGAAGCAGCCCTCATATTGCGGCTCGACATCGGCCAGACGCCAGCGCATCGGCCGTGAGGGCGGCCCGAGGATGAACGATGACAAGGGGCGAAGCGCCAAGAAGCAGGCTCGAAGAACTGTGCGAAGAGCGCGGACTGCGTATGACCGAGCAGCGCCGCATCATCGCGCAAGTCTTGTCCAGCGCGGAGGACCATCCCGATGCCGATGAGGTCTACCGGCGCGCGATCCGCATCGACGACCGCATTTCGCTCTCGACGGTCTACCGCACGGTGAGGCTGTTCGAGGAAGCGGGCATTCTGGAGCGTCACGCATTCGGCGACGGGCGCGCGCGCTATGAGCAGGCCCCGCAGGGCCATCACGACCATCTGATCAATATCGAGTCGGGCGAGGTCATCGAATTCCAGGACGACGAGATCGAGGTGCTTCAGGAGCGGATCGCGCGGCGGCTGGGCTTCGAGTTGACCGGGCACCGGCTGGAGCTATATGGAAGACCGATCAAGGGCAAGCTCGGCCCGAAAGGCTGAGCGTATATAAAAAGGCGGGGAGACCGCTACAGGGGCGCGATGGGGACTTTGCGAGGACTTTTCATACTGGTCGTCTTTCTTTCGACTACACTGCCGCTCATGCCGTTACAGTTCATGTTCATGAGACTGGGACTGAAGCAGGCGAAGACCCTTCCTCACTCCTATCATAAGTTCGTCTGCCGACTGCTCGGCATCCGCATGAACATCACCGGCGCTGTGGACCCCTTCAAACCCGTGCTGCTCGTCTCGAATCACGTCTCATGGCTCGACATCGCGGTTTTGAGCGCATTGACGCCGCTCTGCTTCGTCGCGAAGGCCGAGGTCGGCACGTGGCCTTTCATCGGCTGGCTCGCGAAATTGCAGCGCACCGTGTTCGTCGACCGTCAGCGCCGCACGCTGGTGAAGGACAAGGCCGGCGAAATCGCGGATCGTCTGGCGCAGGGCGACACCATCGTGCTGTTCGCGGAGGGCACGAGCGGCGACGGCAACCGCATCCTTCCGTTCAAGACCTCGCTGTTCTCGGCCGCTGCCCTCGCGCCCGGGGAGAAAATCGAAACGAATGCCGTGGTGCAGACCGTCACGCTGACCTACACCCATCTGCACGGCCTGCCCATCCTCCGGCACGAGCGGCCCAAGATCGCGTGGTATGGCGACATGGAAATGCTGAGCCACGCCTGGCAGGTGCTGAAAAGCGGCCCGATCGACGTACAGATCCGCATCGGCGAACCCGTCGCCCTCGCCAGCCTGCGAGACCGCAAGAAGCTTGCCGCCTATTCGGAAGGGCGCATCCGTCACGACTATATCGAACAGTTGACGGCCCGCCCGAGACAAACGGTATTTGCGGCGTGACGATGTCCGCTTTGCCGATGAGACAATAAGGTTTATATAGGGGCTTCAATCAGCAAAGGACGGCGGTTTGACCAGCAAGACAGTGTTCATCAAGACGTTCGGTTGCCAGATGAACGCTTACGACTCCGAGCGCATGGCGGACACGCTCGCATCCGCCGGGTTCATCGAAACATCCGCGCTCGAAACCGCCGATCTGGTCATCCTCAATACCTGCCATATCCGCGAGAAGGCGGCGGAGAAGGTCTACTCGGAGCTTGGCCGCGTGCGCGTGGCCCGCGACGCGCGACGCAAGGCGGGCGCGGACATGACGATCGCGGTCGCGGGGTGCGTGGCGCAGGCCGAGGGGCAGGAGATCGTGCGCCGCGCGCCGGCCGTCGATCTCGTCATCGGCCCGCAGAGCTATCACCGCCTGCCCGATCTTCTCGCGCGGCGGCAGGCGACGGGCGCGCCCGTGATCGAGATCGAATTTCCGGCGCAGGAAAAATTCGAAACGCTGCCCCCGCCCCGACCGCGCGCCCAGCCGACCGCGTTCCTCACCGTGCAGGAGGGCTGCGACAAGTTCTGCACCTTCTGCGTGGTGCCATATACGCGCGGCGCGGAATATTCGCGGCCCGTGCCGCAAATCCTCGCGGAGGCGCGCAGGCTCGTCGAGCGGGGCGTGCGCGAGATCACGCTGCTCGGCCAGAACGTCAACGCCTATCACGGCGAGGGACCGGACGGCACGGATTGGGATTTGCCGCGCCTGCTTCATGCGCTGGCGGACTTGCCGGGTCTCGACCGCCTCCGCTACACTACGAGCCATCCGAATGACATGACGCCCGCGCTGATCGCCGCGCACCGCGACATTCCCGCGCTCGTGCCCTGTCTGCACCTGCCCTTCCAGGCCGGATCGGCCCGCATCCTGAAGGCGATGAACCGCAAACATACGCGAGCCGATTACATGCGCATCATCGAGGGCCTGCGCGCGGCGCGGCCCGATGTCGCGCTTTCCACCGATATCATCGTTGGCTTTCCCGGCGAGACGGACGAGGATTTCAACGCCACGATGGACCTCGTGAGCGAAGTGGAGTTCGCGCAGGCTTATTCCTTCAAATACAGCCCGCGCCCCGGCACGCCCGCCGCGGATCGCGCCGATCAGGTCGATGAGCCGGTGAAGGCGGAGAGGCTCGCCGCGCTGCAAGATCTCATGAAACAACAGCAGGTTGCATTCAACAGACGGCAGGAGGGCCGCACGTTACCCGTCCTTTGGGAGCGCAACGGTCGCCTGCCGGGCCAGATCGTGGGCCGCTCGCCCTATCTCCAGGCGGTGCACGCCGAGGGGCATAGCGCGTTGCTCGGCACGATCACGCCCGCAAAAATCATTTCAGCGGGGCCGAACAGTCTCGCAAGCGTCATAAAAGAGGGAGCAAACTTTGATATATCGCATTGATACGCGCATCCCATTGCGCACATGCTGATGGGCAGAGGAGATCCCATTTGCCAAATCTTCGCGGCTATCAAGCGCGCGGCGTCATGACGGGTCCGTCGTCTTCGGGAACTCCGCGCGGTTCATTGAAGCCGCGAGATGCCCGCCAGCCTTTCCGTATCGATTCCGAATTCGATGACAACCGTATGCTGGCCGATCTCCTCGGAGAGTTCGACGCGCACCTCTCGCTGATCGAGAACCGGCTCAAGGTGCAGGCCGTCGCGCATGGCAACGTCGTGGTCATCGAGGGGCCGCGCGACTCCTGCCTGATGGCGAAGTCCGTGCTCGATACGCTCTATAAGCGCCTGAAGGCAGGCATGAGCGTCACGCCGGGCGACGTCGAGGGCGCCATCCGGCATATCCAGCGCGCCGGCGCACCGCAGGTCGGGGAACCGGCTGCTGTCACGCCGGGCCTTGAACCGCTGCCCGGCGAGGTTCGCACGCGCCGCCGGTCCATCATCGCGCGCACGCCCACCCAGTCGGCCTATATCAAGGCGCTGAGCGCCAGCGACATGATTTTCGCGACAGGCCCTGCTGGCACGGGCAAGACCTATCTGGCCGTCGCCTATGCGGCCGGTTGCCTGGAACGCGGCGAGATCGAGCGCATTATCCTCTCCCGCCCCGCCGTGGAAGCGGGCGAGCGGCTTGGCTTTCTGCCGGGGGATATGAAGGAAAAGGTCGATCCCTATTTGCGCCCCCTGTATGACGCGCTCTATGATGTGCTTCCTCCCGAAAGGGTGGACCGCGGGTTTGAAACCAACGTCATCGAGATCGCGCCCCTGGCTTTCATGCGCGGCCGCACTCTGAGCCATGCGATCATCATCCTGGACGAAGCGCAGAACTGCACACCCATGCAGATGAAGATGTTTCTGACGCGCCTGGGCGAAGGCAGCAAGATGGTCATCACCGGCGATCCGTCGCAGGTCGATTTACCGTTCGGTCAGTCTTCCGGGCTGACGGACGCCCTTTCCATCTTGAAATCCGTAGACGGAATTGATCATATTGTGTTCACAAGCGCGGACGTCATTCGCCACCCCCTTGTCGGGCGCATCATCGAGGCGTACGAAAGCCGCGGCTAATCCAATGACCATGTCACTGCAACGCGACCCAGACTCACCGGCGCCGGCGTCCCAGGAGGACTTCGGAGATCGTGACGACCCCGTCCGAAGTCGCGCGGACGTCATCCTCGTTGACGACCGCTGGAACGGCATCGCAGGCTTGCCCGCCTTTCTATCCCGATGCGCGGCCACGACGCTGAAGCGCGGCGGCGCAAAGCTCGGCGCCGCGAGCGTCACTATCGCGCTGTCGAACGATGCCGAGGTGCGCGCGCTCAACCGGCAATATCGCGGCAAGGACAAATCCACGAACGTGCTGTCATTCCCGCAGCCGGATTTTCCCCAGGCCGAGGATGAGGCGGATGACGTTCCCTCCCTGGGCGATATCGTGCTCGCCTTCGAGACCGTAGAGCGCGAGGCCGCCGAAGAAGGCAAACCGTTCACGCACCATGCCGCGCATCTTGCGGTTCACGGCACGCTCCACCTGCTCGGCTTCGACCATGAGGACGACGAGGAAGCCGGCGCGATGGAGGACATGGAAACCCTGATCCTCGCCGAATTCGACATCCCGAACCCTTACGCGGATGAAACGCCGCGCCGCGAAACAGCGTCTCCGCAAATCCGATGATGTCTTTCTTCCAATCCGACGACAAAGTGAGTCCTCAAACAGCCATGTCCAGTCCAGAGCCCCCAGACCAAACCCGGCAGAAGACCCAGGCGCGCTGGTATCAGCGTTTTGCCGTCAATCTCGGCCTGACCTCGGGGGAAAATCTGCGCGAGACCCTAGAGCGCGCCATCGAGGACCAGAGCAACGGCAGCGATGTCTTTTCCATGCAGGAACGGACCATGCTGCTGAACACGCTGCGCTTCGGCGGGCTGCGGGTCAGCGATGTAATGGTGCCGCGCGTGGATGTGATCTCCATCGGCCAGGATGCCACGGTCGCCGCTCTCCTGCGGCTGTTCGCGGAAGCCGGCCACTCGCGCATCCCGGTCTATCGCGAAAGCCTGGATGACCCGCTCGGCATGGTCCACATCAAGGACCTCATGGCGTGGATCACCCATCAGGCGATCCATGCAGGCGACGATGCCTCGCCGTCCTCAGCGAACGGCGTAGACCTGCAATGCGTGAACATG
>CAZNAH010000059.1:10202-16968 GCA_964570735.1 uncultured Hyphomicrobiaceae bacterium | reverse complement strand
CAGGAGCTTTCGGGCTACAGCCTCGGCGAAGCCGATCTCTTGCGCCGCGCTATGGGCAAGAAGATCAAGGCGGAGATGGATGCGCAGGCCGCCCGCTTCGTGGATGGCGCGGTGGCGAAGGGCATCGACAAGGCGCGGGCGAGCTACATCTTCGAGCTGGTCGCGAAGTTCGCGGGCTACGGCTTCAACAAATCCCACGCGGCGGCCTATGCGCTCATCGCCTACCACACGGCCTATCTCAAGGCGAACCACGCACGCGAGTTTCTGGCCGCGTCCATGACCCTCGACATGGGCAACACCGACAAGCTCTACGGCTTCACGCGGGAGGCGAAACGGCGCGGCATCTCGATCCTGCCGCCGTCGGTCAACGCCAGCGCGGCGGAGTTCGCGCCGGAAGGCGAGGGCATCCGCTATGCGCTCGGCGCGCTGAAGAACATGGGCGCGGCGGCTGCCGGGCAACTCGTGGCGGAACGGGCGAACGGCGCCTATCGCAGCCTTGCCGACTTCGCGGCCCGCCTGAACCCCCGCATCATCAACAAGCGCGCGCTCGAAACCCTGAACGCGGCGGGCGCACTTGAAAGCCTGGAGCCGAACCGCGCCAAGGTGGCGGCGAACCTCGACCGTCTGATCGAGTTCTCCAACCGGAAGGCGGGTGAGCGCGATGCAGGCCAGGTCGATCTGTTCGGCGGGGGCGGGCAGGCGGCGGAGCCGCAGCTTACGCTCAGCGATGCGCCGCCCTGGGGTCTGACCGAGACGCTCTCCAACGAGCTGGCGGCTGCGGGGTTCTACCTGTCCGGGCATCCGCTCGATGACTATCAGGACGCGCTTGCGCCGCTGAACGCGATGCGCTGGGTCGATTTCGCGGCGCGCGTGGAGGCGCAGGGCCGCGCAGAAGCGCGCCTCGCCGCAACCGTGATCTACAGGCAGGATCGCAAGTCGAAATCCGGCAACCGTTTCGCCTTCGCGGGCTTCTCCGATCCGTCCGGGCAGTTCGAGGCGGTGATCTTCTCCGACACGCTGGCCGCAGCCGGGGAGCGGCTTGAACCGGGCCGGGCCGTTCTTCTCACCGTGGAAGCGGAAGCCGAGGGGGAAAGCGTCAAGACGCGCGTGCAGTCGGTCGTAGCGCTCGACGATGCGCTGGGGCGGCAGACGAAGCCGGTGCGCATCATCGCGCATGAGGGGCTCCGCTTCGACGATATCGCGAAGCATCTGGCGGGCGAGGGCCAGGCCGATGTGCGCCTCGTGCTGAGGCTCGCAGAGCAGGGCCGCGAAGTGGAATTCGCGCTCGGAGGCAGGTTCGCGCTGGGGGCGAAGCAGCTCTCCGCGCTGAAGACGGTGCGCGGCGTCATCGCCGTGGTCTGAGCCCGCGCAGACGTCAGTGGCCCGCGCCCCCCGCCTTGTCGAAAAACGATCTTGCCGACTTCATATCGCCCTTCATGCAGGCATCGAAGCCCTGGAGCGCAAAGCGTGTGCGATCCACCATGACGGCCTCGCTCAGGCTCTGCGGTCTCGATGGGTCCGACATCATCTTTTCGATGCGCACGCGAAATTCCTTGCCGCAGTCCATGGCGGCCGCCGGACCGGCAAGCATGGCGGCTGCGAGACCCATCAGGGCCAACATCGTTTTCATGGATCACTCCTTGCGCCTTGTGGCGTTCGACTCCCGATGCAATCCAACAAGGCTAACGGCCTGCGGTTTCAGGCGGAAATAGTCTTTGTCTATGGGGGTATAGCCGGTGTAACGCGGGTTCCTGAGCCTCCCGGCCCCCTTTTCGACACAGCTTGTCAAAGGCGCTCCGGCAGGTTATCTAAGCGGCATCTCACACGCGGGTTTACGCGAGCGCTGGGTTGCCGGCGTGTTTTCGCGTTCCGGTGACCGGCCTCGCGTCGGTTCGCTCCCGCGGAGGACAAACCGGACGAAGGACTGCAAACCCCATGGCTTTGCCACAATTCACGATGCGCCAGCTTCTGGAAGCCGGCGTCCATTTCGGCCATCAGACCCACCGCTGGAACCCCAAGATGCAGGATTACCTGTTCGGGGTCCGCAACAACATCCACATCATAGATCTGGCGAAGACCGTGCCGCTGCTGCATCAGGCGGTCGTCGCGGCCAGCGACGTGGTCGCCCAAGGCGGCCGCATCCTGTTCGTCGGCACGAAGCGGCAGGCGTCCGACACCGTGGCCGACTCGGCCAAGCGCTGCGCTCAGTATTACGTGAACCACCGCTGGCTCGGCGGCATGCTGACCAACTGGAAGACGATCACGAATTCCATCAAGCGGCTGCGCTATCTCGACGATCTCGTTTCCGGGCAGGTCCAGGGCTTCACGAAAAAGGAGCTTCTGAACCTCACGCGCGAGCGTGACAAGCTGGAGCAGGAACTCGGCGGCATCAAGGATATGGGCGGCGTGCCCGACATGCTGTTCGTGATCGACACGAACAAGGAGGCGATCGCCATCGCGGAGGCGCGCAAGCTCAAGATCCCCGTCATGGCGATCGTGGACAGCAACAGCGATCCGGACGGCATCACCTATCCCATCCCGGGGAACGATGACGCGGGCCGCGCAATCACCCTTTACTGCGATCTGATCGCGCGGGCGGCGATCGACGGCATCGCGCGGGCGCAGGGCTCCGCCGGCATCGACATCGGCGAGGCTGAAGAGGTCTCCGAGCCGGCCGTGGAAGAGGCTGAGGCGAGTGCCGCTCCCGCGGTGAACGGCAAGGATGTGACGGCCGACGAAGGCGAAACGCTCTCGGTTCTCGAAGGTCTGGCCGAGCCGCAAGGCAAGAGCGATGACCTCAAGAAGATCAAGGGGCTGACCAAGACTTACGAGAAAAAGCTCAACGAGCGCGGCATCTTCCATTACTGGCAGATCGCGAATATGAACCAGGATCAGATCGACGAAGTCGATCGGCTGTTGCATGGCAATGGCAAGATCGCGACCGGAGACTGGGTCGATCAGGCGCGCGAACTGGCGGGCTGATGGATTTGTCTTCCGGACCTGGTCCTGTGGGCCGGTGCGCCGTTCCTGAAACAGATGAGGTTTGACATGGCCGCGATAACTGCCGATTTGGTGAAAGCCCTGCGCGACAAGACCGGCGCCGGCATGATGGACTGCAAGACGGCGCTCAAGGAAACGAACGGCGACATGGAAGCCGCGGTGGACTGGCTGCGCGCCAAGGGCCTCGCGAAGGCCGCGAAGAAAGCGGATCGCGTCGCGGCGGAGGGGCTGATCGGCGTGGCGTCCGCCGCGAAGACCGGCGCCGTGGTCGAGGTCAATTCCGAGACCGATTTCGTGGCGCGCAACGCGGAGTTCCAGAAGGTCGTGGCCGAGATCGCGAAGCTCGCCCTGAAAGCCGGCGGCGCGGTCGAAAAGCTTGCCGCGATGGAATATCCCAAGAAGAAAATCAGCGTCGCCGATCATTTGAAGGAACTCGTCGGCACCATCGGCGAGAACATGTCGCTGCGCAGAACCGCCGCGCTGAAGGTGAAGAACGGCGTCGTCGCGACCTATGTCCATAATCAGGCCGCGCCGGGCATGGGCAAGATCGGCGTGCTGGTCGCGCTGGAATCGGATGGCGACAAGGATAAGGTCAACGAGATCGGCCGTCAGGTCGCCATGCATATCGCGGCGACCAACCCGCTCGCGCTCAAGGACGCGGAGGTCGATCCGGATGTGGTGGCCCGCGAGCGCGCCGTTTTCACCGAGCAGGCCAAGGAAAGCGGCAAGCCGGAAAAGGTCATCAACCAGATGATCGAAGGCCGCATGAAGAAATTCTTCCAGGAAGTGGTGCTGCTCAAGCAGGCTTTCGTGATCAACCCGGATCAGACCGTCGAGCAGGCCGTGAAGGCGGCGGAGGCGGGGGCCGGCGCGCCGATCACGGTGACGGGTTTCGTGCGCTACGAACTCGGCGAAGGCATCAAGACCGAAAAGGGCGACTTCGCGGCGGAGGTTGCGGCGGCCGCTGGCGCGCGCTAAGGACGGACGGGCGGGATAGCCCCGCTTTCCTCCCGGTGCGCTTTCCGGAAGCCAGAACGGTTCTGTCATGTCGAACCCTGACGCCTCGCCCCCGATGATCTACCGCAGGCCGCTCGTCAAATTGTCGGGCGAGGCCCTCATGGGCGGCAACGGCTACGGCATAGACCCGTCTGCGCTGAACCGGATCGCCGAGGATATCGCCGAGGCCGTGCGGTCCGGCTGCCGTCCGGCCCTCGTCGTCGGCGGCGGAAACGTCTTTCGCGGGCTCTCCGGAGTCGCGAACGGCATGGACCGCCGCGCGGCCGATTACATGGGCATGCTCGCGACCGTGATGAACGCCCTTGCCCTGCAACATGCGTGCGAGCAGGCGGGCATCCGCGCGGTCATCTATTCCGGTCTGCCGGTGCCGTCGATCTGCCGCACCTACCACTGGCAGGACGCGCGCCGCGATCTCGACGACGGTGTCACGGTCATTTTCGCGGGCGGGACTGGCAACCCGTTCTTCACCACGGACACGGCCGCTGCCCTGCGCGCCGCCGAGATGGGCTGCGACGGGCTGATGAAAGCAACGAATGTGGATGGGGTCTATTCAGCTGATCCGCGCACCGATCCCCTGGCCGTGCGCTACGACCGGCTCACCTTCACGGAGGTTCTCGCCCGCGACCTGAAGGTGATGGACGCGGCCGCAATCGCCCTCGCGCGCGACAACCACATCCCAATTGTCGTATTTTCGCTGCGTGAAAAAGGCGCTATAGCGAGCGTACTTCGCGGAAACGGTGTTTGCACCGTGATATCGGATGAAAACATGCAGACCGGAGACCGCGAGGCTTCGGTCCAATAACGATGATCCTTGGAACCGCGCGCTTCAACAGCGCTCCCTTAAGGGTCGGTATGCAAGGTGAAAGCGGGGTGGCAAATGGCTGACGGCAAATTCGACATTCGGGAAATCGAAAAGCGCATGAAAGGCGCGGTCGCTGTCCTGAAGCAGGAATTCGGCGGTCTGCGGACCGGGCGCGCGAGCGCGAGCCTGCTCGACCCGCTGCTCGTGAACGCTTACGGCTCAAAGGTGCCGATCACGCAGGTCGCGACAGTCACCGTGCCCGAGCCCCGCATGATCACGGTGCAGGTCTGGGACCGCTCGCTCGCCTCGGCGGTCGAGAAATCCATCCGTGAATCGGACCTCGGCCTCAACCCGATCGTGGAAGGCCAGACCCTGCGGCTGCCCATCCCGGAGCTGAACCAGGAGCGGCGCCAGGACCTTGCCAAGGTCGCGGCGAAATATACCGAGCAAGCGCGCGTCGCGGTGCGCAATGTCCGCCGCGACGGCATGGACCTTCTGAAGCGCCTCGAAAAAGAAGGCGCCATGGGCGAGGACGAAAGCCGCTCGCTGTCAACCAAGGTTCAGGATCTGACCGACAAGACGATCAAGGAGATCGACGCCCTCCTTGCCTCGAAGGAGCAGGAGATCATGCAGGTTTGAGCGGCCGTTTTCCGTCTTCGCAGTCCCCGGTGGCATGGTCCCAGATCGAGGTGGCAGAGGTGCTTGAGGCCATGACGCAGAGTGAGGGTGCTGTTGCCGCCGCTCAGGATGGGCGACCCGTTCCGCGGCACGTCGCCATCATCATGGACGGGAACGGCCGATGGGCAACCCAGCGCGGCCTGCCGCGCACGGAGGGGCATCGCCGCGGCGTCGAAAGCACCAAGGCTTGCGTTCGTGCGGCGGCCGAGCTCGGCATTGAATATCTCACGCTGTTCAGCTTTTCCTCGGAGAACTGGCGGCGGCCCGCCGATGAAGTCAGCTACCTCATGGGCCTGCTGCGCCGCTTCATCCGCCGCGATCTTGCGGAAATGCACGAGAACAATGTGCGTCTCCGCGTCATCGGCTCGGACGAGGGCATCGACAGCGATCTCCTGCTGATGATGCGCGAAGCGGTGGCGCTGACGGCCGCGAACACGGGGCTTCAGCTCACCGTCGCGTTCAATTATGGCGGACGGGATGAAATCGTCCGTGCCGCGCGTCGAATTGCGCAGCGGATCGCCGATGGCAGCTTGCGCGCAGGGGAAATCACTGAGCATACTATCGCAGCGCATTTCGACACGGCCGGGCTTCCTGACCCCGACCTGCTGATCCGCACCAGCGGGGAGCAGAGGATCAGCAATTTCCTTCTCTGGCAGTGCGCCTATACCGAGTTCCTGTTCGTTGATGATTATTGGCCGGACTTCACGAAACGAACGCTCGAAGACGCGATTACCCATTACAGGACAAGGGATCGCCGCTTCGGGGGGTTGAGACTGGGATAGGACATTCATGGCGGACCAGAGCGGCGGAGCACCGATGAACGCCAAGCTGCTGTTGGACGCCGAACTCCGCCTCAGAATTTATTCGGCCCTCGTGCTGATCGGGCTCAGCCTGCTGTTCACCTATATCGGCGCGGAGACCTTCGCGCTCCTGATCATCGTCATGGCGAGCCTCATGTCGTGGGAATGGGGCCGTGTGGTGCGCGGCGGCGGGCCGGATCTCATCACGGCCGTCACGCTCGCAGGGCTTGTGACGCTGAGCCACTGGCCGCTGCTCGCTTTCGGCGTCATCATGCTGGCGACGGTGGCGGTCTTCCGCCTCCATCGCAAGCTCAGCTTCCGTGCCGACCCCTGGTGGTCCGCGGCCGGCGTCTATTATGCGGGCTTCCCCGCGATCGCGCTGATCGCCATCCGCAGCGATCCGCAATATGGCTTCATCGCAATCCTATATCTGTTTTTGGTCGTCTGGTGCACCGATACCGGCGCTTAC
>CAZNAH010000059.1:6442-10192 GCA_964570735.1 uncultured Hyphomicrobiaceae bacterium | reverse complement strand
TCATTGGCGGACCCAAGCTCGCGCCGGCCATTTCGCCCAACAAGACATGGGCCGGGCTGATCGGCGGGGCGGCCGCCGCCTGCGCGGCGGGGGCTGCGTTCGCGCTGTGGCTCGGCGGCACGTCCGTCGCGGCGCTTGCGGTGCTGAGCCTTGCGCTTGCCCTAATCTCGCAAATGGGCGATCTAGGGGAATCGGCCGTGAAGCGTATTTTCGGCGTCAAGGATTCGAGTGGCGTAATCCCGGGGCATGGGGGCGTTCTCGACAGGCTTGACGGGCTCGTCTTCGCAGCCGTCGGAGCTGGCTTGATCGCGGTGGCTGCCGATCCGCTCCGCCCCGGGCGTGCGTTGCTTATCTGGTAGACGCGGCGGGCACAATCGGGGGAAAGGGGAGGCGCAATGGAGGACAGACTGACGAACGGCGCGGGGCGCCGGGAGGCCAAGGGGCAGGTCAAGCGACGCATATCCATCCTCGGCGCGACCGGCTCGATCGGGGAGAACACCTGCCATCTGATCCGCTCCGACCTCGATTCCTACGAGGTCGTCGCGCTCACAGCCCATCGCAATGTCGCGAAGCTCGCCCATTGCGCCGTGGCGTTGCGGGCCTCGTTCGCGGCCGTGGCGGACCCTGCGCTTGAGGGAGAACTGCGCCAGCGGCTCGATGGCACCGGCATCGCGTGCGGCGCGGGCCCGCAGGCCATGCTCGATGCGGCCGCCATGCCGGCGGATTGGATCATGGCCTCCATCATCGGCGCGGCCGGCCTCGCGCCGACGTTCGCCGCCATCCAGCAGGGCACTTATGTCGCGCTCGCCAACAAGGAATGCCTGGTCTCGGCGGGGCAGGTCTTCATGCGCGAGGTCTCGCGGCACCGGACCACGCTGATCCCGGTCGATTCGGAGCATTCGGCCGTGTTCCAGGCGCTCGACGACCCCCATTGCGACCATGTCGAGAAGATCGTGCTCACGGCGTCGGGCGGGCCGTTCCGCTGCTGGAGCTATGCGCAACTGAAAGGCGCGCGCCCGGAGGACGCTCTCAAGCATCCGAACTGGTCGATGGGGCAGAAAATCACCGTCGATTCGGCCACGCTGATGAACAAGGGCCTCGAAATCATCGAGGCGTACCACCTGTTTCACGTCGCGCCATCGCGGCTTTCCGCGATCATCCATCCGCAGTCGATCATCCATTGCCTGATCTATTACAGCGACGGCTCGGTGCTGGCCCAGGCGAGCCTGCCCGACATGCGCACGCCGATCGCCTACAGTCTCGCCTGGCCGAGCCGAATGACGGTCGATCTGCCGCGGCTCGACCTTGCCGCCCAGAAGCAGCTCACCTTCGAAGAGCCGGACGAAATGCGTTTCCCAGCGCTGCGTTTCGCGCGCGAAGCCTTGGCAGAAGGCGGCTGCGCCCCCACTGTCCTGAATGCCGCGAACGAGGTTGCAGTGGAGGCTTTTCTCAACAGGCGCATCGGATTTCTGGACATCGCCGCGATTGTCGGCGAGACACTCGATCACTCGGCCCGGCGTTTCAAGATGCAGGATCTGGGCACGCTCGCCGATGTTCTCGACGTGGACCGCGAGGCGCGGGAACTCGCCCATAGCATCGTCGCACGGGACCGGGAAATCCTCGCGCCAGTCTCCGGGCATCACGCCGCCGCGGGCTGAACTGACCGAACCAAGGACAAAAGTTAGTCATGACGATGGATCTCACGCTCGCCGCCGTCGATCAGATCCTTCTCTGGGCCGTGCCTTTCCTCGTCGTTCTCGGCGTGGTCGTGGTGGTGCACGAGATGGGTCATTTCCTCGCGGCCCGCTTCTTCAACATCAAGGTCGAGACCTTCTCGATCGGCTTCGGGCCGGAAATCGGCGCCTTCAACGACCGGCAGGGCACGCGCTGGCGCCTCGCCGCCATCCCGCTCGGAGGCTATGTCAAGTTCAAGGGCGACGAGAATGCGGCCAGCATGCCGAGCCGCGAGCGGGTGGACGGGCTGACCGCCGCCGAGCGCAGCGGCAATTTTCACGCGGCGCCGCTTTCCCATCGGGCGGCGATCGTCGCGGCCGGGCCGATCGCGAATTTCCTGCTGGCGATCCTCATCTTCTTCTTCTGGTTTGCGAGCTTCGGCAAGCCGACCATCGAGCCGCGCGTGGAAACCGTGCAGCCGGGCAGCGCCGCGGAGCGAGCAGGCATCCAGCCCGGCGACAAGATCGTCGGCGTGTCGGGCACGACCGTACAGAGCTTCGACGAGCTTCAGCGCGTGGTGATGCTGAACGCGGGCGCGCCGCTGACGCTCACGGTGATTCGCGGAAATCAGGAGTTGCAGCTCACAGCCGTGCCTGAACTGACCGAGAAGGAATGCATCGGGCGGCTGGGAATCAGCCGGTCCACCCGGCCCGAGGACGTGACCATCCGCACTTTCGGCCCGGGCGGGGCGTTCGTCGCGAGCCTTGAGGAGACCTATTTCTGGCTGAAGCAGCCTTTCGTCTTCATCGGGCAGCTGATCAATCAGCAAACCTGCACGAACCAGCTCGGCGGACCGATCAAGATCGCCCAGATGTCGAAGGAGGTGGCGTCCGTCAGCGTCGTCGAGCTTTTGCGGTGGATTGCCATCATTTCCATAAGCATAGGCGTTCTCAATCTTTTCCCCATTCCCGTTCTGGATGGAGGGCACCTTTTGTTCTATGGCGCAGAAGCCATACTCGGCCGTCCATTGAGCGAAAGAACCCAGGAAATTGGATTTGGAATTGGCTTGGCTCTTCTGCTCATGCTAATGGTCGTGGTGACTTGGAATGACGTCAGCCAACTGATCCAGGGATCGGGTTAGCGGCTGGCGGGGGGCGACCTCGCGGGGGTGAGGGAGCACCGTGTCGGGCGGTCTGTAGCCGGGGGGCCACAGGCCGCCATCTAAATGAGCAACCGCAAGGGCCAAGCCACTTTAGAACCATAAAGTGCTTGTCTCTGATGGCCGGTATGCTGAGTTGGGGACCGGCGTTTAAGGGGCACATAACTGATGCTGCGGATGAGCATGACAAGAGGGTTAATCCTCGCTCTCAAGATCGTCGCGGCTGTGATGACGGTGACCATCACAACCGGGATCGCTACGTCAAAAGACGTGTTTGCCCAGAGCGGGGGCGTGATCCGCGAAATCAGGGTTGTCGGCAACCGGCGTGTCGATCCGGAAACCGTGAAATCCTATCTGACATTCTCCGTCGGGGAGCGTTACGATTCCTACAAGGGCGACGAGAGCTTCAAGGCTCTTTTCGGCACGGGGCTGTTCCAGGATGTGAGCATCGTGCCCCAGGGCGGGGTGGTGGTCATCACGCTCGTTGAAAACCCCATCGTCAATCAGGTCGCGTTCGAGGGCAATAAAGACATCAAGGACGAGACGCTCTCGACCGAGGTGCAATTGAAGCCCCGCGAGATTTACACCCGTGCCCGCGTTCAGTCCGACGTGCAGCGTATTCTCGATGTCTATCGCCGCTCGGGCTACTACGCGGCTCAGGTCGATGCCCAGTTGATTTCCCTGGATAATAACCGGGTGGATGTCGTTTTCGAGATCCGTGAGGGGCCTGAGACGAAAGTCGTCAGCATCAATTTCATAGGAAACGAGGCATTCTCGGACTCGGAACTTCGCGGCGTGATCACCACGACCGAATCGAGCCTGCTCGACTTCCTCAAGCCGACTTCCGTTTACGATCCCGACCGCTTCAACCTCGATCGTGAGCTTCTGCGCCGCTACTACATGAAAAGCGGATATGC
>CAZNAH010000059.1:4789-6406 GCA_964570735.1 uncultured Hyphomicrobiaceae bacterium | reverse complement strand
GATCTCGATCGTGAAGGCAAAGGCTTCTTCCTGACCTTCACCGTCGATGAAGGGCCTCTCTACCGCTTCGGCGTGATCGACATCGAGAGTTCGCTTGCATCCGTGAATCCCGAGACGCTGCGTGGTGAGCTTCTGACCAAGCCGGGCGGCTTCTACAATGCTGAAGCCATTGATCGCACGGCAGAAAAGATGACCGTCGCGGTCGCCGAGCAGGGCTATGCCTTTGGTCAGGTCCGCCCGCGCATCGAGCGTGACCCCGTCACGCAGACGATCTCCGTCGTCTACGTTGTGGAGCAGGGGCCGCGCATCTACATCGAGCGCATCAACATCATCGGAAATATCCGGACCGAAGACTACGTGATCCGCCGCGAGTTCCGGCTTGCGGAAGGCGATGCCTATAACAAGCTGCTCGTCGATCAGGCCCGCCAACGCCTCGTCGCGCTCGGCTTCTTCAAGCAGGTCAAGGTCAATCGTGAGCCTGGCTCCGCGCCCGACCGCGTCATCCTGACTGTCGAGCTTGAAGAACAGTCGACCGGCGAGCTCTCCTTCGCGGCCGGTTACTCCTCGAACGATGGCATCATCGGCGAGATCGCCTACACCGAACGCAACCTGCTCGGGAAGGGTCAATATCTCCGCGTGCGCCTTTCAGGCAGCTTCGAGAGCGGGCAATTCGACGTGAGCTTCACGGAGCCGCGTTTCCTCGATCGTAACATCTCCGCGGGCATCGATGCCTTCCACAAGGAGACCAATTACGAGGATGAGGCGGGCTACAACAATCGCAAGACCGGTGCGGGCGTCCGCCTGGGCTTTGCTCTGGCCGACCGCTTGTGGTTCAACAATAACTACACCTTTACGCGTGACGAAGTCTTCGATGTGGACGACGACGCTTCGCAAGCTGTTCAGGAAATCGAGGGCACGGCGAATATCTCGTCCTATGGTTACTCCCTGGTCTACGACACCCGGAATAACCGCCAGAACCCGTCTCGCGGCGTCTATCTCGACTGGTCGCAGGATATCGCGGGCCTTGGCGGCGATGTGAATTACATCCGCTCCACGGCCGAAGCGCGCGCCTACTATCCGATCTACAAGCGCGTGACCCTCGTCGGGCGTCTGATCGGCGGCTATATCACGGGCTGGGGCGATGAGGACGTGCGGCTTGTGGATGCCTTCTATAAGGGCGGCGAGACCATTCGCGGCTTCGACTCGGCCGGTCTCGGACCACGCGATCTGGAGGGCGATGCGCTCGGCGGTACGGCCTTCTATGCCGGCACGGTTGAGATCCGTTTCCCGATCCCGTTCCTGCCGGATGAACTCGGTTTCGGCGGCGCCGTGTTTGCTGATGCGGGTTCCGTGTTCGGCTCAGATGTGGATAAGTCAACCACACCCTTCGAAGACTCCGAAGAAATCCGGACCTCGGTCGGCGCGAGCCTTCTCTGGAACTCGCCCGTCGGACCTCTGCGCGCCGACTTCGCCTATGTCATCAACAAAGCAGACTTCGACGAGACGGAACTGTTCCGCTTCGGCGCGGCGACGAAGTTCTGACCTTACGCTATGAAAGTCGAACGCGGGCCTTCGGGCCCGCTTTTCCATCATGGATCATCCAGGGTTTTGGACCGA
>CAZNAH010000059.1:0-4739 GCA_964570735.1 uncultured Hyphomicrobiaceae bacterium | reverse complement strand
CACCAGCGCATTGCCCGCACGCATTTCTCCTCGATATCGCGGCGCATTGCGGGGCTGATGTTTCTCCCACGGCCGATCCTTCGCGCCGATTTATCGGCATCAAGCCCTTGAGCGATGCCGACCGTGATTGCCTCTCGTTTCTCGACAATCCGCGCTATCTCGACCAGCTCGCGAAGACTGAGGCCGGCGCCGTCTTCATCGCCCCTAAATTTGCCGCCCGCGCCCCCGCTCACTGCACGGCGCTCACGACAAAGGACCCCTACCGTGCTTTCGCGCGCGCCCTCGAACTGTTTTATCCTGACGCGGGCGTTCCAAAGATCGCGGAGGCCACGGCCGACTATATCCGCCAGCCGAACGGCGCGCTCGTCGCGGCCTCGGCACGACTTGAGGATGGAGTTCGCGTCGAGCCGGGCGCGGTCATCGGCCCCGAAGCGCAGGTCGGTGCTGGCACGACGCTCACCACCTCCTGCGTGATCGGCTACCGCGTCACGATCGGCCGCGGCTGTTTCATCGGACCAGGCAGCGCAGTCAGCCACGCGCTCGTCGGGAACCGCGTGATCCTGCATGCCGGGGTGCGCGTCGGGCAAGACGGCTTCGGCTTCGCCATGGGCCGCGAGGGCCATGCCAAGGTGCGGCAGATCGGGCGCGTCATCATTCAGGACGATGTCGAGATCGGCGCCAACTCGACCATCGACCGGGGCGCGCTGCGCGACACCGTCATCGGCGAGGGCACAAAGATCGACAATCTGGTCCAGATCGGCCACAACGTCGTGATCGGGCGGCATTGCGTCATCGTGGGCCAGTCCGGTATTTCGGGCAGCACGGTTCTGGAAGACTTCGTCGTGATGGGCGGGCAGAGCGGGACGGTCGGACATATCCGCATCGGCGCGGGCGCTCAGGTCGCCGGCAGTAGCGGGGTTGCCGAGAGCATTCCGCGCGGGGAACGCTGGGGCGGCACGCCGGCCAAGCCCCTCGGACTTTGGGCGCGCGAAATCGCAGTGCTGAAACGGCTTGCGCGAAAAGGAAAAGCCGTGCAGTCCGATAAGGACCAGAAAGACGACCTGTAGACGCGACCATGTGGAAAAAAACACCCGTCACTGCACCGGACGCGAATTCGGACGCTTCCGCGGCCCTGGAAGGCAAGAGCGGCACGGCCGCAACTGGAACGACGGCTGCGGGTCAGAAAGCACTCGGCACGGCCGACATCATGCGCGTGCTTCGCCTGCTGCCGCATCGCTATCCCTTTCTCATGGTCGATCGCATCATCGACATGGACGGGGACAATTCGGGCACGGGCATCAAGAACGTCACGATCAACGAACCGTATTTTCAAGGCCACTTTCCGAGTTTCCCGGTCATGCCGGGCGTGCTTCTCATCGAAGGGATCGCGCAGACGGCCGGCGCGCTTTGCGTCGCGAGCCTGGGCGAGGATTACGAACCGCAGCTCGTCTACTTCATGGCGATCGACCGCGCACGCTTCCGCCGTCCCGTCGTGCCTGGCGACACGGTCCACTTCCACGTCACCAAGAAGCGCAACCGCGGGCGCGTCTGGCGGTTCGAGGGCCAGGCGAAAGTGAACGGTCAACTCGTTGCCGAGGCGGAAGTCAGCGCGATGATCGTCGATCCCACCCAGCAGAACGGCAGCCCCGAGGCCGATAACGGCAACGGACTGTGAGGAATCCCGCATGTCGCTGATGACGATCCACCCCACCGCCGCGATCGACCCCGCCGCGCGCCTCGGCCGCGACGTCGAAATCGGCCCCTACAGTGTCGTCGGACCGCAGGTCGTGCTCGGCGATAACGTGCGCGTCCACTCCCATGTGGTGATCGGCGGGGAAACGGAGGTCGGTGCGGGAACGGAGGTCTTTCCGTTCGCCGCCCTCGGGGGCATCCCGCAGGACAAGAAATATGCGGGCGAGCGCAGCAGGCTCGTCATCGGCGAGCGCAACGTCATCCGCGAGCATGTCACGATGAACGGCGGCACGGCGGGCGGCGGCCATCTCACCCAGGTCGGCTCCGGCTGCCTGTTCATGGCGGGGGCGCATGTGGCCCATGATTGCCGCGTGGGCGATCACGTTATTCTCGCAAACCATGCGACGCTGGCCGGCCATGTCACGGTGGAGGATTACGCGATCCTGGGCGGCCTTTCTGCCGTCCACCAATGGGCGCGCATCGGCGCCTATGCCTTCATCGGCGGCATGACAGGCGTGGAGAACGACGTGATCCCGTTCGGCATGGCGCTCGGCAACCGCGCGCACCTCGCGGGGCTGAACATCGTCGGCCTGAAGCGCGCGGGCTTCGAACGCGACCAGATCCACGGGCTGCGCCGGGCTTATCGGCAGCTTTTCTCCGCCGAAGGCACGCTCGCGGAACGGCTTGAGGACGTCGAGAAGATGTTCGCGGACGATGCGGCCGTGCAGCGGATCGTCGCCTTCATCAAATCGAACAGCGACCGCTCGCTCTGCGTCCCGCGCGACGGCGCGTGAACCGCGATGGGCGCGGACAGCGCGGTGCCGCAGCCGGATGACGCCCAGCCAGAGGCTCGGCATATCCCGCACACTCACGCGCATGCGGGGCGGCGTCTCGGCATCATCGCGGGCGGCGGCGCCATTCCGCTGGCCGTGGCGGAAGCCGCTTCCTCGGCCTACGAGCAGGTGTTCATCGTCGGGCTGAAGGGTCTGGCGGACCCCGGCATCGCCCGCTTCCCCCATGCTGTCGCGAGTCTGGGCCATGTCGGCGCCATGCTGCGGCTCCTCCGCGAGGCGCGCTGCGACGATGTCGTGCTGGTGGGCCATCTCCGCCGCCCCAATCTGTGGACGTTGCGGCCTGACGCCGGCACGATCCGCCATCTGCCGCAGCTTCTGCGGTTACTGAAGGGCGGAGACGATCACGTCCTCACGCGGGTGGGGCGGTTCTTTGAGGGCCAGGGCTTCTGCCTGCGGGGCGCTCACGAGGTCGCGCCGCGCCTCATCGCGCCTACGGGCGCATTTTCGCAAACCGCGCCCTCCCCCGAAAACCTCGCCGACATCCGTCTGGGCGCGCGGGTCATCGCGGCGCTCAGCCCTTACGATGTCGGTCAGGCCGTCGCCGTGTCGCGCGGCTACGTGCTCGCCATCGAGGCGGCGGAAGGGACGGACGCCATGCTCGCCCGCTGCGCCGGGCTTCAGGCGTGGGGGCTGAAGGGCCGCTCGGGCGCGCTGGTGAAAGCGCCGAAGCGCGGCCAGGATCTCCGTCTCGACATGCCCGCCATCGGGCCGCGCACCGTCGAAGGCGCGGCTGCCGCCGGCCTGGCGGGAATCGCCGTCGCGGCGGGGCAGGTTCTCCTCGCGGAGCAGGCCGCGCTCATCGAAAAAGCTGACGCCGCCAAGCTTTTCCTCTATGGCTTCAACTTCGGCGACGAGACGGCAGGTGAACCATGAGCGGACCGCGCAAGCGCATCTTCCTGGTCGCGGGCGAGCATTCCGGCGACCTTCTGGGCGGCAAGCTGCTCGAAGCGCTGCACGCGGCCGAGGGGCGCGTCTTCGTGCTGGGCGGCGTCGGCGGCGAGCATATGGAGGCGCAGGGGCTCTCCTCCCTCTTCCCGCTGTCCGAAGTCGCGGTGATGGGTCCGGCGGCGATCCTCGCCCGGCTGCCGTCGCTCATCCGCCGCGTGCATCAGACGGTCGATGCGGCCGTGGCGTTCCGCCCGGATCTCGTGGTGATCATCGACAGCCCGGAATTCACCCACCCCATCGCCAAGCGCATCCGGCGCAAGATGCCCGGCGTGCCGATTATCGATTATGTGAGCCCCAGCGTGTGGGCCTGGCGGCCGGGGCGCGCGCGCAAGATGCGGCCTTATGTCGATCACCTGCTCGCGCTGCTGCCCTTCGAGCCGGACGCGCATCTGCGCCTCGGCGGGCCGCGCTGCACGTATGTCGGCCATCCGCTGATCGAGAAGCTGCCGTGGATCGACGCGCTCGATGCGCAAGAGCTGCGCGCGCGCCTAGACCTGACGCCGGGATTGCCGGTGCTCGCCGTTCTGCCCGGCAGCCGCCCGACCGAGGTGCGCCGCCTGATGGGGCCGTTCGGCGAGGCCATCCGTCAGATCAAGCAGACGATCGGGCCGATGGAGATCATCCTGCCCGCCGTGCCGTCCGTGCGGCCGCTCATCGCGGATGCGCTGTCGGACTGGCCGCAGCAGCCCTATCTCGTCGAAGGCGATGAGGATAAATGGAAGGCGTTCCGGCTCGCCGATGCCGCCCTGGCCGCATCCGGCACGGTGACGCTCGAACTGGGGCTCGCGGGCACGCCGATGGTCGTGGCCTATCGCGTCGATGCCATCGCGGCGCGGCTGCGCTTCCTGCTGAACGTGCCTTCGGTCGTGCTCGCCAATCTCGTTCTCGGCGAGAATGCGTTTCCGGAGCTGCTTCAGGAGGAGTGCACGCCGGACCGACTCAGCGCCGCGCTGACGCCCCTGCTGAGAGACGGGGCGGAGCGCCAGAGGCAGACTAAAGCTTTGACGAAGCTGCGCGAGATCATGCTGGCCGACGGCACCGCGCCCTCCGAGCAGGCCGCGCAGATCGTGCTCAAATACCTCAAGCCGCGCGCAGCGCTGAAGAAGCGGCGGCCACCAGCCGATCTCCGCCGCGCCTCCTGACCCGCTTAGCGAGAGTCGATCGGCGTATAATCGCGCGGCGTATCGCCGATATAAAGCTGGCGCGGACGCCCGATGCGCTGTTCCGGGTCCACGATCATCTCTT
>CAZNAH010000058.1:14200-17079 GCA_964570735.1 uncultured Hyphomicrobiaceae bacterium | reverse complement strand
GGCGCGGCCCGCGTGACCCTTCTCGACCTCGGCTGCGGGACGGGGTCGAACCTGCGGGCCATGGCGCCCGCCTTCCCGGACGGAACCGTTCAGCACTGGCGCCTCCTGGACCACGACCCCGCCTTGCTCGACGCGGCGCGCCGCAGCCTCGCGCGCTGGGCCGATGCCGCGACCGATGCGGACGGCGGCCTTGCCCTGCGGAAGTCTGGCCGGGACATCCGTGTCGATTTCGTCTTGGCCGATCTGCGCGATCCCAAAGCCGCGCAGGCCGCCGAGACCCCCGATATCGTGACCGCCGCCGCGTTCTTCGATCTCGTCTCGCCCGCCTGGATTGCGGCATTCGTCGATGCGATTGACGGCGTGCCTGCTATCTACGCCACGCTGACCTATGACGGCGTGGAGGTCTGGTCGCCGCCTCATCTCGCCGATTACGCCATGCTTGCCGCGTTCCACGCCCATCAGCGCCGGGACAAGGGCTTCGGCCCCGCGGCAGGTCCGGACGGCGCACGGGTGCTGGCCGAGACGCTCTCCGCGGCCGGCTATGCGGTGCGATCCGCGCAAAGCCCGTGGCACCTCGGCGAGGCCGATCGCGCGCTCATGGCGATGCTGGCGGAGGGCAGCGCCGCCGCCGTCGCGGAACTCGGATATTTCGATGCGCAGGCGATCGAGGACTGGCGCAATAGCCGCCGCGACGCCACCGCCTGCTTCATCGGGCACGCGGACGTTCTGGCTTTGAAGGGGTGACGCGACTATTGCTTCTTGGCGGCGTCGGCCGGTTTCTCTTCGGCGGGATCCTCGGCCTCGGGCGCATCCTTCACCTGGGCCTCGCCCTTGGCGTTGACGGTGACGAGCACGCCCGTATCCGTGTCGCTGGTCGCGTCATAGCTCGTCAGCCGCCAGGTGATTTCGTTCTCGGTGCTGTCTTCCTCGACTGCAAGGAACGCGTTGGGCAGGTTCCGGTCTGAAATTTTCTTCACGTAGACGGTCTTCGCGACCTTCGCCTCGGTCCCGTCATCGGACAGGCTGAGCAATTGCACGACGAGATGGGCCTGGGTCGTCGTGTTAGCGGGTGTTGTGAGGATGACCGCGCGGAAAACGCCGGTCTGCTCGCCCTCGCTCCAGGTTCCGGCGGTGGCGATCTCCGAAACCTCGGGCGGAACCGCGAGCGCGAGTTTTTCAGGCTCTTGAGCCTGCGCTGCGGACAGACTAAGACCCAATGCCAAGACGGCAAGGGATGGAATTCTCGACATCTGACGTTCCCTCGTATCGTGCCAATCCGTTGCTGCTGCGGCGCGCCCCGGCCCTCATGGTCCAGACCCTTGAGCGGTAGGAGAGCGTTATGACTTTTACGTGGCGTTTGCCCTGCCGCAACCCTCTGGAGGAAAAGCCGTGACCGCGACCAACCCGCAGCAGCCGGTGCGCGACACACCCGGCATCTGGCCGAAGCCGCCCGTCGTGCTGATCCTGTTCGTCGCAGCCGCCTTCGGACTTGAACATCTGGCGCCCCTCGGCGGAACGCTCTTCAGGGGCGGGGCGGAGACCCTCTTCGGCGGCGCCATCATCATGGCCTGCGGATTTGCGATCGCGGGGATCGCGGTTCGCACGCTCATCCGGGCGGAAACGACCTTCCGGCCCGACCGCTCGTCGCGCCGTCTGGTGGACACCGGCATCTTCGCCCGCACCCGCAACCCGATCTATGTGGGTTTCGTGCTGATGATGCTCGGCCTCGGCATCATGGCCGGAAGCATCTGGACCATCGTACTGACCCCGGTCTTCATGCTTTATCTCGGCCGGTTCGTCATTGCGCGGGAGGAAGCCTATCTGGAGCGCCGCTTCGGCGAGGACTACCGCGCCTATAAAAGAAAAGTCCGCCGCTGGTTCTGATGCGCCGCGCAAAGCTATGCTTCAGACAGGGCAGCCCGGGAGTAAGACTGAATTGCGTCACGGTCAGGAATGCAAAATACAACCGGACGCAATAATACAAGATATCCCGTTCCGTTTCTCGAAACGCTACACGTAATACTCGCGATGCGAGCAAATAATAAGGGAAGCCGCAGATTATATTGCGGCGCAGCAACGATTTTTGTTGATCAAGTAGATTGGATAAAGCACCATCTCGTTCCCTGCAATCGAGGAATGGAGGCGCGTTACATGGGTATCTCTGCTGGGCTGATATCCGCCCTAACGTTTCTCGCTTTCGGCTTCGTGGCGGCCATGGTCTTCGGAATGATCTGAGAAAGCCATACGCCTCATACGACAGTCCGATTGACTCCCGGTGAAGACTTCTTAAGAGTGAAATCACGCACTTAAGAGGCTCTCCGGGAGGAACCATGCGAATTTTAAGGGCTGTTGCCTTTGCTCTGGCCTTTGCCTTCACCTCTGTTTCTGTCAGCGCGCAGGATTATCCCACCAGGCCGATCACGATCATCGTGCCCTTCGCGGCGGGCGGGCCTACCGATACCGTGACACGGCTCGTCGGCGAGGCCATGAGCCGGGATCTCGGCCAGCAGATCATCGTCGAGAACGTGGGCGGCGCAGGCGGCACGCTGGGCGCGGCGCGCGCCGCGAAAGCCGACCCCGACGGCTACACGCTCTTCCTGCACCACATCGGCATGGCGACGAGCGCAACGCTCTACCGCAAGCTGCCCTTCAACGCGCTGACCGACTTCGAATATATCGGTCTCGTGACGGAGGTGCCGATGACGATCATCGCGCGCCCGGATTTCCAGCCGGATGACCTCAAGTCGCTCATCGAATACGTCAAGGCCAACAAGGATAAAGTGACGTATGCGAATGCCGGCATCGGTGCGGCGTCGCATCTGTGCGGCATGCTCTTCATGTCCGCCATACAGACGCAGCTCACCACGGTTCCCTATAAA
>CAZNAH010000058.1:11458-14190 GCA_964570735.1 uncultured Hyphomicrobiaceae bacterium | reverse complement strand
CCGGACCCGCGCTGACCGATCTCCTCGGCGGACAGGTCGATTTCATGTGCGACCAGACCACGAACACGACGAGCCAGATTCAGGCGAAGAAGGTAAAAGCCTACGCCACCACGTCGAAGGTGCGCCTCGACAATCTTCCGGACCTGCCGACCGCTGAGGAAGCCGGGCTGCCGGGCTTCCAGGTTGGCGTGTGGCACGGCCTCTATGCGCCGAAAGGCACCCCGGAGGCCGTTGTGAAGCGGCTGAACGCCGCGCTCCAGAAGGCGTTGAAGGATGAGAACGTGGTGAAGCGTTTCGCCGAGCTCGGCACGGCGCCCGCGTCCGAGAGCGAGGCAACGCCGGAGGCTCTGAAGGCAAAGCTCGAATCCGAAATCAAGCGCTGGGAGCCGGTCATCAAAGCCGCGGGCGTTTACGCCGACTGAGCCTGCATCGCGGCACGGCTTGCGTCTGCTGGCCGTGCCCATCTCCGAGCGGACACGTAAAACGCGACGGAAACGAAATCGAGGCATGCCCCGCCGATGAAGATCAATACGCAGGACGTGGCGGCAGGTCTGATCTTCGTCGGTATCGGCGCGTGGTTCGCTTATAACTCCCTCGATCTCGAACTCGGGACGCCCCTCCGCATGGGGCCGGGCTTCTTCCCGCTGATGCTCTCCCTCATTCTGATCGGGCTCGGTATCGCGATTGGTCTGCGCTCCGTCGCGGATGCGCCCGAGCCTCTGGAATTCGCACCCTTCCGCAGTGTGTTTCTCATCCTGTTTCCCCCGATCCTTTTCGGCGTGACGGTGCGCGGGCTCGGCCTCGTGCCCTCGCTCGCGCTCGTTGTGCTGATCGCGAGCTTCGCAAGCCGGAGGGTCACGGTGCCATTCGCGCTTGCGCTCACCCTCGGGCTCACGGCGTTCTGCATCGCGGTCTTCTATTATGCGCTCGGGCTGACGCTCCCCCTGTTCGGCCCCTGGCTCGGCGCATGAGGCGGCCCGCATGGACCTGATCGCAAATCTCGGCCTCGGCCTCGAAACGGCGCTTTCGCCTTACAACATCCTCTATTGCCTCATCGGCGTCATGCTCGGCACGCTGATCGGCGTCCTGCCGGGCGTCGGCCCCGTCGCGACGATTTCGCTGCTCCTGCCGCTCACCTTCAATTTCGAGCCGGTCTCCTCGCTCATCATGCTGGCCGGCATCTATTACGGCGCGCAATATGGCGGCTCGACCACGGCGATCCTGATCAACCTGCCGGGCGAATCCTCATCCGCCGTCACCGCCATCGACGGCTACCAGATGGCGCGGCAGGGCCGGGCGGGCGTGGCCCTGGCGACGGCGGCGCTCGGCTCGTTCTTCGCGGGCACGGTGGCGACGCTGCTCGTCGCGCTGGCCGCACCGCCGCTCGCGAGCATCGCCCTCGAATTCGGCCCGGCGGATTATTTCTCGCTCATCGTTCTCGGCCTCATCCTGTCGGTCGCGCTGGCGCATGGCTCCATTCTGAAGGCGCTCGCGATGATCGTGCTCGGCCTTCTTCTGCGCACGGTGGGTCAGGACATCTTCACGGGCGCACCGCGCTTCACCTTCGGTTTTTTCGAGCTGGCCGACGGGATCGAGTTTGTCGCCGTTGCCATCGGCACGTTCGGGCTCGCGGAAATCCTCAGGAACCTCGAACGCGAGCACGACCGTGACGTGATGGTACGGCGGGTGACGAACCTCATCCCGACGCGCGCGGATTTCCGTCGCATGGCCGCACCCGTACTCCGCGGAACCACGGTCGGCTCCATTCTCGGGGTATTGCCCGGCAGCGGCGCGGTCCTGGCGGCGTTCGCGGCCTACAGCGTCGAGAAACGCCTGTCGAAAACGCCGGAACAGTTCGGCAAGGGGGCCATCGAAGGCGTCGCCGGACCGGAAGCCGCCAACAATGCCGGGGCGCAAACCTCCTTCATCCCCATGCTCACGCTGGGCGTGCCCGCCAATCCGGTGATGGCGCTGATGATCGGCGCGCTCATCATCCAGGGCATCACGCCCGGCCCGAACGTCGCGACCGAGCAGCCCGCACTGTTCTGGGGCCTCATCGCGTCGATGTGGATCGGCAACCTCATGCTCGTCGTGCTCAACCTGCCCTTGATCGGCATCTGGGTGCGGTTGCTCACCGTGCCCTATTTCGTGCTGTTCCCGGCCATTCTCGCCTTCGCCTGCATCGGGCTTTACGGCGTGAACAAGAACCCGTTCGACCTTTACGCCATGGCCGCGTTCGGGCTGCTCGGATACGTCCTCATCAAGCTCGGCTGCGAGCCCGCGCCCCTGCTTCTCGGCTTTGTTCTTGAACCGATGCTGGAAGAAAACCTGCGCCGCGCCATGATCATCTCGCGCGGCGACCCGATGGTGTTCATCGAGCGGCCGATCAGCGCCATATTGCTGGCGCTTGCGGTGGCGGCGCTCGTCGTCTCGCTGATGCCCGCGATCAGCCGCAAGCGCGAGCAGGTCTTCGTCGAGGAGGATTAACGCGGCTTGTCCGCCCCCGCGTCGCGGCCCTGCGCGATGCCGGGCTCGTCCGTCATGCCTGCGAGGATCTCCGCGATATGGCGCACCTCGACCGACTTGCCCTCCCGCGAAAGCTTGCCCGCGATGTTCATGAGGCAGCCGAGATCGCCGCCCGTCAGCACCGGCGCGCCGGTTTCCACGACGCGGGCCGAGCGCTGGGTCACCATGGCGTTGGAAATGTCCGGATATTTCACGGAGAAGGCTCC
>CAZNAH010000058.1:8666-11429 GCA_964570735.1 uncultured Hyphomicrobiaceae bacterium | reverse complement strand
CGCCAAATCCGCAGCACACCTCCCGATCGTCCATCTCCGCGATCGTCAGCCCGTCGAGGCTTTCGAGCAGCCGGCGGGGCTGGCCCTGCACCTTCATCTCGCGGAGCGACGAGCATGAATCGTGATAGGTGACCGTCCGCTCGAAGCCGCGGCCCGAAAGGTCGATATGGAGCACGTCGGCGAGGAAGGTCGTCAGTTCGTAGACGCGGGCCGAGAACGCGCGCGCCTGTTCCGCCTGCGGGTCATCCGCCTCGAACAAGGTGGGATAGTGCTTCTTCAGCATCCCCGCGCAGGAGCCGGACGGGGCGACGACATAATCATAACCCTCGAACGCGTGAAGGACCTGACGCGCGATCTCGCGGGCATCGCCGCGCGCGCCGGAATTATAAGCGGGCTGGCCGCAGCAGGTCTGCGCGAGCGGCACCGAAACGCGGCACCCCGCCTCTTCGAGCAGCTTCACGCTGGCGAAGCCCACCACGGGACGGAACAGATCGACAAGGCAGGTGACGAACAGCGCAACGTGCGGCGCGCGGGGCGGTGGGTTTGACACGTCTGGCACCTGTAACGGAGCGCGCAGCAAACAGATGGCCGAAGGGAGCGCCCGCCCCCTCCGGCAAAGGCTTAACGAACTTACTTCTTGGTGAATTGCTTGAGGTAAGCGATGACGTCGGCGCGTTCCTGTTCGTTCTTCAGGCCGACGAAGGCCATCTTCGTGCCATTCACGACGCCGCGCGGATTTTCGAGATAAGCGCTCAGCGTGGCGTCATCCCAGACCTTGCCCTGGCCCCAGTCGATCATGGCCTGCGAATATTTATAGCCTTCCGCGTGCTGGCCGGGCTGCGCGCCGATGATGTCGTTCAGGTGCGGACCAACCATGTTCTTCGCGTTGTCGCCGACCTGATGGCAGATTTTGCACTTCTTGAAGACCTGCTCGCCCTTTGCCGCGTCTCCCGCCGTCTGTGCTTGAGCGGAAACTGTGAAGGCTGCGGCAAGTGCAATGGCAGCAGTTAGGCTTTTCATATGGCTCTCCTCATTGCAGTAGCTGGAACGGTTCCAGGCGGCCCCACGATATGACTAGCACATCGCGATGAACAAGCGAGCCATTCTAAAGGCCAACCTGGAGCGCTTCGGTGCGTCTGAGATCATCTGCCGCAGCCGTGCCATTGTGGAACCGGCTGCTCGCGAGATTGATCCCCTCGTCCCAATACGGATGGGGGCCGTATACGGACGCCAGGTAATCGATGAAGACGCGAAGTTTGGCGGGGATATATTGCTTGCACGGATAAACGGCGTGGATCGCGATGCTTTGCGCCTCGCGATATTGCGGCAGGATGGGGGTCAGCTTGCCGCTGATCAGTTCGTCGCGGATGAGCCAGGTCGAACAGAGCGCGATTCCGAGCCCGGAGACGACGCCCTGATTGATGATTTCGCTGCTGTTGGTCCGGATGTCGCCGGACGGGCGGAGGGAGACCGAGCCTTCGGGGCCTTCCAGCCGCCAGACCTGATTGCTCTCGACGAGGACCTTATGATTTCTGAGGTCGGTGAGGCTCTTCGGCTCGCCATGCTCCCTGAGGTAGGCCGGCGCGGCGCAGAAAAGCCGGCGGCAGGGGGCGAGCTTGCGCGCCACGAGGCTGGAATCTTCCAGTTCGGCGATGCGGATCGCGAGGTCGATCCCTTCCTTGACGATATCGAGGATGGAGTCCGTCGCGATGATCTCGATCGCGAGGCCGGGATAGTCCTTCAGAAAGCCGCCGAGGTGAGGCGCAATGTGAAGCCGGCTGAATGCGCTGGGCGCCGTGATGCGGAGCATTCCGCCGGGCTGCGCGTTACCCCGCGATACGAACGCTTCGGCTTCCTCGATGCTGGACAGGATGTTGACCACCCGCTCGTAAAAGCCGCGCCCCGTTTCGGTCAGCTGAAGCTGCCGCGTCGTGCGATGGAACAGCCGTGCGCCGAGCCGTTCCTCAAGATGGCTGATCCGTTTGCTGATGACCGCGGGAGAAAGCCCCAGCTCACGCCCGGCCGCCGACATGCTGCCGGCCGTGACGATGCGGGCGAAAATTTCCAGGTCGGTTATCGAGGTCACGCTTACTCCCGGGGACTGCATCGGCGGCAGCCTTTGTATGCAAGTGCCGCAGACATCCACACCATCGAGTAGGGGGGTTCTGCGTGCGGATGTCAAGCGCATGTTGTATTATGGCAAAGACTGGGTGGAAGGCTTACGCGGACCCCCACCTACGCATAAATACGGACTTTCTGATCTATGTTCCCAAAACGGGGCTTTTTTTGGAGTGCGCCATGTCGATGATCGCGATGCCACAGGCTGATACGAGTACACTGCGCAGGCGCGACGCTCTCATCGCCGGGTTATCGCGCATCGCGGCGGCGAACACCGTCATCAAGGAGGAAGCCGGGCGGCGCGCATTCGATACGGACGCGCTGACCGCCTATCGCGCGATGCCGCTGGCCGTCGTTCTGCCGCGCTCGACCGCGGAAGTCAGCCGCATCCTGAAATATTGCCATGAGAACCGCATCAAAGTCGTCGCGAGGGGGGCAGGCACGTCGCTCTCCGGCGGCGCGCTCCCGCTCGAAGACGCGGTCGTGATTGGCCTTTCGCGCATGAACAGGATCCTCGATGTGAACTTCGCGGACCGCACCGCCACGGTCGAGGTGGGGATCACCAATCTGGCGATCTCGAACGCGGTGGCGCACGCCAACTTCTTCTACGCGCCCGATCCTTCGAGCCAGCTCGCCTGCACGCTC
>CAZNAH010000058.1:0-8656 GCA_964570735.1 uncultured Hyphomicrobiaceae bacterium | reverse complement strand
ATCGCGATGAATTCGGGTGGCGCACACTGCCTGAAATATGGCGTCACCACGAACAATGTGCTGGGCGTGACGATGGTTATGATGGACGGCGAGGTTGTCGAACTCGGCGGGGATCACCTCGATCCGATGGGCTACGACCTGCTGGGTCTCGCCGTCGGCTCGGAAGGGCAGTTCGGCATCGTGACGGAAGCCACGGTTCGCATCCTGCGCAAGGCGGAGGGTCAGCGCCCTATGCTGATCGGCTTTGATTCCGCCGAGACCGCGGGGGCCTGCGTCGCCGCGATGATCGCGAGCGGCCATGTCCCCGTGGCGCTCGAATTCATGGACCGCCCGGCAATCCACGTCTGCGAGAACTTCGCCAAGGCGGGCTACCCGCTCGATGTGGAGGCCATGCTGATCGTGGAGGTCGAAGGCTCGCCCGAAGAGATTAACACCCAGCTCGCGCATCTCTCCGCCATCGCGAAGCAGTTTTCGCCGAAGACGCTGAAGATCAGCGAGAACGACGCTGAAAGTGCGGCAATTTGGAAGGGCCGCAAGGCGGCGTTCGGCGCGATCGGCCGCATCTCCGACTATTACTGCATGGATGGCGTGATCCCCCTCGGCAAGCTCGCCGAGGTGCTGAAGCAGACGGAAGAGATCGGCAAGAGATACGGGTTGCAGATCGCGAATATCTTCCATGCAGGCGATGGAAACCTGCATCCGCTCATTCTCTATAATGCTAATGATGAGCGCGAGAAGATCTTGGCCGAGGAATGCGGCGCGGACATCCTGAAGCTGTGCGTGGATGCGGGCGGTTGCCTCACCGGCGAGCATGGGGTCGGCATCGAGAAGCGCGATTTGATGAGCTATCAGTACTCTACCGACGATCTCGAACAGCAGATGCGCGTCAAGGCCGCGTTCGATCCGCGCTGGCTTCTGAACGCGGGCAAGGTGTTCCCGCTCGACCTTCAGGCCCGGTTCGCCGCAGGAGGCGCAGAGGCGCATCATGGCTGACGTCTATGCTCCGGCGCGCGAAGAGGACCTCGCAGACCTGGTCCGCAGCGCAAATGACAGCAAGCTTCCCCTGGAAGTCTGCGGCTTCCGCACGAAGCGGACTGCCGGGCGTCCGCTCGATCCCGCCGCTGTCGTGTCGGCTTCCAAGATGACCGGCATCACGCTCTACGAGCCGAGTGAACTCGTCCTGTCCGCGAAGACGGGTACGACGCTTGCCGAAATCGAGGCCGTGCTTGATACGCAAAATCAGGAGCTTGCGTTCGAGCCGGCCGATTATGCCCGCGTGCTGAGCCGCAACCAGACCGGGGCGAGCATCGGCGGCATCTTCGCGATGAACGTGTCTGGCTCACGCCGCATCCTGCGCGGCGCGGCGCGCGACCATCTCCTTGGCATCAGGGCCGTGAACGGGCGCGGCGAGATCATCAAATCCGGCGGGCGCGTCATGAAGAACGTCACCGGCGTGGACCTCGTGCGCGGGCTGTGCGGTTCCTGGGGCACGCTCGCCGTCCTGACCGAGGTTACGATGAAGGTGCTGCCCCGCGCTCCCGATAGTCGCACCATCCTGTTTTTCGGCCTCGCCGACGAGGCGGCGGTCGGCGTGATGTGCGCGGCGATGGGCACGCCGTTCGAGGTCTCGGGCACGCTGCACTTGTCGCCGGCCTTCGTCGCGCGGTTGAAGGACAAGGCGCTGGCGCCTTCCGGGCTGGCTCTGACCGCACTGCGGCTCGAAGGCGTCGAAACGGTCGTGCAATCCCGCAGCGAGCGGTTGCGCCGGGAACTGTCCCCCTTCGGCGAGACCTATGAGTTGCAGCGCGATCGCTCGCGCGCGTTCTGGTCGGAAATCCGGGGCATGGCGCATCTCGTGGCGGACGACGCGCGGCCGCTGTGGCGCATCACCACCGCGCCGTCGAAGGCCGCCCAGATCGTGCGTGCGCTCAACGCGCTTCTGGACATCAACGTGGCCTATGACTGGTCCGGCGGGCTGATCTGGGTGGAGGTGCCGCCTTCGTCGGATGCCAGCGTGACGGAGGTGCGCCGCGTGCTCGCGGAATTCGGCGCGGACGCCATGCTGCTCCGCGCGCCCCGCCCCGTGCGGGCGGCCATCGAGGTGTTCCAGCCTCTGCCGCTTGCCAAAATGCGGCTGGTCGAGGGCATCAAGAAAGCGTTCGACCCGGCCGGGCTATTGAATCCGGGGCGCATGTACGCCGGCGTGTGATAAGGTTCATCCATGGAAACGTCATTCACCAAAGAGCAGCTTGCAGATCCGCGCCTCAAGGAAGCCAACGACATCCTGCGGAGCTGCGTGCATTGCGGGTTCTGCACCGCCACCTGCCCGACCTATCTGGTGCTGGGCGATGAGCGTGACAGCCCGCGCGGCCGAATATACCTCATCAAGGCGATGCTCGAAGGCGAGGCGACGGCGAAGCAGATCAAGCCGCACATGGACCGCTGCCTGAGCTGCTATGCCTGCATGACGACCTGTCCGAGCGGCGTGGATTACATGCATCTGTCCGATCTTGCGCGCGTCAAGATCGACGAGCAGGTGATGCGGCTGCCGAAGGACCGGCTTACGCGGAAGCTCATCCGGCTCGTGCTGCCTTATCCGGGCCGTTTCCGCATGGCGCTGGTCGGCGCGGCCCTCGCTCGGCCGTTCCGCAATCTCCTGCGCCGCTTCGGCCTGAAGGAAGTGGCCGCGATGCTCGACATGGCGCCGTCCAGCCCATTGAAGCGGGGCACATACACCATGCCGCAGGTCGTCAAGGCCACCGGTCCGCGCCGGGGGCGCGTCGCGCTTCTCAGCGGATGCGCCCAGCGCGTGCTCCGCCCGCAGATCAACGACGCGACCATCCGCTTCCTCAACCATATCGGCTTCGATGTCGTGCTCGCGCAGGGCGAAGGCTGCTGCGGCGCGCTCGTCTTGCACATGGGCAAGGAAGCGGAAGCGAAAGCGTTTGCGCGGCGCAACATCGACGCCTGGCTCGCGCTGCGCGAGAGCGGTCCACTCGACGCCATCATCATCAACGCTTCGGGCTGCGGGACGACCGTGAAGGATTACGGCCACCTCTTCGCGCAGGACCCGGACTATGCCGACAAGGCGAAATTCGTCTCATCGCTGACGAAGGACATCACCGAGTTCGCGGCAAGCCTCACGCTGGACGCGCCGAAGGGCTGGACGGACATCCGCGTCGCCTATCACTCGGCCTGCTCGATGCAGCACGGCCAGCGCATCCACGAGCCGCCGCGCAAGCTGCTGCGGAATGCGGGCTTCACCGTGCTCGAAATCCCGGAAGCGCATATCTGCTGCGGATCGGCGGGCACCTACAACATCCTGCAACCGGAGATCGCGGGCGAACTGCGCGAACGCAAGCTCGGGTCGATCGCGCGCGTGAGGCCGGACTGCGTGGCGACGGGGAACATCGGCTGCATCGGGCAGCTAAGCGGCGGACCTGCGCCCATCGTACACACGGTGGAGCTGCTCGATTGGGCCTATGGCGGGACGTGCCCGGACGAGCTGACCCATTTGAAGGGCCGCGTCCGGATCATGTCGGAGGAATACGCCGAAGCGGAACCGGAGAAGGAAGCCGCTCTCGTCTAAGCTCCGCGCACCAGCACCGAACGGTAGAGCTTGACGCGCTCCGGGCTCAGGATGGCGAGCCTGAGGCGGTTCGGGATCGGGATCGGAACCGGCTCGAAGATATCCTCATGCTCGGGCTGTGTGTCCTTTGCCGCCTTGTCGAAGACGAGATACAGCGGGCGCGGATTGAGCCGGAACGACGACGCCACGTGGTTGAGGATGATGCCGAGATGCCGTTCGCGCGCGCTGTTGGGGAAGAACAGCACGGCGGGCTGCTCGGGGATGCTGACACCGTCGATATCCCCTCTTATGGCACGCAGATTGCGGCAGGACATGAGCGAGCGCGGATATTGCGCGATGTTCATTTCCAGGTCTTCATGCGCCTGGGCGTCGAAGGCGTAGCCGTAGATCACCTCGAAATTGCGGCGCGCGGCGAGCAGTATCGTTCGCCCGTTTCCGGCGCGGAAATCCACGAAGGCATAGGTCTTCAGGTCTTCGGGCAGCGCAGAGAGCGCCCAATCCAGAACGAGGCGCGGGATCGGACCGTCATAATGATAATCCCGGCTGTCGGCAGCGGCGTCGAACTCCCCCTCCGTACGGCGCGATTGCACGAACAGCACCCGTTCCACCCGGCGATCGAACAGCCTGGCGTGAACGAGCGCCAGCGCCATGCGGTAACGTGCGCTGAGCTTCTTCGCACGCGCGAAACGGATTAGCGAGCGAGCGTTCGAGACGACGGCAAGGCTTTTCCGCGCAAGCCGGGTCGAGCCAGCGCCACCCTTGCGCGTGACGCGCGCCGCTGTTTCGAAACCGTCCATCACCCGCTGCTTCGCCCCGGCGCCGGGAAGCGCGGCCTGCAGGCGTCTGCCCAGCCTCGCTGAACCCGCCTTGATCCGCTTGCGCTGTTCGCGCACCGGTGCGGCGCGCGGAGCCGCTTCCTGCGGAAAGGATGCTGCGGCCGCGTCTTGCCGAAGAGGTGCCGCCTCGCGCTCATCATAGCCGAAGTGACGGTCCTGCCTCAGGCGCTCCAACTCGTCCATGAGCCGGGACGGCGGCGGGGACAGCGGCTCGTCCTCGCGGGGGTCGAAAGGAGTGACCGGGCCGGGGTCGCCGTAAGGGTTATCGGCTTCGTAGCGGTGTTGCTCGAACGAGGCCGCGGGTTCCTCGAAGCCGCGCGGCTGCGGGACCGGCTCGTAAAGCGCATACCTGTCTTCGGAGAATCGCGAGAACGTCCGCCGGGCTTCATCGGGGGAGGGAACGGCGAGCCGCGGGTCATCCTGTTCGGGGATCGCGCCGCCGGGCTCCTGCCCATTGTAGTCTGGGTTCGGGGCGGGGAAAGGAGCCGGCCGTTCGTGCCGGAATGTCTCGTCGCCGGCTTTTGAGAACTTGCTCAGGCGCTGCGGCGCCTTTCCGGCAAGATTTCGACTCATGAAATGACCTTGTTCAAATGACCCTGTTTTGTCGCTTGACTCCTGGGACCGTGCCTATGCCGACGGCGCCCAATGACCGGTGCGCTTCATGTCTCGCATGAACGCACGCATCAGGGTACAGACTGCCCCACCCTTTACCATCCAGCAATCTTTCCGTGCCAATTGTAGCATTATTAGGACCAGTTGTGTTGGTGAAGAGAAGAGCCGGTGTATCATGGCGACCCTCGGACAGAGAAAATCCCTGCGCCGTGAAGAGTTCGATAAGCTTCTTCCCAGGCTGTATAAGTTCGCGATGGTGCTCACGGCCCACGAGCAGCTGAGCCGCGCGCTGCTGCGGGCCACGCGCCGCGCCGTGCCGCAAAGGACATTCAGCGCGCAGGACGAGCACGATGCCCTGCGCGATGCGTTGAAGCACATGCACACGCTGTGGGCGACGAAACTCGCCGAAACGCCCAATCTGCGCCAGACCTGTCCGCCGGAGCCGCGTCTTTTTTCCGGTGTGCAAGGCCAGGCCGCCGGCCTCTCGAACGCCCATTTCGCGAAATTCGTCGCCAATCTGCCCAGCCCGCAGAGGTCTGCGCTCTACCTCGTCTATGGGGAAGGCACATCCTATGACGAGGCCGCCGATGTCATGTCCATGGACATCCTGTCCCTAATCAAGCTGCTGGCGCGCGGGCACGCTGCGCTCGCGACCTGGCTTGAGCATCGCGGCGTGAACGAACGCCCGCTGGCCGAGTCCATCGGCGGCATCGACGGCGCGCGCGGCGCAAGATATCCGTTCGCGGAGCAGGCGGCATGACGCAACTGAGCGACGAACTGCTGCTCGCCTATCTTGATGGGCAGCTCGACAGGACACAGGCGATCGGCATCGCCGATCTTGCGGAATATAATCCGGAAATTTCGCGGCGGCTGTTGCGGCTGAAGCGCACGCAGTCTCACCTGATGGAAACATTCGCGGCCATCCGCATGGATGAGCGCGCCGTTCCGCCCGAATTGAGCTTCCCGGACGCCGCGCCGAAAGTGCAAATCAGCCAGCCGGCCGCGAACGATGCACTACCCCCGCCCATGCCGGCGGCCGTAGCAGCGCCGGCTCGTGCGGAGGGGCGCTCCCGTTCCCCCTTGCTGGTCGCGCTCGCCCTTATCGTGGGCGCCGGGGCCGGGTTTGCCGGAAACGCCTTCATCACGAAACCGATGGCGGGACCGCCGAAGATCGAGGATCGCGCCAGCCAGGTCGCGCCGACGACGCCCGGCTGGATCACCGATGTGGCGAAGTTCCACGCTTTCTTTCCGAAGGAAACCCTTACCCCCCATCCCGATGCGATCACGAACCCGGAACTCATCCGCTTTCAGCTCACCAAGGTGGCGGGCAAGCCGCTCACGCCGCCCGATCTGTCCCGGCAGGGCTACGAATTGGTACGCGGGCAGGTGTTCAATTATGAACCGGACAGGATGATGCAGTTGACTTATGCCTCGAAGACGGAGCCGCCGCTTGCTTTTTATATTGTGCCGGGCGGGCAGGACAGCGCGCTCGCCCCGGCCAAGCATGACGACTTCCGTTCTTTCGCCTGGGGCGAAGGGCAGGTTCGCTTTCTCCTTGCGGGACAGAAAAACGAAGACGATCTGAAAGTTCTCGCAACTATCGCACAGAGTCAGATGGCAAAGAAAAGCTGATTGCGAAATCCGCTAACAACTTCTTTATGGTTCTGTTGAAATGATCGTGTCATGATCATTGATTTGTTAGCCATGAGCGATCGATAATTGCCACATTAGTTTTGCTAATGGGACTTGGCTCGCGCTTTGTTTCTGGTATCTTGTATGCATGATACGAGGATATTCAGCCTTTTCGCTTCTTCGGCACAGCCTCAGCGGGCATAAGCACTGGCAGCCTGCCTGGCGGAAGGCCGAACTCAAGAAAAGCTACGACGCCATCATCGTCGGTGGCGGCGGGCATGGTCTGGCGACCGCCTATTATCTCGCGAACCGGCACGGCCTCCGCAATGTCGCGGTTCTGGAGAAGGGCTGGATCGGCGGCGGAAATACCGGCCGCAACACGACGATCATCCGCTCCAACTATCTCCTTCCGGCGAACACCTATTTCTATGAGCACTCGCTCAAGCTGTGGGAGACGCTGAGCCAGGAGCTGAACTTCAATGTCATGTTCAGCCAGCGCGGCGTGCTCAACCTCGCGCATTCGGATGCGCAGATGGATACCTATGCCAGGCGAGGCAATGCCATGCGGCTCGCGGGCGTAGATGCCGAGCTTCTCGACCGGGACGATGTGCGCCGTATGGTTCCCCACCTCGATTTCTCCGGCGAAGCGCGCTTTCCCATCCATGGCGGCCTGCTTCAGAAGCGCGGCGGCACCGCGCGGCATGACGCCGTCGCCTGGGGCTATGCCCGCGCGGCGAGCCAGCTCGGCGTCGATATCATCGAGAATTGCGAGGTGACCGGGTTCGAACGCCAGAACGGCGCCATCACGGCCGTCAAAACCAATCGCGGCCAGGTCGCGGCGGGGCGCGTGGGCATCGCCGTGGCGGGCAATACGTCGCGCATCGCGCAAATGGCGGGGCTTGCGCCGCTTCCCGTCGAAAGCCACGTCCTCCAGGCTTATGTGACGGAAGCGATCAAGCCGTTCCTCGATACGGTCGTGACGTTCGGCGCGGGCCATTATTATGTCAGCCAGTCTGACAAGGGCGGCCTCGTCTTCGGCGGCGATCTCGACTTCTACAATTCCTACGCCCAGCGCGGCAATCTGCCGAACATGGAGCACGTTTGTGCTGCGGGCATGGCCCTCTTTCCGAGCGTCGGCCGTATACGGCTTCTGCGCCAGTGGGGCGGCATTATGGACATGACCATGGACGGCAGCCCCATCATCTCCAAAACGCCCCTCTCGAACTTCTACGTCAACGGCGGCTGGTGCTATGGCGGCTTCAAGGCGACGCCCGGCTCGGGCTGGGTCTTCGCGCACACCATCGCGCATGATGCGCCCCACGACCTGAACGCGCCCTTCTCGCTCGACCGTTTCGAGCAGGGGCGCCTGCTCGATGAAAAGGGCGCCGGCCCCTACCCCGGCCATCACTAAGGAAGGCTGCGCCATGCTGATTTCCTGTCCCTTTTGCGGTCCGCGCGACGAGGCGGAGTTCACATATGCGGGCGCCGCGCTCGGATCGCCGCCGAAAGACGGCGCTTCGGCGAGGGAGTGGTTCGCCCATGCCTATCTCCGCGACAATCCGCGCGGCGCGCATTGCGAGCTTTGGCAGCACACGCTGGGATGCCGCACCTTCGTTGCGGTTGAGCGCGACACGTCATCGCACGCCATCGCGTCCGCCGCTTACGCAAAGGATCAGGACTGATGGCCGCACAACCCTTTCGCCTCGCCTTGGGCGGGCTGATCGACCGGGATCGCCGTTTGGCCTTCAGCTTCGACGGCCGCGCACTCACGGGTTTCGAGGGGGACACGCTGGCCTCCGCGCTCATCGCGAACGGCGTGCGTCTGGTTGGCCGGAGTTTCAAATATCACCGCCCGCGCGGCGTGCTCGGCATCGGACAGGAAGAGCCGAACGCGCTCGTCCACATCCGCAGGGGCGCGCGCCGGGAGCCGAACACGCGGGCCACGGCGGCGGAGCTCTGTGACGGCCTTGAGGCGGAGCGCCAGCAC
>CAZNAH010000057.1:14433-17111 GCA_964570735.1 uncultured Hyphomicrobiaceae bacterium | reverse complement strand
CGCCATGGCAGCATAACTTAAACCAAATAGCCTCCGACAATCCCGGGGCGGTTCATTCCGCCAGGCAAGCGTTCATCGCAGCGCTGAAGATGGATGCGGATGAGCGCTCCGCACTGCGTCGCCAAGCGCGGCGTCAGAACCAGCCGCAACGCCCGTGGCTCCATGCTGTCGAACACAGCGCAACCTTCGACAGGAACTGCCCGGCTGGCGCGTGGCTGTAGCTGATCGCGGCGCTGACGAGCGCGATCAAGCCAATCGTGAGGGCCGCCGCAACCAGATACCAGACGCGCGCGAGGATGAGGGTCAGCTTGACCGGGCCGGCCTCCGAGGGCGTGGGCGGCACTTCGGGATGCTCTGAAAGGCTCGCGGCGGCGGTCTGCGCAGCAGGGGTGTAGCGGGCCAGCACGCCCGCCAGCCCCACAACCAGATAAACGGACGCGGGCACGATCGTCGTCAGCAGCATGCCCGTCACGAAGAGGCCGTCCGTCCAGGGCGCGCCGACCGCGCGGGCGACCATGCTCTGCCAGTCGAATGTCGCGAGCCCCGCCACGGCGAAGGCCCGGTTCAGCCCCTCGATCGCATTGGGAAGCACGGCGGCCAAAGCGACCATCAGCGCCGCGCCGGTCAGGAACGTTAGCGCGGACAGCGCGACGACGGACGCCAAGCCCATGCTGTCGGGCTGAAAGCGCTCGCTGCGGGTCATGACGAGCCGCGAGATGCCCCAGGACAGCCAGTCCATCGAGGCGTTCACCACCGGGATGATGATGAAGAACAGGAAGAGCAGGAAGGCGAATTCGCTCGCGAACGCCAGCGCCGCTCCGCCGATGATGGCGACGACGACCGCGAACAGCGCCGCTCCCGCGAGCGCAAACGCCACCGCGAAGGCGAAAGCGAGCGCGAACCCGCCCGCCATGGCGCCCAGCACCGACCCCGCATTCGCGATCTCGCCCGCAAACGCCGAGGCGATGGCGAAAGCGATCGTGAACGCGACCATCACGGCGAAAGCGCCGAGCAGCACCTTGGAGATCGTGTGGGCAAGCTCGCCGTCGCCGCCGAACATGCGCCAGGCCCGCTCGATCAGCGCGAGAAGGTTGCGGAACGCGGAGACGATGACATAGGCGATCGCCACGAAGGCGCCGGCGAACAGCAGCACTTCCGAGAGCGCGATCCGGCCGGCGGTCATGCCGCTTGTGACGAGGGTGAGAAGGAAGAGGGCGATGGGGAAGATGAAAGCGATGGCGAGATTGCGCTCGAAAGCCTGGCCGCTGAAGGGCGGGCCGAACCACTCCGTGAGCCAGTCGTTCAGGCGATGCAGGGCTATGAAATAGGCTTTGACGGGCGGCACCTCGCCGAGGCGCGCCTTGATCGCCATGCGGTCTTCATAGGTATCGAGCTGGCGGGAGAGCGAGCGCTTCGGGAAGGGGAGCAGCCATGCGAGGATGGTCGCAAGCAGCGCCGTGAGCGCCGCGATCACCGACAGCACGCCCCAGCCCTGCCACGCGATCAAGGATAAGCTCGACGCTCCCCCTGCCTCCATCGGTCCCGTCCGCCTTGCCTGCGCCCCAGCGGCATCGTTAGCAAATGCCAAGCCAAGGGTGCAAGCCGCCATTTCGGGAGTCGAGGGAAGGACTTAACCTTTGCGTGAAGTTTGTCACTCCGGCGCGTGGCACACGGCTTCGATGTTGTGCCCGTCGAGATCGCGGACGAACGCGCCATAATAGTTCTCGTGGTAATGGGGCCGAAGTCCCGGCGCGCCGTTGTCGGTTGCGCCTTCGGCCAGCGCCGTGCTGTAGAACGCGTCCACCTCGGCGCGGCTACGCGCCAAGAAGGCGATGTGGGTCGGGGGGGCGGTCTTTCCCTCCGCGCCGATCCAGAAGTCCGGCTTACCGCCGCGCCCGAAGCCGCACGCCGGATGTCCGCTCGGCGTTTGATCGGCCGTCGCCTCCATCACGAGATGAATGCCGAGCGGCGCCAGCACCTTCGCATAGAACGCCTTGGCGCGTTCATAGTCCGAGACGCCCAATCCGAAATGGTCGATGATCATTGTATTTCCTCTTCATACTCATCGAACATTGCCACTATAGCCACGCGGATGGCCAAGTCCGCAGATTTTCGAATGAGGCGCCATGACACCGAAAGACGTTATCCGCGCTTGGGTCGATGCCTTCAATCGTGCGGATGCGCATGAACTGGCCGATTTCTATGCCGAGGATGCTGTCAACCATCAGGTGCCGAACGAGCCTGTCGAAGGCCGGGACGCCATCCGTGCGATGTTCAAGGCCGAGTTCGCCGCCGGCCCGATGACCTGCATCGTCGAGACTCTCTTCGAGGATGGCGAATGGGCGATGCTCGAATGGCGCGATCCATCCGGCCTGCGCGGGTGCGGCTTCTTTCATTGTCGCGGCGGGAAAATCCGTTTCCAGCGCGGCTATTGGGACAAGCTCACCGCGCTCCGTCTGCGAGGAATCCCGGTGCGCATCGGCTGAAAACAAAGGCCGCGCTTTTGGCGCGGCCCGTGAGATTGGCTGGTCGCTCCAGCCCGATGTGTGCGAGGACACCTTTCGGGCGAGCCTGCGCTCGATCCTGCGTGTCAGGCAGACCCCAGAGGCTGCTCCAAGATCCTCGTGATACGCACAGGCTGTAGCCCCAGCCCATTGATCTCACTCGACATTGGATCA
>CAZNAH010000057.1:0-14423 GCA_964570735.1 uncultured Hyphomicrobiaceae bacterium | reverse complement strand
TCCGTTTCGTTGCGCCTGTTCTCAAACTGTCATGGTTCGGCGTCAGCGTAAAGACCCATTGTGCGGAGATCTGTGTCGCGATCGGGTTGAGGTTTCCGCGAGCGACTGCCGGGCAAACACGATGAGGCTTCGAAGCGGGGGAGCTGCCTAGCGGGATGGCCGAGGCGCCGGACGCTGGCAGGCGAGGATCTGACACGGTGATCAACGCATTGATTTATATGTTTTTTCAAGATGGCGGAGTCGGAGGGATTCGAACCCTCGATACGCCTTTAGAGCGTATAACGGTTTAGCAAACCGCCGCCTTCAGCCTCTCGGCCACGACTCCTGAGCTGCTCGTCGATTGGCGCATAGAGAAAGCGCCGATGCCGCACGCATGAAAGCGTCATAACAAGATCGACCGGTCTCTGCAATCCGCCTGTCGCGGCGCGGCTGCATACCCATCCCGGATAAAAGGGGCGCATAAGCGCGCGTCAAGCTGACATTCGCCTTTCGCGGCAAGTTGGCAACAGTTGAGTGTGAATCGCCGAGAGTATACACGCATAGATTGCAGAATGGGCGAGAATCGCATTGTTACCTCCTTCTGAGGTTGTGATAATGGCGAGGTTTCCCATGGCTGCCCGTGTTCCATTTGCTACTGCCCGGCGGGTTGCGGCTGGGATGACTGCGCTCGCCTTTTCGATCGCGGCGGCGGGCGCGCAACAGGCTCGGCCGGAGGTGAAGCTCGGGATCGGCTGGTCGATGCTGCATCTCGACAAGACGGAGTTCACGGCGGTCACCGATTTCTTCGTCACCGAGACCATCGACCATGTCGAGGATCACGACGGCGAACTGAACGGCTATCGGCTCTCCGGGGAAATCGCCGGATTGCTCCCCCATATGCGCGGTTCCTGGCAGATCGATACGGCCGTGAAGGGGTTCTATTCGCGCTACGAGGACGAGCAAAACTCCCGCTGCACCTTCACGGAAGATACGGATTGCGCCTTCTTTCCCCTGTTCGATCCGAACCCGGAGGGCCGCATTCCGCCGAGCGGCTCGGGCAAGCAGGATCCCGGCAATTACGCGCCGGACCTTTCGGGCGGGTTCTTCAGCGATTGGCGGACCACGACGGATCGGGAAGCGGTGCATTGGGGCGTGGCGGTCGAATGGCGCTTCACCCGCGCCATGCAGCAGCAGGTGAGCCTGAAGGATGCGCCCCAGCCCGTTGCGTCACCGTTTCAGTGGCGCGTGGGTCTCGGCGCACGGCAACTGGACCAGGAGACCTCGCTCACCAGCGTTGATTTCGGGCCGACCGCCGATCCCGTGACGCTCGATGACGATCTCGACACCACCTATTACGGGGCCTATGTCGGCTTCACGACCGCCAGAGAGCTGGGACGCGGCTACAGGCTTTCGCTCAGCGGCGAGACGGGGCTTTACTACAGCGATACAGATTACCACGGCCGCTACACCGCAACCGATACGCTGGGCGGCGGGCCGATCGCGCAGTCGATCAGCCTGGATGACACCAGTCCCGCGTTCATCGGGCTTCTCAATCTTTCGCTGGAGAAGCAATTGACGTGGGGTTCGGTGGGGCTGTTCGGCGAGGCGGAGTGGATTTCCCATGTGCCGACGGTGCTTCATAACGATACCGACCGCAATGGCGGTTTCCCCTTCGACACGATCGGCAATCAGGACGGTACCGAACTCGGCAACAGTTCCGCCTTCACCTACACGCTGGGCGCAAAAGTGAGCGTGCCCTTGCGCTGACGGTCTGCTCCTAGTCCGCATTTCGCTGCGTTCACAGTTTCTGCCGTCCTATCAAAGACTTCGTCTAAAATAGGCGTTACGCCATACGTGAAAGAGCGTCCCATCCTGAAACGGGTTTGGGCGCTCTTTTTCTTTGAGAGGCCCCAATCTCCCACGACGCGCGAAATTTACTTTCCGTTAGTCCCATTGTTGTGGAAAGTATTACTCAAGCGTAAATTTGAACTCGACCGGACACGACATCCGGCGGCTCAAATAAAAAAGTTGTGTGGAGAAGTTATCATGAAAGTTCATCTCGTTATCGCCGCTGCTGCCGTTGCTCTTTCCAGCTCCGTTGCTCTGGCGGGTGGCTATAAAGGCAATAAGCATATCGGCGCGCCGCAGTTCGCCAACGCCGTTGCTCTGAACTACTCGAAGCAGATCGTGACGTCCAAGACGCTGTTCAGCAAAGGCAAGATCGACCAGACTGCCGGCGCCACCGCGAAGGCCGTCAACGAGAGCAAGTGCGGCTGTAAGGGCGTGCAGCTCTCCAATGCGTTCGCGAAGAACAACAGCCTTCAGGTCGCGACCGTGGTGGCTGGCGCGCATATCGGCGGCATCTCGCAGACGGCGGTTGCAAGCGCCACGGCGAAGAACATCCGCAAATAACGTTGCTTAGCCGTGGCTTCGGCCACGGCCCACCTCTGGGCATTCCCTCATTTTGTCTTGCGTAACGGAGGCTGCGTCATGCGCCGTATGGTTTCGCGTTCCCTGATCGTTGCACTCGCCGCAGTCTCCGGCAGTTTTCCGCTTTGGGCGGGCGGCTATGGTGGCGGCAAGTCCTGCTGCCGGATCGCGCCGCAGGAAGCGGCAACCTTCCTTTCGATCGCAGATTACTACCAGGATGGAGCTTTCCGTGTCCGGCATTCCGACCGTTCGGGCGCGCAAGCCAAAACCGGATCGGGCAGCGATTTCGCGTTCGGGTTTGGCGAGAGCGAAACCGAGATCCAGTTTCAGGGCGGCGTGAAAAGCTGGAAGCGCTCGATTCAGCGCGGGTCGGCCCACGCGGCCACGGGTTCGGCGGCGGCATCGGGGTTTTCCGCCTCCTTCCTGAAGGTGCGGACCGCCGACGGGAAGTATTACATGTATAAGGGCTATGCGAGCACGGGCGCATCCGTGGGGGCGGGCGGCGCGGCGACACAGCAAGCCGGCTTCGGCAAATCGGTTGGCGGCCGCTTCTAATGCGGCCATCCGGCGGAACTAGTGGTTCGATTCAAACATTTGCATCCCGTTTGTAGCGCCCTCATTTGCAAATGTTTGAATCACAAGAACCACTAGACATTATTGATTCTGGTGGAGCTTTTGAATTCGACATTTGAGAACGAGCCCGGCCGCACGCGGGGCTCAAATGTCAAATTCGCTCCACTAGAACTGAACCTTCGTGCCTGCGCCGACCTGCACCCGGTCGTAGTCCTCGCCGCTGAACTGCTCCTCGGTGTGTTCATAATCGACGAGGCCGTAGATCACCGTGCGTTCGTTAAACTGGTAGCCGACGGCGAGACTGCCGCCGGTTTCCTCATATTCCTGGACGTCGCCGATCTGGTCCAGAACCTCATAACGCAGGGATGCGCTGACATCCCACTCCGCCGCAGGCTTGTAACTCGCGCCCAGGGCATATCGCGTCTTGTCGCCGACCAGCGCGAAGGTCGTCACGGGTTCCACCAGCGTGCGGTCGATCTCGGCGACGAATTGCAGCGTTTCGCTCGGCGACCAGGTCAGCCGGCCGTCGAAAAAATCCGACGAATGGTCCTTCGTGAAGCGGTCCTCGATGTCGCGCACATTGAAGCGCCAACCCGCGTCGAGGGTCAGGGTCTTGTGCAGGTTGAAGCGAAGCCCGGCCACGGCCCAGAATTCGGTCGCGTCGCGGTCCAGGACATTTTCCGCGTTCTGCGAGTAATAGTCGAGGTTCGCGCCGCCAAGCTCGCCATAGACGCCGACGCGGGCGGAAGGGCCGATGATGAAACCCGTCGCGCCTTCCACACGCTGGACGTTGAACTGCTCGTTCTGAACGAGCGGAAGGAAGAAGGAGGGAATGTCATCCTCATTCAGCACGCCGCCGCGATAGCCGATCTGATCGGCCTTGAGCCGTGCGAAGGTCTCCAGGCCCTCGTCCTTATAGGCAAGCTGACCGTAACCGCCGGTGTTGTCGCTCGGCACGAGGTTCAGCTCGTCACGCAGATAATAGGCGCCGAACGTCGCTACCGTTCCGGGCATGATAGCATAGGCGTTGTCGATCGCTAGGCCCGCATCCCACCGGCTGTTATTGACGATGTCCTCGTCATATTGCAGCAGCGTGCTCCTCAGCGCGAGCGTCGTCGCGCCCTTGTCGGTGATGTAGCCCAAGACGCCGCTCGCATTGGCCAGCCCGTAGGGTGACGCCTGCGCGCCGGAAAATAGCTCGTCGGGATTGGTGTTTGCACCGGTTTCGAAGCTGGCGGTCGGCAGGAAGAACAGCCCGTCGGCCAGCACATAACCAAGCTGGGACAGCCCGGGCTGGACCGTGCCCACGCCGAGACGCTTCTGCCCATCGCCCAGCGTACTGCCGCGCAGCCTGTTGCCCGATTGGGCCGATGCCTGATCGCAGGTCAAAACCACGGTCGCGCCCATAGCTAGCGCAATGATACCCCGGATGCCAAAAGTCATCGCTCCCCCGGCCGGCTTGCACGCACGGCAGATTTACAACCCGGAGTAGCACTCGCAGGAGTCGCGGGAAACTACAATCTAAAGATGTATCCTCTCAGGATATCCACCGCAAGGTGCGGCAGATGTGCATCATTGCTGCCGCGTCACAGGAGCGGGCCTTGCGTCCGGCGTATCCTCGTCGGCAGAGCCAGGGCCGTTCTTCGCGGCTGCGCCCGAAGGCAGTGCCGCAACATACTGGCTGACTGCGGCTTTCAGCCAATCCATGTCCTTCAGCGTCACGTCCGTCTGGCGGTACGGGATGCCGACCCCCGCCTTGCGGAATTCCTCGATGATGGAGATACGCAGATCGGTCCGCGTGCCCAGCCCCTTGGTGAGGTCGTAGAGATAGGCGTAGAGCACGAATTGCAGGGCGTCGTTGCCGAAATCCTGGAAGACCACGAAAGGCTCCGGATTGCTCATGACGTTCACGTGGTTGCGCGCGACGTCGAGAAGCAACTCCTTCACCATGCGCGGGTCGCTGTCGTAATCGACGCCCACGGGAATGGCGATGCGTCCCATATTGTTGTGAAGCGTCCAGTTCTTCACGCTTTCGGTGATGAAATACGAGTTGGGAACGAGCACGTTCGCCCGGTCGAAGGTCTCGATCTCGGTGGAGCGCACGCTGATCTTGCGGACAAGGCCCTCCTCGCCGCCGACGACCACCCAGTCGCCGACCTTGATCGGGCGCTCTGCGAGCAGGATCAGGCCGGAGACGAAATTGTTGACGATGCTCTGCAAGCCGAAGCCGATGCCAACGGAAAACGCGCCCGCCACGATGGCGAGGTTCGAGAGGTCGAGCCCGGCGTAGGAGAAGGCGACGAGCGCCGCCACCACCACGCCGAGATAGCCGACCGTCGTGCGGATCGAATCGCGGATGCTGCCCGAGAGACCGGCGGGCTTCAGCACCTGCTTGTCGAGCCAGCCCTGGAACAGCTTCGCGCCGATATATCCCAGCATGAAGACGATGACCGCGGCGAGAATGGCCGCCACGGAAATCTGCGTGTTTCCGATCTGGAAGCCAAACAGGAGCTGGCGGAGCCAGTCCATCACGTCCTGCCAGTTGAAGCCCCATTGCAGCATGATGAGCGGCACGGAACACAGGAGGACCAGGAATTTGAGGCTCAGCGTGACGGGCAGGGCGAGCTGGCTGCGCCGCTTGGCGTCGAAGCCGAAGGTGGATTGGAGCCAGCGCCCGGTTTCAGCCTCGTCGTCCCCCATGCTCTGGCCGAGCGCGTCCACCCAGATCATCATGAGGTAGACGACGGCGAGGATCGTGCCCGTCACGATGACCTGCGTCGCGATGAAGAGCGAGAGCGCGACATAGCCGCTGAGCGCCGTCACGAGAATGGCGGCCGCGAGGAGCAGGACGGGCCAGTAGAGCGATCTCAGCCAGCGCAGTTCCGGCGCGCCCTCCACGACGGCGCCGTTCAGCCGCGTGCGCAGGATCGCGATGATCAGCCCCGAGACGATAAGGCTTGCGAGGAAGCTCTGCGTCACGGTGAGCGAGAGCGGCGCGGACGCCAGGCGCGACAGTGTGGTCAGGACGAGTTGCAGCGCAAAGACCGCCGCCAGCGCGACAACAAGCCAGCGCACCCGGTAGGCGGCTGCGTCGGACGCCGGCACGAGCCGCCATTCGGGGCGATGGGGCGAGAGCACCGTTTTGATGAGCGCATTGACGACGGCCACGATGATGATGGACCGCGCCCCGGAATAGAACAGCCAGTCGATGCGGTCGGCGATCAGCTCGCTTGCCCGGAGGCTGTGATAGAGGAACAGCGTCGGCAAGGTGATGGGCAGCGCGCGCAGGGCAATGACGCCGGCGGCGGAGCCCGCGCGCTTCCAGAAGGGCGGCTCTTCCGCGTCGGAGCGCGCGCGCAGACGCGCAACGCCGCGCTGCATCAGGAAAAACAGCCCGGCCCACAGCGCCACGGCGAGGGCCAGCAATTGCAGGGCTTCCGTCTGCGCATCACGGCCGCCCTGCATGCCGAGCCCGCGCCACCAGTCGCCGACGATCCCGCCCGCGCGCGTCAGCATCGCTCCGAAATTGTCCGGAAACTTCGCGATGGCGTCGAGGCTCAGAATGCCGGACGCGCGCTCGAACAGCCGGCTGGTGAACCGGGCGCGCCGGATGTCCTGGATGCGGCTGATGAGCTGGTTGGCGCGCAGCGCGGTCTGCTCGGCCACGCTCTTCGCACTGTTGTAGGTGGAGACGAGCCCGCTGATTTCGGCGCGTGTGCGGGCCGCCTCCTCCGGTTCGGGCGTATCGCCTTGCGCGGGAGGAGCTCCGAGCTTTTCGGCCTGGACGTTCACGGCTTCGAGCCAGGGCGCGAGCTTCGCGACGAAGCCGGTCGCATCCTCCCGGAGCCGTTCGAGCTGCTCGCGAAACGTGTTGAGCTGCGGATAGGTCGCCTTGCCGTCCGCGAGCCCCTGCTCGATGCGGTCGAGATCGCGTTTCCACCGCGACAGCGTGTCGTTGACATCGACGCCGAGTTCCCGGTTGGCCCTCTCGGAGATCATGGCCGCGATTTCGGCCTGGCGGGCCCTGGCGGCGTCATCCTGGACGGGCGCGGCTCCGTTCCCGCCGTTTCCGTTGGCGGGCGCTGAGGGAGCCTGCTGAGCCTGGCCTGCGCCATTCCCGTTCGCGGGAGGCGTCGCGGTCTGCGCCTGCGCGGACAGCGCCGCCGCGAAAAGCATGAGAGCGCTGAGCAAAAGGGCGGTGGGAGACGGGCGTCTCGGCATGATGATCCTCGGGGAAAAGCGCGCAAGAGCATCCGGGCGTCGCTACGAAGCACGCGCGTTGACGCTCAGGTAGCGGCGGATCATGCAGAGAATGTGACGGCCGAGGTGCGTCGTACGGTCTGGGGATAAGCGTGAGGCTGCGGCGGCGTTGCCGCAGCCCCGCAGGCGAAGGGTCAGCCGGTCGCCTTGGCGTAGAGCTTCTGCGCCATCTCGAAAATCTCTTCCGGGTGATATTCCGGGATGAAGGCTTCCGAGATGCCCTCCATCTCATATTGCGGGCCGCCGGTCGGCGGGCCGTCCATCACTTCCAGCGGCTCCTTGCCGTCAAGCGTCGTGCCGTTCCAGATGAGGCCGACTTCCTTATAGTCGCTCGGGCTGAAGCGATAGAGGCGGCGGTGCATCCCCTCCGCGATGAAGGGCTGGCTCTCGGGGATTTCGACGCCCTCGATGGCCGGAATCGGCAGCATCTTCTTCATGTCGACGCCGGTCAGCTTTTCGAGCGCCAGCGCGTAGGCATGGGCATGAACGCCTCCGCGCGTGAAGAGATAGCCGAGCATGCGGCGCGCCGCCGGGTTCTTCGTCATCTCATAGACGCGCAGCTTCACGGTGCGCGCGCCGTTCTCCAGAAAGAAGTTATGGAGCAAATCGAGCACGAGGTTGCCCGAATTGAAGATGTAGTCGCCGCGCCAGGGCTGGCCGAGATTGTTCATGGCCATGACGCCGTGCGGCCCGTTGATGTGGAAATTAGGCCCCGCGCCGGCGGCATCCTTAAAGATGTGCTCGAACGGCGCATCGCCCTTCGAGGCTTCGCCTTTCGGCTCCGCGCCATGCAGCAGCCCGTTCACCGCCGCACCCACCAGCTCGATATGGCCGAGTTCCTCCGTCGCGATGTTCGCGATCAGGGCGTAAAACGGGCGCAGCTTCTCGCGGTTGCGGAAGTTGAAGCTCTGATACATGTAGGTGTTGAGCGTGGTCATCTCGCCGAAGCGGCCGCCCATCAGCTCGTTGACGGCCGCCGCAGCCGACGGGTCCGGTTCCTTCGGCAGGGGCATCTCCACCTGCAGCCGGTCGATCCTCAGAAACATCGTTCACTCCCTTGCATTGAAAGCAGCGCGCATGCGCTTCCAAAGGCTAACCGGCGGGAGTGTGCGAGGTACAGGACAAACCCTGTGTCCTTGCGATAGATGATGCCTATGGCGAATCGAATGCTTCTGGATGGATGAACGATGTCGCTCGCGGGGTTGTCGCTTCGGGATCTGGAATATGTGGTCGCGGTCGCGGATTGCGGGCATTTCGGCCGGGCCGCGCAGCAGTGCAACGTCTCGCAGCCAGCGCTAAGCGCGCAGATCCGGCGGCTTGAGACGCTGCTCGGCCTGACGCTGTTCGAGCGTACGAAGCGGGGCGTTCTCGTCACCGCCGCAGGCGCGCCGGTCGTGGCGAGGGCGCGCTTCCTCACGGACGAGGCCCGCAAGCTCCTCGCGCTTGCGCGCGGCGCGGGCGAGACGCTGAGCGGCCCGGTGCGCCTCGGCGCGATCCCGACCGTCGGCCCTTATGTTCTGCCGTTCGTTTTGAAGGCGTTCCGGGATGCGTTCCCTGAGATGCGTCTCATCCTCGGCGAGGGCCGCACGGCGGATCTCATCGAGAAGCTGTCAACGGGCGATCTCGACGCGGTCATGGCCTGCGGGCCGCTCGATGCTCCGGGCTTGAAGGTCGAACCGTTGTTCTTCGAGCCGTTCATGATCGCGCATGCGCCGGGCGCGCGGCCCGCCTGGCCGCTCGATGGCCGCCAGGGGGAGTTCGTGCTGCTGGAGGAAGGCCATTGCCTGCGGGACCAGACGCTCGCGGCCTGCGGTCCCATCATTCCGGGCGCGATCCGCCATACGACGGGTCTCGACCTTCTGCGACACATGGTGGCCGCGAGCGGAGGCATCTCGCTGATCCCCGCGCTCGCCGCCCACGCGCTTGGCGAGATCGCGGGCCTCCTGACCTACACGCCTGCCCCCGCCGATGCCGGCCGGCAGGTGGTCCTCGCCATGCGCGCGTCCGACCCCCGGCTCGATCAGTTCGCGCGCCTTGCCGAACTGACGCGAGCGTGTGTGCCCCCGCCCGCACAGGCCATCCGGCCCCCGGGAACCATGGCGGGTTTTACGAAGCGCAACGATCCAAAGGGGCGGGCCGCATAAGCTCCGACGATCACTCGGCGGGGGAAGGCGCGGCTTTCGTCTCAGCTTTGCCCTCGCCCACGAGAAAGCGGCACACGAACAGCGCGGCCACGGCTCCGGCCATCTGCGCTGCGATGAAAGCCGGAATGTCCATCGGCCGGATGCCTGCGAACGTGTCCGAAAGTCCGCGCGCGATGGTGACGGCCGGGTTCGCAAACGATGTCGAGGCCGTGAACCAGTAGGCCGCCGTGATGTAAAGGCCGACCGCCATGGGCACGGCGGCGGGGCGCGCGCGCAGCGTGAGGAAGATCGTCGTGAGCAGGCCGAAGGTCGCGACCCACTCCGAGAACCACTGGGATGGCCCCTCGCGCAGCTTCACCGAAAGCTGGAACACCGGTTCCGCGAACATCAGATGCGCGGCAAGCACGCCCGCGATCCCTCCCGCGATCTGCGCCGCGCAGTAAGCCGCCGCCTCCCGCGCGGGAAGATCGCCCTTCGCGAAGAACGCGGCCGTCACGGCGGGATTGAAATGCGCGCCCGAGATCGGCCCGAGCATGGTGATGAGCACGACGAGGATAGCGCCCGTCGGCAGCGTATTGCCGAGGAGCGCCAGCGCGATATTTCCGTCAGATAGGCGCTCGGCCATGATGCCCGAGCCGACGACGGTGGCGAGCAGGAACGCGGTGCCGAGCCCTTCCGCACCCAGCCGCTGAGCCAATGCCGGGGATTGCACGGAGTTCACGCCTCTTCGCGGATCTGGCTTGTCGTGGCGCCGATCTCGTCGATCCTGCGCTTGAGCGCGAGCCGGTCGAGCGAGGCAAGCGGCAGGTTCACGAAGATGCCGATGCGCTGATAGAGCATGCGGTGCGTGTTGGCGAAGGCGTAACGCTTCTCGGCCTCGGTGCCCTGAACCGCGCTCGGATCAGGCAGTCCCCAGTGCGCCGTCATCGGCTGACCGGGCCAGATGGGGCAGACCTCGTTCGCGGCATCGTCGCAGACCGTGAAGACGAAATCCATGCGCGGCGCGCCCGGGGCGGCGAACTCGTCCCACGACTTCGAGCGAAGCTGGCTGATGTCGTAGCCGTTGCGCGCCAGCAGCTCCAATGCGTAAGGATGGACCTCGCCGCGCGGCTGGCTGCCCGCGCTGAAGCCCTTGAACCGGCCGGCGCCGAGGCGGTTCATGACGCACTCCGCGATGACGGAGCGGGCCGAATTGTGGGTGCACAGAAACAGGACATGATACATGGGGCGTCTCGGCTCGTCAGTCGGGTTGGGGACACAGGCTTCGCCCCGATATCGCGAAGACGCTGCCGCAAAGCTCGGGGCGGCCTTGGCAGCACTCCTCCGTGAGGAAGCACAGGAGACCCCGGACGGCCTCCACCTCCACGGCGTAGCGGACGAAGCGGCCCTCGCGCGTGGCCTGCACGAGCCCGGCGCGGGACAGCTCCTTTAGGTGAAACGACATGCTGGTTGCCGAAATGCCGATCCGGTCGGCGATCTCGCCGGCCGGCATACCGTTCGGCCCCTGCCGGACGAGCAGGCGGAAAATGGCGAGGCGATGCTCGTGCGCGAGCGCGGCCAGCATGGGAATGGCGTTACGATCGTCCATGCAACGATAATGCAAGAATTTTTGAAATGTGCAAGCGGAGTGTTGCGCGGGTGGCACCGCCACCGAACCGACCTTACTGGATTTAGGAGGGGAAGACTGGCTGGGGGACCTGGATTCGAACCAAGACTAACGGAGTCAGAGTCCGCTGTTCTACCATTAAACTATCCCCCAGCACGGCTTCTATCCATTAGGTCGGTTCCTGCGGCTTTTCAAGCCCGCCGTGATGCATTGAGCTGCGCTCGCGTGCGCTGACCGATCCGGCGCGGCCCTTGAAACAATGCGCAGCGAGGCCATTGAAAGCTGGCCTCAACCTCTATACGTTGCCTCCCAGAGACGGCAATTTTGCGCTTCGCGGAGGTCTTGTCACCCCCGAACGCTGCAGAACTCAAGGGGTTCGCGCGCGGCAGGTGCCGTGCCGATGTCCTCCCGCCGCCGACATCCATGATCCCGGGCGAAGTGCAGCGAAAAGACGAAGAGCTTCGAGGCAGCAGATGCAGATTACAGAAACCGTTGTGGAAGGGCTGAAGCGCGAACTGAAGGTGGTCGTTCCCGCCGATGAGTTGAAAACGCGCGCGGCGAAGCGCCTGGAAGACATCAAGGACAAGGTGCGCCTCAACGGCTTTCGCCCGGGCCGGGTACCAATCGCGCATGTGCGCCAGCTCTACGGCAAGTCGGTCATGGCCGAGGTGCTGGAGCAGACGGTTCAGGAGACGAGCGCGAAGGCTCTGGAAGGCCGCGAGGAACGCCCCGCATTCCAGCCCGCGATCCAGCTTCCCGACGACAAGGCGGCGGTCGAGCGGATGATCGAGGGCGATTCCGACCTTGAATATACAATGTCTTTCGAAGTTCTGCCGAAGATCGAGCTCGCCGACCTGAAGTCCATCGCGCTGGTCAAGGAAGTGGCAGAGCCGTCTGCGGAGGACGTGCAGAAGGCCATGGACCGGCTCGCGAAGGCGAATGTGAGCTACGAGCCGAAGGAGGGCGCGGCCGCGGAAGGTGACCGGCTCACGATCGACTACAAGGGCAGCATCGACGGGGAGCCCTTCGAAGGGGGCGCGGGCGAGGACGCTTTCGTGATCCTCGGCTCGAACCGCTTCATTCCGGGGTTCGAGGCGGGGCTGATCGGGGCAAAGGCCGGTGAGGACCGCACCGTCACAGTGACGTTCCCCGCCGATTACCAGGCCAAGCACCTCGCGGGCAAGGATGCGTCGTTCGCCGTCATTGTGAAGGAGGTCGCAGCCCCCGTCGAGCCGAAGCAGGACGACGAATTCGCGAAATCCCTCGGGCTTGAATCTTTCGCGAAGCTTGAGGATGCGGTGCGCAGCCAGCTTCAGAAGGAACTCGACACCGCATCGCGCAACAAGCTCAAGAAGGAGCTTCTGGACGCGCTCGACGAACGCCATGCGTTCGAACTGCCGCCGTCTCTGGTGGAAGGGGAGTTCGAGGGCATATGGCGCAACGTGACCCGCCAGCTTGAGCGGGCCGGGCGGACCTTCGAGGATGAGGGGACGACGGAAGAGAAGGCGCGCGAGGAGTATAAGAAGCTCGCCGAGCGCCGGGTGCGGCTTGGGCTCGTGCTGTCGGAGATTGGCAACAGCAACGAGATCCGCATTACGGACGACGAATTGCGCCGGGCGATCCTCGATCGCGCGCGTCAGTTCCCCGGTCAGGAAAAGCAGGTTCTTGAGTTCTATAAGAAAAACCCGGCTGCGGTGAATGAACTGCGCGCCCCCGTTTATGAAGACAAGGTGATCGGCTTCGCGCTGGAACTCGTCAAGACGGAAGAAAAATCGGTTTCGCCCGAGGAGTTGATGGCCTTCGCCGCGCAGCAGGAGCGCGAGCAGGAGACGATCGCCGGCAGCGAAGAAGATCACGCGCATCATGATCACGGCCATGACGATCATCACCACCATGACCATGACCACGGTGACCCCGGCCATGTCCACGGGCCGAACTGCGGGCATGACCACGGTCACGACCATGGTCATAAACACGGCTGACGGGTTTTTGAACAGGCGAGCGAGCGTTTCGCCCGCCCTGTCACGCAACCGTTGCATGGGGCCGAAAATCGCCCCATGTATAAGGCCGTGACGATGGCGCGGCTCTGGCTTGCCGCCCTATTCCCGTGGAGCGTTCCCATGCTGGCGGAGTCGGGTCTCCGGTAGCCCTCAAAGAACACGATGAAGGACAGCGGTAGCTGATGCCGGAGAAAAACGCATGCGCGATCCAGTAGAACACTACATGCAGCTCGTGCCGATGGTCGTGGAGCAGACCAACCGCGGCGAGCGCGCTTACGACATTTATTCGCGCCTGCTGAAGGAGCGCATCGTGTTCGTCACCGGGCCGGTCGAGGACCATATGTCCTCGCTTGTCACGGCGCAGCTTCTCTATCTCGAATCGGAGAATCCGAAAAAAGAGATCGCGATGTACATCAATTCGCCGGGCGGAGTCGTGACATCCGGCATGGCGATCTACGATACGATGCAGTTCATTCGCCCGCCGGTGTCCACGCTCTGTATTGGGCAGGCCGCGTCCATGGGGTCGCTCCTGCTCTGCGCAGGCGAGAAGGGCATGCGCTGGGCTCTGCCGCACGCGCGCATCATGGTGCATCAGCCGTCCGGCGGCTTCCAAGGGCAGGCGAGCGACATCGAACGCCACGCGAAGGAGATCTTGGCCGTGCGCGAGCGTCTCAATCACGTCTATGCGGAGCACACCGGCCAGCCCGTCCACATCATCGCGGAGGCCCTGGAGCGCGATAATTTCATGACGGCCGAGGGTGCCAAGGCGTTCGGGCTGATTGACGAGGTGCTGACGAAACGGGTCGAACTGGAAGAGGCGGTGTCGCCTTCCGGACGCTGAGCGAAAGGCTAAACTCATTCCGCCACCGGGCGGCCTCAATTAACGCATTTGAAAGCATAAGCCACGTATCTGACCAGCACCGGATTTCGGACCGCGGTGCTCGGTAGCGCAGCGGGGTCCGCCAACTGAAAGACTGTGTAGACATCGGCGGCGGAAGCCGTAACACTATAATGGCGATGTCTGCTGGTGAATGCCCGGGCCAGCGGTTGGCAGGGTGTCGGAAGCTTTGTGAGGTGGCATACTTTTGCCAGAGACTCATTCGCCACTGAGAAACCTGAGCGTAACCGCGACGGAGACATCGCAGTGTGTGAGTGCTAAGGGTAATTGATGAGCAAAATCAGCGGAAACGACTCCAAGAACACGCTCTACTGCTCGTTCTGCGGAAAGAGTCAGCACGAGGTCCGGAAGTTGATCGCAGGGCCGACAGTCTTCATCTGCGATGAGTGCGTCGAACTGTGCATGGACATCATCCGCGAGGAGAACAAGAACTCCTACGTCAAGTCGCGCGATGGCGTGCCGACTCCGGCGGAGATCTGTCACGTTCTGGACGATTACGTCATCGGCCAGGACTATGCGAAGCGCGTGCTCTC
>CAZNAH010000056.1:3687-17235 GCA_964570735.1 uncultured Hyphomicrobiaceae bacterium | reverse complement strand
GACCGCGTGATCGCCTGCCGGATCCACCAGGTCGCGTAGGTCGAGAATTTGTAGCCGCGCCGATACTCGAACTTATCGACCGCCTTCATCAGGCCGATGTTGCCTTCCTGGATGAGATCGAGGAATTGCAGCCCGCGGTTCGTGTATTTCTTCGCGATGGAGATGACGAGCCGGAGGTTCGCCTCCACCATTTCCTTCTTCGCCTGCCTCGCCTCGCGCTCGCCCTTCTGCACGATCTTCACGATGCGGCGGAATTCGGCGATATCGAGCCCGGTTTCGGTCGCGAGCGCATGGATTTCCTTGCGGATATCCTCGATCCGCTCCCGCTCGCCCTCCACGAAATTATGCCAGCCCTTCGACTTGAGCTGGCTCACGCGGTCGAGCCAGTTCGGGTCAAGCTCGTGCCCCTGATATTGGCTGAGAAACTCGTCGCGGCGCACGCGATAGCCGTCCGCGAGCCGCATCAGCCGGCCTTCATAGCCGATCAGGCGCTTGTTGATGTCGTAGAGCTGCTCCACCAGCGCTTCGATACGCGCCGGATTGAGCGACAGGCTCTTCACGTCCGCGATGATCGCTTCGAGCAGCTTCTTGGAGCGCTTCTCCTGGCTGGGCGACAGGGAATCGTCCTGAAGCTTCTTCTCGACATGCTGATCCTGAAGCTTGCGCAGTTTCTTGTATTCGGACGCGATGCGGTCGAAGGTTTCGAGAACCTTGGGCTTGAGCTCCGCCTCCATCGCGGCCAGCGAGAGGCTATTTTCGAGATCGTCCTCGTCGTCGAAATTGTCGTCGGGCCGGAACTCCGCCTCGGCCGCGCCATCTCCGGTTCCGGCGGTGTGATGAGGGCCGTGGGCGCCGTTTTCAGCGGGATGGTGATGCGCCCCGTTCGCGCCGTTTGCGCGCGTGGCGACCGGCGGCGCTTCGGCATCCTCCGTCTCGGGCGCGCGCGCGAAGGGACCGGCATAGGTCGCTTCGAGGTCGATGATGTCGCGCAGAAGAACCTTGCCTTCGTTCAGCTCGTCGCGCCAGATGATGATGGCCTGGAAGGTGAGCGGGCTTTCGCAGAGGCCGCCGATCATCGCCTCGCGGCCGGCCTCGATGCGCTTGGCGATCGCGATTTCGCCTTCGCGGGAAAGAAGCTCGACGGAGCCCATCTCGCGCAGATACATGCGTACCGGGTCGTCCGTCCGCTCGGACACTTCGGTGGACCGCTCCTGCTTGACGGGGAGCTGGCCGGTTATAGTGCCGCGATCTTCCTCATCCTCATCCAGGGCTTCGGGCGCCGCCTCGTCGACCTCGTCCACCTCGACCACGTTGATCCCCATATCGGAGAACATGGCCATGATGTCTTCGATCTGCTCGGACGACACTTCATCCGAAGGCAGGACTTCGTTGATCTCGTCATAGGTGACGTAACCGCGGCCCTTCGCGACCTTGATCAGCCGCTTGACCGCCGCATCGGACAAATCGAGCACGGGGCTGTCGGTCGTCTCCGCCGCTGCGCCGTCCTGCTCTTCAGACTTTGTCGTCGTTGTCGCTACCATCAAACACTCCAGATGAGCATGGCGCTCCATGCCGCGCCGGGGCGCAAACCCTCACCCTCATCAACGAAAGCTGGTACGAGATCGAACATGAGCGTTGGCGGCCATGGAAACGCCATGATTCTCCAAAACGGGGCAGCGCCATCGCAGGTTCCGTCATCCGAAATCGCACTTAAGACGGGATTAAAAAGCCAAGTTTCCGCGCTTCTTTTCTGGAACCGTGACCCCGCATGGACACCCCAACGCTCAAGTATTCCCGCAGCTTAACCGTGTGATATGTGTGCGGACTGCTCCTTGAGCAACCGCAGCCTTTCGAAATTCTCGTGCGTTTGATTGTCGAAGTAGGCCCGTTCCGCATCATCAAGCTCGATTTTCAGCGCCACGCTCTGACGCTGTAAAGCCGTGATGTGGTTCCAGCCTGCGACGACATCGGGTTCGGGCGTTCCTGCCAAGAATTGCTGATCGCTCTTGTGGGTGACTGCGTGTCCCAACCGCCGGAGCAGGTCCCCAAACCCATCCGACAGCAGTTGCGACTCCAACACAGCCTTGTCAAGAGCCTCGTGTTGCAGATGAGCCTCCAGCAACGCCTGGCAGAGCCTCTCGTGGTCCGCATTCTCGAAAGGAAGCGTCGCGATATCGTCGGCGAAGCGGTCGATCAGCCAGGGATGGTTCAGCAGCGCCGTCAGGATCAGGGCTTCGCGCGGAGAGCCGCCGCCGATGCCGCCGGCGCTCAAGCCGCTCGCCGGAGCATGGGGAGGATGGCCGGGCAAGCCGCGCGCATTGCCACGGCGCTGCGCTTGCCCCGGGCCGGACCAGCGGCTGGCGTTCGTTGCGCTCTGGCCGCTTCCGTTGTTCTTGCGGCCTGCGAAGGGAAACTCGCCCCGCATTCGCTCGCTCAGCGCGGACTGATAATGAAACCGCACGGTCGGATGCGCGATCTGGCGGGAGATACCCCGCAGCCGCTCCTCGAACGCGGCGCGCTGTTCCGGTGTGGCGAGGCCATGCTGCGTCTTCTCGCGCAGCCACAGAACATCGATGAGCGGCGAGGCGCGGTCCAGAACGAGCCGCACGGCCTCGGCCCCCTGCGCGCGCACGATGTCGTCCGGGTCCTGCCCCTCGGGAAGGAAGGCGAAGCGCAGCGAATGCCCCGGCTCAAGATGCGGCAGCGCCGTGTCGAGCGCCCGGAACGCGGCCTTCTGGCCCGCCCCATCGCCATCGAAACACAGGATCGGCTCGGGCACGATGGACCAGAGCAGCTTGATCTGCTCGATCGTCAGCGCCGTGCCGAGCGGAGCGACCGCATGGGCGATGCCCGCGCGCGCAAGCGCGATCACATCCATATATCCCTCGGCCACGACGATCTCCTTCGCGTCGTAGGCCGCCGGGCGGGCCGCGCCGATGTTGTACAGCACCTGCCCCTTGTGGAAGAGCGGCGTATCCGGCGAGTTCAGATATTTCGGCTGCTGATCGGCGCTGAGCGCTCGCGCGCCGAAGGCGATTACCCTGTTTTTGTGATCACGGATCGGGAACATGAGCCGGCCGCGAAAGCGATCATACGGCACGGCAATGTCTTCGCCATGGATGAGCAGCCCCGCGTCGATCATCTCGCTTTCGGAAAAGCCCGCCTTGCGCAAATGCTCTTTCAGCACGCCGCGGCCCGAAGGCGCGTAGCCGAGCCGGAACGTTTTGACCGCATCCGCGCTCACCTCGCGCCGCCGCAGATAGTCGCGCGCCTCCTGGCCCGCCGCGCCCGCAAGCGCCTCCTCATAAAACCGGCACGCCTCCTCGATCGCCGCGCGAACGCGGCCGAGGTGATCGTCGCGCTGCTTGTCCTGCGGCGTCGGCTGCGGCAGGGTCACCCCGGCCTGGCCCGCCAGACGCTCCACCGCCTCCATGAAGCTCAAGCCTTCCGTTTTCATGAGGAAAGTGAAGATATCCCCGTGCTCGCCCGTCGCGAAACAGTGATAGAATCCCTTGCGGTCGTTCACGGTGAAGGAAGGCGTGCGCTCCGTCTTGAAGGGGGAAAGGCCGACATATTCGCGCCCCGCGCGCTTCAGGCGCACGCGCTGCGCCACCACCTGGCTGACCGGCAGCCGCGCGCGAATTTCATCGAGCAGGTTGGGGGGAACGCGCATGGATCCTCGCTGGCCGCTCCGCACTGTTACAGTCCTGAAGCAACCCTCATGACTACACATACGCGGGGTGATTCGGTAACACGCATCGCAGATGCACCCGCTATCCACGCCGCATCCCGCATTGCGGAACGCTTGAAAACACCTAAATTCCCGGGGCGTCCTCTAACGGAACCTTTCGAATGATCTTCCTGGCAATCGGCTTGCTCGTCGTCGGCGTGGCGCTCTATGCCCTGACGGGAGATGGCGCGGCGATCGGCGGCATCCCGCGCGAAGATTTCGTGCAGATCACGGCGCTGCTGGCGCTGCTGATTTTCCTGCTGAGCGGCGTCGGCCGCATCACACGGGGCGGCTTTGCCGATGCCATCCGCGCGCTTGGCGCGTGGGCCGCTTTCGGCCTCGTCCTGATCGTGCTCTACGCCTATCGCGCCGAACTGACCGAGGTGGGCGACCGCGTCGTGCAGGAGTTCCGCCCCGGAAACGCAGAAACGGTATCCTCCGGTCAGAACGGGCTGGGGGCTGTCGTCAAGGTTCGCCGAGCATCCGACGGCCACTTCATCGCGCGTACGCTCGTCAACGGCCGCACCGTGCGGATGATCGTCGATACGGGCGCTTCGACCGTGGTGCTGCGTCCGGAGGATGCCCGGCGCGCCGGCGTCGATCTGAAGGGGCTGGATTATTCGGTTCCGGTTCAGACCGCCAATGGGCGAGCCTATGCGGCGCGTGTCCGGCTGGAGCGCATCTCCATCGGCAAACTGACCCTCGATGGCGTCGATGCGCTCGTCACGCGGCCCGGCGCTCTGCACCGGAGCCTTCTCGGTATGAATTTTTTAAGCCGTCTCAGGTCATATGAATTCTCTGGGAACCAGCTGATCATGCGCGGCTGACGAAGTTCGTCGGCCGCCGCCATGAGAGGTTCGGGCGTCAAACGGAGATGGTGTGCGTGATGAGGGTCCGGCTTCGGACGCGGCAGACGCTGCGCGAAACGGCGATCTGGCTTCTCGTTCTCACGGCAGGCTACGCTGGCTTCAGTTTTTTCGAAGAGATCTACGAGACAGGCTCGCGGCTCGCGGCGCGGGCCGGCTGGAGTTTACCCGCGCCGCAAGCCGAAGCCCCGCCGCCCACCGCTGCGCCGATCCGCGCGGCCATCCCGGTACCCGGCGAACTGCGCGGCACCATCACGCAGACCGTCGAGCCCCTGCCCGTCGAACGCAAGCGGCAGATCGTGCTCGACGCCAACCCTTACGGGCACTTCCATGTCCACGCGCAGATCGGCGGCAAGCCGGTCGAATTCATGACGGACACCGGCGCGACCTATGTGGCGCTGAGCTATGAGACCGCGCTCACGCTCGGCTTCCGGCCGTCTGCCTTGCGTTTCGACGGGCGCTCGACCACGGCGAACGGCGTCGCGCGGGTCGCCTCCATCACGCTCGACGCGATCCGCGTGGGCGACATCCTCGTGCGCGATGTGCAGGCCGTCGTGGCCGAACCCGGACGCATGGCGCAGAACCTGCTCGGCATGAGCTTCATCGGGCGGCTTTCGGGCTTCGAGCTGGCAGGCACCAAGCTCACCATGACGGAGTGAGAGGGTCATCCGTTAGCGTGATGAGTGGCGATGATCCCGGATCAGCGCGATGCGCTTTCCGGGATGACGAAGCGGGGCGTTGGGCTGGCCCAAGCGTCATCCCGGCCGCCTAGCGCGCCGGGATCGTTCGCGGGCCGCTCCGCGCTTCGGCCTTGGAATCACCGGCGTTGGGCGTTAATCACACGGCCAAAGCCAGCGGGAGCCCAACGCATGACCGTCATGACCCCCTCCACCTCGACCTTTCCCCGTCCGCGGACCGACCTCAAGCCCAACACGGCCGAGTTCGAGCGCCTGCCCTTCATCAAGCCGACGGGCTTCCGCGAATATGACGCGCGCTGGCTTTTCCCGCAGGACATCAACCTAATGGGGATGCAGGCCATCGGCCTTGGCATGGCGACCCTGATGCGCGAGCACGGCGTGCCGGTGCGCATCGTCACGGGGCACGATTACCGCTCCTATTCGTCGAGCATCAAATATGCGCTGATCTCTGGGCTGCTCGCGGGCGGCGCGGAAGTGCACGATATCGGGCTCGCGCTTTCGCCGATGGCCTATTTCGCGCAGTTCGCCCTTGAGGTGGAAGGCGTCGCCATGGTGACGGCGAGCCACAACGATAACGGCTGGACCGGCATCAAGATGGGCATGAACCGCCCGCTGACCTTCGGCCCGGATGAGATGAGCGCGCTGAAAGCCATCGTGCTCGAAGGGCGCTATGCCCCGCATCCGGGCGGCGTTTACATGTTCGAGCCGGGCATCGCGCAGGCTTACATGAACGATCTGACCAGCCGCCCGCCGTTCAAGCGCAAGCTGAAAGTGGTCGCGGCGTGCGGCAACGGCACGGCGGGAGCGTTCGCGCCGCACGTGCTGGAGAAGCTCGGCTGCGAGGTGGTGCCGCTCAACACCGATCTCGACCATACCTTCCCGCACCACAACCCCAACCCTGAGTCCATGAAGATGCTGCACGCGCTCTCGGATGCGGTGAAGGCGAGCGGCGCGGATGTCGGCCTCGCCTTCGACGGCGACGGCGACCGCTGCGGCGTGGTGGACAACGAGGGCAACGAGATTTTCGCGGACAAGGTCGGCGTGATGCTCGCCCGCGACATTTCCAGTCAGCGGCCGGGCGCGAAATTCGTCGTGGACGTGCAATCGACGGGGCTGTTCACCACAGACCCGGTTCTCCAGGCGAACGGCGCGGCGACCACCTATTGGAAAACGGGCCATTCCTACATCAAGCGCTACAGCCACGAGACCGGCGCGCTGGTCGGCTTCGAGAAGTCCGGGCACTTCTTCTTCAATCCGCCGCTGGGTCGCGGCTATGACGACGGCCTCGTGGCGGCGATCGCCGTGTGCGACATGCTCTCGCACAACCCCGACAAGACCATGGCGGACCTCTACCGCGACCTGCCCAAGACCTGGCAATCTCCCACCATGTCGCCCCATTGCGACGACGAGACGAAATACGGCGTGGTGGACCGCGTGACGGCTCACTTCAAGGGGATCGCCGAGCGCGGCGAGCGGCTGGCGGGCCAGCAGATCCGCGATGTCATCACCGTCAACGGCATCCGCATCATGCTGGAAGACGGCACATGGGGCCTCGTGCGTGCGTCTTCCAACAAGCCGGAACTCGTCGTCGTGGTGGAAAGCCCGGTCTCAGAGGCGAACATGCGCGCGATCTTCGCCGAGATCGACCAGCATCTGTCGACCTACCCCGAGATCGGCGAGTATAACCAGAAGATCTAGCAACACCGGCAACGACAAAAACAAGGTTGCGCATCGCTTGCGCTACCTTGAGCTTGCCTTTTGCAAGACCACCCAGCCCATCGGAGCCATCTTCGTCTTTACTACTTGGATGGAACTCTAAGCCCCTGCCTGCATTGTTAAAGGCGACTGGCTGAGACCGCCAGCACATTGGGGGCGCGGTCACGCCAAATCCCAGGTGCAGGCGCAAGAAAGGGTGGTATCGGATGGCCGTGCTCGTCACGGGCGGCGCGGGCTATATCGGCTCGCATATGGTTCACGATCTTGTCGAACGGGGCATTCCCGTCGTGGTGCTCGACGACCTTTCGACCGGCCAGAGGAGCCTCCTTCCGCCAGACGTTCCGCTGTTCGTGGGGAAATGCGGCGATGCCTCGCTGGTCGGCGCCATCGTCGAGGCTTTCGAGGTAGACACCGTCTTCCATTTTGCAGCGGCGATCGTCGTGCCGGAGTCCATGGCGAACCCGTTCCACTACTATGAGAACAACACGGCTGAATCGCGCACACTCTTCGCCACCGCAGTAGCACACGGCGTGCGCAGAATCATTTTCTCCTCATCCGCCGCCGTTTACGGCGAGCCGGATGCCGTGCCCGTCGCGGAAGAGGCGCCGGCCCTGCCGCCCTCGCCTTACGGCTCATCTAAGCTCATGACGGAGACGATGCTGCGAGACGCGGCGGCAGCTCATGGCGTGCGTTACGTCGCGATGCGCTATTTCAACGTTGCGGGCGCGGACCCCGCCGGGCGCACGGGACAGTCCGGACCCAACGCCACGCACATCATCAAGGTTGCCGTGCAGGCGGCGCTCGGCCTGCGGGATGGTGTCGCGATTTTCGGCGAGGACTATCCCACGCCGGACGGGACGTGCATCCGCGATTACGTGCACGTGACCGACCTCGTGAAGGCCCACGCCGTCGCCTATTCCCATCTGAAGCAGGGTGGCGACAGCCTGACGCTCAACTGCGGCTACGGCCACGGTTTTTCGGTGCGCGAGGTGATCGACGCCGTGCGCCGCGTTTCGGGCGTGCGCTTCCCCGTCAAAATCGCACCCCGCCGCGCAGGCGATCCGGCGGAACTCGTCGCATGCAATCGCCGCATCCTCGCAGCGCTCGACTGGCGCCCGGCCTTCGATGATCTCGACGGAATGGTGGCTCATGCGCTGGCGTGGGAAGCCTTACTAGACGCGCGTGAGCGCCCGCCCGCCAAACCGGGAAGGCTGAAGGAGCCGCCCCGCCGCTCATCGCGGATCTTCGCGGACCCGGCGCTGGCAACGCCCGCTCCGACCTAGCTGAACCGACCGCCGCTCACCCTATCGAAGGATCGAACATGACACAGACATCCACCTCGAAGCCCGGGGCGGCGCCGCGCCTTGTCTGCTTCTCGCAATTGCGCTGGGGCTTCGTGTTCCAGCGTCCGCAGCATCTGATGACGCGGGCCGCCCGCGACTATCACGTCACGTTCTGGGAGGAACCGATGATCCGGCCGGGCGAGGGTCCGCGCCTCGACCGCTTCCCGCAGCATGAACGTCTCGAAGTCATAACGCCTGTCCTGCCCGAAGGACTGTCAGGGGAAGAGGAAACCGCTGCGTTGCGGCACATGCTCGACGGCGTTCTCGCCGAAGAGCCGGCGCGGCCGCTCGGTATCGCCTGGTACATCACGCCGATGATGCTCAGCTTTTCGCGGCATCTCGACCCGACCGTCACCGTCTATGACAACATGGACGAGCTTTCGGCCTTCCGGAACGCTTCCCCGCGCTTGCTGCGGCTGGAGGACGATCTCATCCGCCGCGCGGACGTGATCTTCACGGGCGGCGTCAGCATCTACGAGGCGAAAGCGCACCGCCACCCGAACATCCACCCCATGCCGAGCAGCATCGACGCGGCCCATTTCGCCCACGCCCGGGCATGGCGCGGCGCGGCCCCCGGCGATCAGGCGGATCTTCCGCATCCGCGCATCGGCTGGTTCGGCGTGATCGACGAGCGCACCGACCTCGACCTCGTCGCCGCGCTGGCGGATCTGCGGCCGGACCTGAGCTTCGTCATGATCGGCCCGGTCGTGAAGATCGACCCCGCGACGCTGCCGCAGCAGGCCAACGTCCACTGGCTCGGCCCGAAGGATTACCGCGACCTGCCCGCCTATCTCGCGGGGTGGGATTGCGGCTTCATGCCGTTCGCGATCAACGAGGCGACGCGCTTCATCAGCCCGACCAAGACGCCGGAATATCTGGCGGCGGGCGTGCCGGTCGTCTCGACGCCGATCCCCGATGTCGTGCGCCCCTACGGGACGTTCGGCCTCGTCGAGATCGCGCAGACGCCGCAGGAGATGTCCGCCGCGCTCGACCGCGCCATGCAGCGCCGCACGCGCGAATGGCTGGAGCACGTGGATGCCTTCCTTGCGGGCAAGTCGTGGGACCGGACGTGGGCGGAGATGCGCGCGCTGATCGGCAAGGCGCGCATGGCGAAACGCGGTTCAGCGAAACAGGAGGCGGCTTGATGTACGACTGGCTTATCGTAGGCGCCGGCTTTGCGGGCAGCGTGCTCGCGGAACGGCTGGCGCGCGGGCGTGGCGAGACGGTTCTCATCATCGACCGGCGCCCGCATATCGCGGGCAACGCCTATGACCGGCACGACAAGGCGGGCGTGCTCATCCACCAATACGGGCCGCACATCTTCCACACCAACGCCGAGCGCATCTTCAAATATCTGAGCCGCTTCACGACCTGGCGGCCCTACGAGCACAGGGTGCTCGCGCAGGTCGACGGGCAGCTCGTGCCGATCCCCATCAACCGGACGACCGTCAACACCCTTTACGGCCTCAACCTCAACAGCGAAGAGGATATGGAAGCCTTCCTCGCCTCCCGCGCCGAGCCCGTGGAGCCGGTCCGCACCTCGGAGGACGTGGTCGTGAGCCGCGTGGGCCGCGACCTTTATGAGAAATTTTTTCAAGGCTACACGCGCAAGCAGTGGGGGCTGGACCCGTCCGAACTCGACAAGTCGGTCACCGCGCGCGTCCCCACGCGGGCCAACACGGACGACCGATATTTCACGGACACATATCAGTTCATGCCCGAGCACGGCTACACCCGCATGTTTGAGCGCATGCTGGACCACGCCAACATTCACATTATGCTGAAGACGGATTACCGGCTCGTCGCGAACCTTATTCCGCATCGCAGGCTGATCTATACCGGGCCGGTCGATGAGTTCTTCGATCATCAGTATGGCCCGCTGCCCTACCGTTCGCTCAGGTTCGAGCACCGGACGCTGGAGCAGGAATGGTTCCAGCCGGCGGGCACGGTCAATTACCCCCAGACGGAAGCCTACACCCGCATCACGGAATACAAGCATCTGACCGGGCAGAAGCACCCGCTGACCAGCATCACGATGGAGTATCCGTGCGCGGAAGGCGACCCGTATTATCCGGTCCCGCGCGCAGAAAATCAGGAGCGCTACCGCAAATATGAGGCTCTGGCCAACCGGATGCAGAGCGTGTTCTTCGTCGGGCGGCTCGCGACATACCGCTATTACAACATGGACCAGGTGGTCGGGCAGGCGCTGGCGACCTTCAAGAAAATCGAGGACACGGTGCCCGTCCGCCGCCCGGTTCATGTCCCCGGCGCGGTGGCGCTGCATGCCTCGGAGAACGGTTCGGCGGGGGTTTCGGCCTCGCGCACCGCGGCGAATTGAGGGGGCGTCCATGCTCGATCCGATGTTCGGCAGCATGTTCCTCGCCGGGTTCGAGTGCTCCACGCAACGGCGCTGGGACCGCAGCCGCCTCGATCTCATCCGCGCGACGCGGCATGACGAGTTCTGCGAGAAGGACTACGCGCTTGTCACCCGCCACGGCTTCCGCGGCGCGCGTGACGGCTTCCGCTGGCATCTGATCGAGCGCGAACCGGGGCGTTATGACTGGTCCAGCATCCGGCCGATGCTGCGCGCCGCGCGCCGCCAGAACCTCACCGTCATCTGGGATCTCTGCCATTACGGCTATCCGGACTGGCTCGACATCTGGTCCCGGGATTTTCTCGACCGCTTCGCCGCGTTCTGCGCCGCCGCCGTCCGCCTTATCCGGCAGGAGAGCGGCGCGCAGCCGTTTATCTGCCCCGTCAACGAGATCTCCTTCTGGGCCTGGATCGGCGGAAAAGAGGGCAAGATCAATCCGTGGGATACGGGCCGCGCGCCGGAGCTGAAGCGGCAGTTGGTGAGGGCCAAGCTCGCAGGCATCGCCGCCGCCCGGCAGGCCGACCCGGAGGTGCGTGTGATCAGCGCGGAGCCGCTCATCAATATCTTCCCGGATTCGGAAGAGGACGACGATGTGCGGGCCGCCGCCGATTACCATCAGGCGCAATATGAGGCGGTGGACCTGATGCTGGGCCGGCTGGAGCCGGAGCTCGGCGGGCATGAACGCGCGATCGACGCGGTCGGCGTGAACTACTATCCGCATAATCAGTGGCACATCAATCAGGGCTTCATCCCCATGGGCCACCACAATTATCGCCCGCTGTCCGAGCTGCTGGCGGAAGTCTATCGCCGATACGAGCGGCCTGTTTTCATTGCGGAGACGGGGGCGGAGAGTAGCGCACGGCCGGCCTGGGTGCACTATGTGGGTCAGGAGGTGCGCGCGGCGCTCAGCGCGGGCGTTCCGGTGCACGGAATTTGCCTTTATCCCGTCACGGAGTATCCCGGCTGGGACAACAGGCGCATGTGCTCCGTGGGCCTGTTCTGCGCGGCGGACGAGCGGGGCGAGCGCGCGGTTTACGCCCCGCTCTGGGACGAGATCGGGCGGCAGCGGGAGCTGTTTCGCCCATACCTCGCCCGGCGCGAGGGGGCGGCCGCCGGCAAGACCGCCGCGGTGGCTTAAGCGCGAGCGGCCGCGGCATCCGCCAGCCCGCGCGAGCCCCGATCCTCCGGGGAACAGGACCGTGCAGACGCAAGCCCTGTTAGAGCATTTTTCTTTGCAAGGCTTCCGTTCAAGCAAATAATACTTATGACCATGCACTGCATTGACGGTTGTGAGGACGAACTTCTATATTCAAGCGCAAATACGGTCCAGATCGTCTGGATCGCGCCACGGCTCGGGAGGTTATGATGGCTTTGCAGCTTGGTGATGTCGCCCCGGATTTCGAAGCCGATACGACGGAAGGCCATATCCGGTTTCACGACTATCTCGGCGATTCTTGGGGGATCCTGTTCTCTCACCCGAAGAACTTCACGCCGGTCTGCACTACGGAACTCGGCACCATGGCCGGGCTGAAGCAGGAATTCGACCGCCGCAACGTGAAAATCCTGGGGCTCAGTGTCGATCCTGTCTCTGACCACGTGAAATGGGCGGAGGACATCAAGGACGTGACGGGTTTCGCGCCGAACTATCCGCTCGTCGGCGACCCGGAACTGAAGATCGCGAAGCTTTACGACATGCTGCCGGCCGATGCGGGAGAGAGTTCGGTTGGCCGTACCGCGGTGCAGAACCAGACCGTGCGGAGCGTGTTCGTGATCGACCCCAACAAGAAGATCCGCCTGCTCTTGACTTATCCCATGGCGACGGGGCGCAACTTCGCGGAAATCCTGCGCGTGATCGACTCGTTACAGCTGACTGACAAGCATAAGGTCGCCACACCGGCGAACTGGAAGCAGGGCGACGATGTGATCATCGTGCCGGCCGTTTCCGATGACGAAGCGCGCCAGAAATTCCCGGAGGGATGGCAGGCGCCGCGGCCTTATATCCGCTTTGTGCACCAGCCTCGCGACTGATCTGCTCGTCAGTCTTCAGGAAACACTAAAAGGCCGGGCAGACCGGCCTTTATTCATGCGCTCGCGATGTGTTTTCGAATGAGAGATTACAAGCCGTCTCCATGCCCGCCGGAGGCTTGCGAGGAACTCGATTGCTGAACGGGCTCGTCGAACGCGGACTGATCCTCGGTCCAGCGCAGCGTGCCGTCATAGCGCGTGCCCATCTCGATGCCGATGCCCTGATGGAAGATGTCGCCTTCGACGTTGGCGGTGGACTGGAGCATGACGCGGCGGCCACGGATGGTGCCGTTGACCTTGCCGAGCACGGTCACTTCCTGGTTCGCGACGATGCCGCCATTGACGCGTCCGTTCTCCGTCACGATCAGCGAGGTGCAATAGATGCTGCCTTCGATCGTCCCGTCGAGGCGCACGCTGCCTTTCGATGTGACGTCGCCGATGATGGTCAGGTCGTTCGAAATGTTCGATTCCGTGCTGGACTGGGGACGGCCCGCCGAAAGAGGGGTCAGGTTTGTCGGCTGCTGGAGCGGAAACGGTGTCGCCATTGACTGACCTTTAAGCATGACCATTGACTCGACGAAGTGAACGCAAGGGATAAATTCTTGGTGCTTTTCCTCTAGCCGCCAAGCTCGACCGTTTCAAGCATGGATTTCATGCGCGGCGAGGATGAGTCCGCTCCATGACTGGAAAACAACTCAGGCCACGGCAAGGCTGTGCAGGGATGGTGGAGCCAGGCGGGATCGAACCGCCGACCTCGTGAATGCCATTCACGCGCTCTCCCAGCTGAGCTATGGCC
>CAZNAH010000056.1:220-3677 GCA_964570735.1 uncultured Hyphomicrobiaceae bacterium | reverse complement strand
GCTCGACGCGCCCGCGCTGCGCCATGGCCAGACGCATCGCGCGATTGAGCATCGTATCTAGGCTTTGGCGCCGCGCCCCGCAACAAAAACTTCACGGAGCGGGCACGGAAGCATTGCCGTCAGGTGTCCTCTTCGCCGCCGCCGCCGCCGATCAGGCCCGACATGTCGGCCTCGCCTTCATCCTCGTTTTCGAGGAAAGCCTCGTCATCCTCGACGCCGGGGTCGATCGCGGCATCGTCATCGCCCACATCGACGAGATCGTTGCCTTCGATATCGGGGATGGCGTCGGCATCGGCGGCGTCGGCCTGCTCAAGGGGCACGAACTCGACCACGCCGCGGCCGGCGTCGAGCACGGCGTCGTCGTCCGCATCGAGGTCGTTGCCGCCCGTCGCGCGCACCGGCGCGTCATGTGCGGTGTAGACGCTCTGGCAGATCGGACAGATGATCGGGTCGCGGTTGAGGTCGTAGAATTTACTGCCGCAATTGGGGCAGAGGCGCTTCGACCCGCGTGCTGCTTTTAAAGACATTCCTCGTTCAATCCTCGGTCGGTTTCGCGCCGAATAGCGAAACGGCGCTTGCTTAGGCAGACATTTCGAGCCTTGTCAAAGGCTATCGGGCTTGATCAGGCGCCCTCGAACAACAGAACGCGGCGGTCCGATCCAAAGCCGGCGGTTGCGATCGCATAAGCGTTTGACAGACCGCCATGCCTTGCGATGTATACCCGGCATATCATCTTGAGGCGGTGTTTCGACGGTCCCATCCACGCGGATCACCATTCAACTGCGAGTCGATATGGCATATCCGCTGTCAGCCCTGCAATCCGGACCTCTTCGCGGAACCGCCGGCGTTCCCGGCGATAAATCCATTTCCCACCGCGCGCTCATGCTCGGCGCGCTCGCCGAAGGGCGCACACAGATCAGCGGGCTTCTCGAAGCCGACGACATATTGGCTACGGCCCGCAATCTGCAACTGCTCGGCGCGGATGTTTCCAGGGACGGCGCGGTGTGGACGGTGATCGGCCGGGGGCTGGGCGGCCTTTTGACGCCAGCGGAAGCGCTCGATTTCGGAAATTCGGGCACTGGCGCGCGTCTGATGATGGGCATTGTCGCCGGGCACGACATCACGGCGGTCTTTACCGGCGATGACAGTCTCTGCCGCAGACCCATGAGCCGCGTGCTGGACCCGCTCAGCAAAATGGGGCTGCAAGTCAGGGAGACGGGACGGGATACGCTGCCCCTGACCCTGACGGGAACGAGCGCGCTGATCCCGATCACCTATCATCTGCCCGTGGCATCCGCGCAGGTGAAATCCGCCGTGCTGCTCGCCGGGCTGTTCAGCGCCGGGGATACGACCGTCGTCGAGACCGAGCCGACGCGCGACCACACCGAGAAGATGCTGCGCGCGCTCGGCGCTGAGATCGAAGTCCGCAAGGTCAAGGGACAGGACGGGCTGGAACGGCACATCACGATAAAAGGACAGCCGAAGCTTCGCGGCCAGCCGATCCAGGTGCCCGGCGATCCCAGTTCGGCGGCTTTTCTCGCGGCGGCGGCGCTTATCTGTCCCGGCTCCGACATCACGATCGGGAATGTCCTGATCAACCCGACCCGCACCGGCTTTTACGACACCGTGCAGGAGATGGGCGCAGACCTGACCTTCGAGGACGAGCGCACCGTGAACGGCGAAACCTGCGCCAACATCCGCGTGCGGCACGGGCCGCTGCAAGGTGTCGCCGTGCCGCCGGAGCGCGCGCCCACCATGATCGACGAGTACCCGGTGCTGGCCGCGCTCGCGGCTTTCGCCGAGGGCGAGACGGTGATGGAAGGGCTCGCGGAGCTTCGCGTGAAGGAAAGCGACCGGCTGGAAGCCATGGTGCGCGGGCTGAAGGCGTGCGGCGTCACCGCGTCGAGTTCGGGCGATACGCTGACCGTGACCGGCGGCAAAGCCGTGACCGGCGGCGCTATCATCGAAACAGACATGGATCACCGCATCGCGATGGCGTTCCTGACCCTCGGCCTTGGCGCCGCCGCCCCGGTAACGGTCGACGATACGGCCATGATCAACACCAGCTTTCCGCAATTCCGCGAGACCATGGAACGCCTCGGCGCACGATATGCCGAGCCTGAAGGCGCAGCGGGCCGCCGATCTTCCGCAGGGTAGCAGGGCAGAGATGATTATTGCGATCGACGGCCCGGCCGCGTCCGGAAAAAGCTCCCTCGCCCGGCGGATCGCGGCTCATTACCGCCTGCCGCATCTCGATACCGGCTCGCTTTATCGCGCGGTGGCCCGCGATGTGCTCAAGACGGGCGGCGACCTGAACGATCCCGTGATTGCCGCCCGCGCCGCAAGCAATCTCGACCCCGCGACGCTCGACGATCCGGAATTGCGGCGCAAGGGCTATGGCGAGGCCGCGTCCGTCGTTGCGGCGCACCCCGACGTCCGGACCGCGCTTCTCGACATGCAGCGCGCCTTCGCGGAGCAGCGCGGCGGAGCGGTGATCGAGGGGCGCGACATCGGCACGGTCGTCTGTCCCGACGCTCACGCGAAAATCTTCCTCGTCGCCACCTCGGAAAGCCGCGCCCGCCGCCGCTATCTTGAGCTTCGGGGCTACGGCATGGACATCACGGAGGAGCGCGTCCTCGAAGAAATCCGCGAGCGTGACCGGCGCGACACGACCCGCGCCGTGTCTCCGCTGCGGATGGCCGACGACGCGCACTTGCTAGACACCACTGAGTTGGATATAGAAAAAGCCTTTCTTGCTGCCGTCAAACTCATCGACGCTTCCGCGGTCGGCAGGCAGATCGACTCCACTTAGGACTTGCCAGCGGGACAGCCCCCTCTCAAGTTACGTCGTGGTAAGCCGGTCGCGCCGGGCGCATAAGCATTTGGCGCGAGAGCCGCAGATGAGCCAGCGTGTCTGATCTGGCCGGACTTTGTCCCCGGATCGCATCGCGTTTACAGGACCAAATTCAACCGGCCATGTTTGGAAAGGCCAAATCGGAGTTTTGATGATCGCACCCCAAAGGATGGAGCAACGAGCGAAGGAGTATGCGCCGACAACAGATGACTTCGCCGCGCTGCTGGATGAAGCTCTTGCCGAGGTAGCGCCCGCCGAGGGCACCGTTATCAAAGGCAAGGTCGTAGCCATAGAGAAGGACCTCGCCGTCATCGACGTCGGCTTGAAGACCGAAGGCCGCGTTCCAATGAAGGAGTTCGGCGCGACGGGCCGGAACTCGTCCGTTCAGGTGGGCGATGAGGTCGAGGTCTATCTGGAGCGCGTCGAGAACGCCATGGGAGAGGCCGTCCTCTCCCGCGAGAAGGCGCGCCGCGAGGATAGCTGGGCGCGGCTCGAACAGAAATTCAACGCGGGCGAGAAGGTCGAAGGCATCATCTTCAACCGCGTCAAGGGCGGTTTCACCGTCGATCTCGACGGCGCTGTGGCGTTCCTGCCCGGCAGCCA
>CAZNAH010000056.1:0-206 GCA_964570735.1 uncultured Hyphomicrobiaceae bacterium | reverse complement strand
CCCGTGAAGGACGTGACGCCGCTCATGAACGTGCCGCAGCCCTTCCAGATCCTCAAGATGGATCGTCGGCGCGGCAACATCGTCGTCTCCCGCCGCTCCGTCCTGGAAGAGACCCGCGCCGAGCAGCGCTCCGAGATCGTGGCCAAGCTCGAAGAAGGCCAGGTGGTCGATGGCGTTGTGAAGAACATCACCGATTACGGCGCCTT
>CAZNAH010000055.1:0-17361 GCA_964570735.1 uncultured Hyphomicrobiaceae bacterium | reverse complement strand
GTTCCCGACGGGCGGCGTGCTCGTCGACGATCGGCCCGGGCTGATCGAGGCTTACACGACAGGGCGCGGCTCGTTCCGCCTCCGCGCGCGCTGGCATACGGAAGATCTCGGGCGCGGCGGCTGGCAGATCGTCGTCACCGAGATCCCCTATGCGGTGCAGAAATCGCGCCTGATCGAAAAAATCGCCGAACTGCTTCAAGCGAAGAAGCTGCCCCTGCTGGGCGACGTGAACGACGAGTCGGCCGAGGACGTGCGCCTGATCCTGGAGCCGAAATCGCGCAACGTGGAGCCGGAACTCCTCATGGAGCAGATGTTCCGCCTGACCGAACTCGAAACGCGCGTGCCCCTCAACATGACGGTGCTGAGCCGGGGCAAGGTGCCCCAGGTGCTCGGCCTGACGCAGGTGCTGCAAGAGTGGCTCGACCATCGCAAGGTCGTGCTGCGCCGGCGTTCGGACCATCGCCTGAAGAAAATCGAGCACCGCCTGGAAGTGCTCGACGGCCTGCTCGTCGCCTATCTCAACCTCGACGAGGTGATCCGCATCATCCGCAATGAGGACGAGCCGAAGCCCGTGCTGATGCAGCGTTTCCGGCTCAGCGATGTGCAGGCGGAGGCGATCCTCAACATGAGGCTCAGGAGCCTGCGCAAGCTCGAAGAGTTCGAAATCCGCACCGAACACAAGGCGCTTGCGGAAGAGCGCGCGGCGCTCATCGACCTCCTGGCGTCCGACGAGAAGCAGTGGGACCGGATCGCGCAGGAGATCGGCGAGGCGAAAAAGGCGTTCGGCAAGGCGACGCCGCTCGGCCGCCGCCTCACCGCGTTCGCCGACCTGCCCGTGATCGACATGGCGGTCGAGACCGCGTTCATCGAGCGCGAGCCGGTGACCGTGATCCTGTCCGAGAAAGGCTGGATCCGCGCGCTCAAGGGCCATGACCCCGACCTGACGAAACTCCAGTTCAAGGCGGGCGATGCGCTGATGCGGGCCATCAAGGCGCAAACCACCGACAAGCTCGTTTTGTTCGCGAGCAACGGCAAGTTCTACACGCTTGACGCTTCCGAACTGCCGGGCGGGCGAGGGCAGGGCGAGCCCGTGCGCCTCATGATCGACCTCGACGAGGCGGATGAAATCCTCGAATGCTTCGTGCATCGCCCGGGCCGAAAGCTCCTGGTGGCGTCGAACGCGGGCAATGGCTTTGTCGTGCCCGAGGACGAGGTGGTTGCGCAGACCCGGAAGGGCCGGCAGGTGCTCAACCTGAGCGATGGCGAGCGCGCGGCGGTCTGTTCCGTGGCTGAGGGCGATGCCGTCGCCGTTCTCGGCGAAAACCGCCGCCTTCTCGTCTTCCCGCTCGCCGATCTCAATGAGATGGGCCGGGGCAAGGGCGTGCGCCTGCAGAAATATAAAGAGGGAGGGCTTGTTGATGCGCAGGTCTTCAGCCGGGCGCAGGGGATGCGCTGGCAGGAAGGGTCGGGCCGCGTTCGCCTCCTCGCGGACTGGTCCTCGTACGAAGCCAGCCGGGCGAGCGCAGGCCAGCCCGCTCCGAAATCCATGAGCCGCTCGGGACGCTTCGCACCGGCATTCGACGATCCAACGGCCTCAGGCGCATAGGGTTTTCCGGTCACGTTTCATAACAAAGACGCGAGGCTTGAGGTGCAGGGCTTGCGCCGCGCCATGTCTTCAGCCATCACTGCTGTAACGGCGGTCAACGGGGAAATCATCATGGTCTTGTCGGCGCGGGCGATTGCATGCTCTGTTGTCGCGCTTTCTGTTTCGTCCTGGTACTTCGCTGCCGGCCCCGCCCTGGCGGCGGACCTTGACGCGGGCGATAACCTCGTCGAACACCACGCCGGCTCTGCCTGGGTCGTCACGCTGGGGGGCTGGGCTGTCGTTCGCCCCGATTACGAAGGCTCCGACGATTATGAAGTCGGCTTCAAGCCCATCATAAACGTGCGGCGCTCGGGTTCGCGCGAATGGCTGGCGCTGCCGGACGACAAGGGCGGTTTCGCGCTCTACGAGACCCATAATTTCCGGATCGGTCCGGCGTTCGGCTTCGTGTGGGAGCGTGACTCCGGAGATAATCGCGCGTTGCGCGGCCTCGATGACGTGGACTTCACCTTCGAGGCGGGCGTCTTCGCCGAATATTGGCCGACCGAGAATTTGCGCACCCGCTTCGAGGTTCTCCAGGGACTTGGCGGGCATGAGGGGCTGGTTGCGAATTTTTCCGCGGATGCCGTCTGGCGCCCGTCGGAACGCTGGCTGTTCACGGTTGGCCCGAGGCTGACCGTCGTCAGTGACGAGTATGCGGACAGCTATTTCTCGATCGGCGTTGGTGAGTCTGCGATCGGCCTGCCAGCTTATGACGCGGAAGGGGGCCTGCATTCGGCCGGTGTCGGCGCGAGCGCGACCTATCGCTGGACCCCGCAGGTCGCTCTCAAGCTCTATGCGGAATACGACCGGCTGCTCGGCGACGCGGCGGACAGCCCCATCGTGGACGATCTCGGCTCCGAAGATCAGTTTACGGTCGGTGTGGGCGCGAGCTATCGCTTCGAGATTCGCCGCTAACGCGCGGGATCCGGTGGTCCGGTCATAATTCCGTACAAGCCGTGCCATAGTTTCCGGACCATGAATCACGGTCAGTCTCGGGAGCGCCGCGGCCTGTCCTTTAGGCTTGCCGCTTTTTCTCTTTTGATCGCTGGGCTGGCCCCGGCCGCGCCCTCTGCCGTCGCAGCACAACCCTGCGACAAGGCCGCGTTCGAAGGTGTGGTCTCGGCGGCAGGCACGACGATTTCAACCCTCAACGCCGAGAAGAAAACCGCGTTCCAGGATGGTCTGAAAGCCCTAAAAGCCCGCGCGGGCTGGAGCGAGCAGGATTATGTTGTAAAAGCCACGCCTTATGTGAAGGACGAGCGCACCGCCGAACTCGACCGCGCGAACGCCGACCTTCTCGCCAAGGTGCAGACGCTCGGCGCGGGCGGCGACGCGACGGACGACGCGCGCTGCGCCATGCTCGCCGAGCTTCAAACGCTGATGGATCAGGTCGTCGCGAACACCCGCGCGAAGTGGGAGCACATGATCGCGAAGGTGACCGAAGCCGCGCCGAAGCCGGTCCATGCGGGCGCGGCGCAATAACGCATCGCCGGTTATGCGCGCTAGCGCCTGCGCGCCTTCGTAATCGCCGCGATTTGCTGCGGGTTCGCGCGCCGCCAGCCCTGCTGCGTCAGATGCTCCTGCGGCATGAACTTTGTTTTGTAGTCCATCTTCCGCGAGCCCGAGATCCAGTAGCCCAGATAGACATAGGGCAGGCCCATGCGGCGCGCGAATTCCACCTGTTCGAGGACGATGTACGTGCCGAGGCTGCGCGCGCCAAGCTCGGGCTCGTAAAAGCTATAGACGAGGGAAATGCCGTCGCTCAGCCGGTCGCACAGAACCGCGCCGACAAGCGAATCGTCCGTGGCGCCGACCTCGTCCCGGACCGGCATGCGGTATTCGGTGAGGAACGTTTCGACGGCGCTGTCCTGCACCATCATGGAATAATCGAGGAGCGACATATCCGCCATGCCGCCATCCGCGTGGCGCGCCTCGATATATGAGCGGAACAGCGCGTATTGTTCGAGCGTGGGCTGAGAGCCGACGCGGCGCGCCTCGATGTCGCCATTGCGCCGCCAGATCTTGCTGAGCGTGCGCTGGGGTGTGAACTCGCTCACGACGATCCGCACGGGCACGCAGGCCGTGCAGTGATCGCAATAAGGCATGTAGGCGATGTTCTGGCTGCGCCGGAACCCGCCTTTCAGCAGATTATCGACGACCGAACGCGGACGCTCCGGCGACAGATGCGTGAAGATCTTCCGCTCCAGCCGGCCTGGCAAATAGGGGCAGGGCTGGGGGGCCGTCACGTAAAATTCTGGAAATCGCTTCTTCTGGTCCACGTCTGCAAAGGCTACCGATACCGCCCCGTTCAGCCCTATGTCGGGTTACCGTCAAAGTGTGCCTCAAAACGCGGGCCAGCGCTACAGGTTCCCGGTCACCGGCTGTGGCGGACAGGTCTGGCTCAGCCGCCGAACGTTCCGGCTTTCGGGAGGGTGCTTTGCGAGAGCGATCCCTCGGGTTCCACGAAGAGACGGCCGCTGCCCGCCGCGACGATCTTCACCGGGGTGCCCGCGTCGAGATCCGGTCCATCGACGGTGAGTTCCCGGCCGCCGATCCTGATTTTCCCGCGCCCGGCCAGGATCGGCTCGGACAGGACCGTGCTTTTGCCGATGAAGGCATTCTGAGCCTTTGCAGCGCCGGTCGCGGCGTCCGCTGACGGCTTTCGTACAAGGATCAGGATGACGATCAGAGCGGCAGCCAGCAGCGACGAGCCTACGATCATGGTCATGAGAGGCTTCCCCCGGTTCCAGTGCGTGAGATTTGCAGTATTGCGCGAGAACGCCGCCAAAGGAAATAGCATTGCACGTAAAAAAAGCGCTAGATCTTCGCCCAGCCGGACAATTCCCGGCCGAGGATGGCCTTCATCATCGCGATGCTTTCCGGTGCGTCGTTCAGGCAAGGGAGCGCTGCGAACTTCTCGCCGCCATGCTCGTGGAAGATTTCCCCGCCCTGCATGGCGATCTCCTCCAGCGTCTCGACGCAATCCGCCGAGAAGCCCGGCGTGATGACCGCGAGGCGCTTGACGCCTTTTTTCGCCAGGTTTTCGATGGTTTCGGCGGTGTAGGGTTGCAGCCATTCGGCGCGGCCGAAACGCGATTGGAAGGTGGTTATCAGGCGGTCCTTCTCCCAGCCGAGAGCTTCCCGCAGCAGCCGGGCGGTCTTCACGCACTGGCAATGATAGGGGTCGCCCTTCTGGAAGTAATCGAGCGGCAGCCCGTGAAACGACGCCACGACCACTTCCGGCTCGAAATCGAGCGCGGCGAGGCTGCGGCGCATGGAGATGGCGAGCGCCTCTATGAAGGCCGGATCGTCGTAATAGGGCGGGACGACGCGGATGGAGGGCTGCCAGCGCATCTCTTTCAGCGCATCGAACGCCTTGTCGCACGCCGTGCCGCTGGTCGCCGCCGAGTATTGCGGGTAAAGCGGGAAAAGCACGATGCGGTCACAGCCTTCGCTCTGGAGGTAGTCCAGCCGCGACTTGATCGAAGGGTTGCCGTAGCGCATGCCCCAATCGACGAGGATGCGCGGATCTTTCTTCAATTCCTCCGAGACTTTCTCGGCCTGCGAGCGCGTAATCGTGCGCAACGGCGATTCGTCGAGGTCCTTGTTCCAGATCGATTCATAAGCCTCGCCAGACGAAAACGGCCGCTTGGTCAGCACGATCAGATTGAGGATGAGCCACCAGATGACCCGGTTGGTCTCGATGACCCGGCGGTCGGACAGAAACTCCTTCAAGTAGCGGCGCATCGGCCAGTAGCTCGTGCCGTCCGGCGTGCCGAGGTTCATGATGAGCACGCCGATGCGGCCGAACTTGACCTCAGGATGATCCGCCGCTGCGTTGCGAAGCGCCGTCTGAGGCACGAAGCTCTTGAGGGAGGGAATTTCGTTCATGTCGCGATGATCCGGTTCTCGTCCCGAGTGCTGAGCGCCCCCTCGGATAGCAGCGTCTGAAACAGTTCGATGTACATAGTGACCACAGCGTCTTCCGAATAGGTTGCCTGGAAGTGCGCGCGGCCCGCCGTGGCAATATTACGCGCGAAGGCGGGGTTTGCGATCAGTTCGTTGAGTGCGGATGCCATCTCATGAGGGTCGTCATTCGCGACGAGCCGGCCGGTGATACCATCCCGAATCAGATGCTCCGGCCCGGGCGAGCGCGCCGACACGATGGGGAGGCCGTGCGCCCACGCCTCCAGGATGATATTACCATGCGCCTCGAAGCGCGATGCGCAGACATAGAGATCGGCAGCCGCCAGCAGCGCGTGGATGTCGTCGCGCCAGCCGAGGAAGCGCACGCGGTCCGCTACGCCGAGATCGCGCGCGCGCTGCTTGACCTGCGCCTCGAAAGATCCCGCGCCCGCCATCCAGAGATAAGCCTGCGGCACACGCCGAAGCGCCTCGATAACGATGTCCGGCCCCTTCTCGTGCTCCATCCGGCCGAGCCACAGGATGAGCGGTTTGTCGGGAGGCGTGTCGAAGGCGGCGCGCGCGACGGGCTCGGCGTCGAAAGGCGGCACGAAATTCGGAATGAAGCTCACGCGCCCGGCGGGCCAGCCTTCGCCCTTGATATAGTCCACGATGCCCGGCGTGATGCCGATCAGATGATCGCAATGGGCGAACGGCTTCAGTTTGTAATAATTGCCGAGCCGCCCGACATGCTTCCACGGTCCCGCGGGGCAGGCCGCGCTTGCGCGGCGCATCCATGTGATCACAAGATCCGCGCGCGTCTCGTGTAGCACGTTGCGGAATGTGCGCCGCGTGAAGAGGTCGAGCTTTCCGCCGAACCACGCGCCGACCGTCGGCACGCCTGCGGCTTCGAGCTGCTCTTGCACCCAGGATTGCCGCCTGACGATGACGGTTTGCGCAAGGCCGCGACGGTGAAAGGCTTCCGCCAAGCGGATGAAGAACCGCTCCGCTCCGCCTTTGCGCGCACTCCCGAGGGCCTGAACAATGTGCATGCCGCTTTGCCTCACCGCCAGTGCTCGGCGATCCACGGCGTCGGCCGCACCCGCTTGTAAAGCTTCTGATACCAGTGCCGCGTCGGCCAATGGCCGATCAACGCTTCGTCCGGATCGGGCTTGCCCGTAAACGCGACCACCTTCACCCCGCGCGGCAGGTTCGGCGTCAGGATGAGGTTCAGCGGCCAGCGCGGAAGTAGGCTGTGCTTGAAGCTCACGCACCAGTCGTCGGGCCAGAATTCCATGTCGCGGATCTCGCGGGAAATGAAGGTCTGGCTGTTGTCATAGGTGGCGATCACCGCTTCGCCGTCGGCCATCATGCGGTCGTAGAGATAGCTGTGCTCGCCCACGGGGAAGCGGTAAACGGAGGTGTTGCCGATCCGGTCTTTCGGCTGGGTCCAGTTGCGCGCCACGCAGTAATGGCCGGGCTTGTAGTCGAAGAAATCGTCGAGACTGCCTGTGATCACAACGTCGAGATCAAGGTAAAGCACTTCGCCCGAGAGACCGGGCAGCCCCTTCTGCCAAAGGGATATTTTCCGCCACGGCCGCCATTGCTTGGCGCGGGGCAGCACGATGTGGGGCAGCGGGTAAGTCTCGACCGCGTCGGCGATGCCGTCCGGGTCGTCGGTGAAGCAGACGAGCTTCGTCGGCCGCCGCGTGTGACGCAGGATCATCGAATGCAGGCGGTTGACGTAATCCGGGCCGTACCGGGTCCCCCATTTCATGCAAACGACGGTCTGTGTCATCGCGCGGTGATCATTCGTCCTTAAGGGCTGGGATATGGAGGGCTTATAGCGCTGCCGCCCGGTCGTGTCACGCATCGCGGGGCGCTTTCCCTAACGTTGGAAGGAGACGGGCACTTGCTCCTGCCTTCCCCCGTCGTTAAGAACGCAATTGGCCGCAAGCGCTTGCCGCGACATGAGGATCGGGATGTTTCGCTGGGGACCCTATAGCCGTCTTGGCCTGCTCGTCGCGGCGCTGACCTTCGCCGTGGACCAGATCCACAAATGGTGGATGATCGAGGTCTACCGTATCGGCGAACGGGGCAAGGTGACGGTCACGCCCTTCTTCGATCTCGTGATGGTCTGGAATCATGGGGTATCCTACGGCCTGTTTCAGCAGGGCAGCGCGGCCGGGCAGATCGTTCTGGTCGCGATCGCGGTGCTCGCGGCCGCGGGCCTGGCGGTCTGGCTCGGCCATCTGGATGCCGGCTTGCCCGCGGTTTCGGTGGGACTGATCATTGGCGGCGCGCTCGGAAATGCGCTCGACCGCGTGCAATACGGCGCGGTCGCGGACTTTTTTTCCTTCCACGCCTGGGGATTCTACTGGTACGTCTTCAACATCGCGGATGTGGGCATCGTCGCGGGCGTCGCGGGCCTTCTTTACGACTCGCTCAGGCCGGGACATAAAAACGTCGAAAAACAAACCTAACCGCTAGAAATGAAGGGTCCGACGGGCTCGGGATGGGGGCGATGACGAAAACTGGCCTTAAGGTGGCGGCGGCAATCGTAATCGGGTTCAGCCTGTCTGCTTGCGACGGAATCGACGGAGTCGAGGTCAACGCGCCGCTGCTCGACGCGGTCGGCGTCAATCTGACCGGCAAGCCGAAGCCCGAGCCAAACCTGCCGGATCGCCCGCCGCTCGTCGTGCCGCCGAATGCGCAGGCGCTGCCGGAACCCGGTGAGCGCCCCGTTCAGGTCGCCTCCGCGAACGGCCAGCAATGGCCGCAGGATCCCGACCAGATGAAGAAGGAAGAGGCCGCGCGGGCCGAGGCCGAGAAGGAAGCCTACTGCCGCAGCGGCAACTGGTCGCAAAACGCGAATATCGACGACTTCAAGAAGAACACCGGGCTTGAGGCCCGGTGCCGGCCGAAATGGGTCGAGGATGCGATCAAGGCGCGCGAGGCTAAGGCCAAGCAGGCCCAGTAACCGCCTCGCTCACCGCATCGCCATCAGTTCGCCTGCCGTGAAGCGCGGCGTGATGTGCTGCGAGCAATTCCAGTCGAACGCCTCGACCTCGATCACGAAGCCGCGCTCGATCTTCGCCTTGTACGCCGGCACCGCGAGCCGGGCGATGAGGTCCGGCTCTTCGTCAAGCCCGACGACCCGCGCCCGGCCCAGCATCTTCAGCCGCGCCTGGTGCGGGTAATCCATGAAGAACAGCGAGACGCGGTCGTTCGTCTGGAGGTTCCCCACGCTCACATATTGCCGGTTGCCGCGAAAATCGGCAAAGCCGATGGTCCTCTCATCGAGCACCTTGACGAAGCCCGCGGGCCCGCCGCGATGCTGAATGTAGGGCCAGCCCGTCTCGCTCACCGTCGCCATATAGAAGCTGTCGCGCGCTTCGATGAACCCCGCTTCGTTCGGGCCAAGGATGTGGTGGTGGTCCTCGCCCGCATGGAACTTCGCATAAGCGAGGTGGCTGCCCATCGCCTCCTGCACGGCCTGGACATGGGGCGTGAAGGCGATCTCTGCGAATTTGTGCGCCATTATCGTGTTCCTTCGCGCGCTAAAGGCCAAGCTCCGAAAGGCCGGGGTGCTCGGCGGGGCGCGGGCCGAGCGGCCAGCGATATTTCCGCTCGCTCTCCCTGATGGGCAGATCGTTGATGCTGGCGAAGCGGCGGCTCATCAGGCCGTTCGCGTCGAACTCCCAGTTCTCGTTGCCGTAGGAGCGGAACCAGTGGCCGCTGTCGTCGTGCCACTCATAGGCGAAGCGCACCGCGATGCGGTTATCCCCGAAAGTCCAGATTTCCTTGATGAGGCGGTAATCCAGCTCCTTCGCCCATTTGCGGGTCAGGAAGGCTTCGATCTCGGCGCGGCCTGCGGGAAACTCGGCGCGGTTGCGCCACCGGCTGTCCTCGGTGTAGGCGAGCGCCACGCGGGCCGGATCGCGGCTGTTCCAGGCGTCTTCGGCGGCGCGCACTTTCTGGATCGCGGTTTCAAGCGTGAAGGGGGGAAGGGGAGGGCGAACGGCCGCGCCAGGGGTCATCTCAGTCATATCGGGTCTCCTGTGTGTCCGGGGGAGCGGCAGCACATTTCGTGCCGCCGCCATGCCTTGTTACTTCACGCTGCGGTCCAGGAAGTCGCGGACGAGCGCGGACGCTTCCTGCGGGTGGCTTTCGAGCACGAAATGGCCCGCGTCGATCAGGTGAAACTCCAGGTTCTTGAGGTCGCGCTTGTAGGGATGCGCGCCTTCGGCCGGGAAGATCTGGTCGTTCTTGCCCCACACGATCAGCGTCTTCGGCTGATGTTTGCGGAAATACTCCTGAAACGAAGGATAGAGCGGCACATTCGTCCGGTAATCGTAGAACAGGTCGAGCTGGATGTCCGCATTGCCGGGACGGTCGAGGCCGTATTGGTCATGCACCCAGGCATCGGGGCTGACGCGGCTCACATCGGAAACGCCGTGGGTATATTGCCACTTGGTCGCCTCGATCTTGGTGAACTGGCGCAGGGCCTCGCGGTCCTTCACGGCGCCGGACTTCCAGTACGCCTTGATCGGGTCCCAGAACTCGCGCAGACCCTCGTCATAGGCGTTGCCGTTCTGGACCACCAGCGCGGTCACGCGGTCCGGGTGCTTCACCGCGAGGCGGTAGCCGACCGGCGCGCCGTAATCCATCACGTAGAGCGCGTAAGTCTTCAGCCCCACTGTCTCGGTCAGCTTTTCGACGATATTCGCGTAATTGTCGAAGGTGTAGGCGAACTTGGCGCGATCCGGCTGCGCGCTCTGGCCGAAGCCGGGATAGTCCGGCGCGATCACGCGGTATTTGTCGGCCAGCGCCGGGATGAGGCTGCGGAACATGTGGCTCGATGTCGGGAAGCCGTGCAGCAGGAGCACGCCGGGGGCATCCTTCGGCCCGGCCTCGCGATAGAAGACCTCAACGCCGTCGATCGAGGCCGTGCGGTGATAGACGCGCTGGTTCTCGTTGACGGCGATCGTCCCGGCGGCCGCGGCCGCGGCCGCGGCGGGCTGCTGCTGCGGCGCAAATGGCAGGATCGCGGCCGAAACGGCAAGCGCTGCGGCGAATGTTCTGAAAGAGTGACGCGGGTTCATGACATGTCTCCTTCTCCAGGCGGGGGAGCACGGAGCTCCGCCCGCGTTTGGGTTTGCGATGGTTCGGTAGAGTTGTGTGGGGTCAGGCGGCGGCGTTCAGCGGGGCGGCACGGGGGAAGTCGATCTCGGTGTCGGCCACGTTGTTCAGGAAGTTCGTGAACACGTTCAGCACGACGACGGCGACGATCTCGACCACCTCCTTATCGGAGTAGCCCGCGAAGCGCAGTTCCGCGAGTTCGGCATCGGACACCCGGCCCCGCTTCTCGCTGACGGCTTTCGCGAACTTCACCGCCGCGCTGACTTTCGCGTTCGAGGCGAAACCTCGGCGCGCGGCATCGATGTCGGCGCGTTCCAGACCGACCTTGCGGCCGATCGCGGAATGCGCGGACAGGCAGTACTCACACCCATTGGTTTCCGCGACCGCGAGCGCAATCTGCTCCCGTACTTGCGCGCTGAGACTGGTCGCGCCCGTTGCGGCATAGAGGTTGAGGAACGCGCCGAGCGCGTGCTCGGAGTTTCCGAACGTCTTGATCAGGTTCGGCAGGCCGCCGAGAGCCGCTTTCGCGACATCATACTGCGCTTGCACGGCGGAATTGGCCTGAGCCTGTTCGACGGGGTGAATGCGGGGCATCGTGATCTCCTCTTCTGGGATGGGTTCCCGTTTCGAATGACCCCGATGTAAGCCATTGCGTTCAACGCCAGAATGAGCGCAAACTGCAACTCATCATTCCGCGTTGGGGAATAATCATGGACCGGCTGCATATGATGGAAGTCTTCGCGAAGGTCGCGGAGGAGAGGAGTTTCGCCAGAGCCGGCAAGGCGCTGAACCTGTCGCCGCCCGCGGTCACGCGCGCGGTCTCGGCGCTGGAAGACAGGCTCGGCACGCGGCTCATCCTGCGGACGACGCGAACCCTCCAGCTCACGGACGCCGGCACGCGCTTCCTGGCCGACGCCACCCGCATTCTCCACGAGGTGCAGGAAGCGGACGACGCAGCGGCCGGATCGCACGCCGCGCCGCGCGGACATCTTCACATCACGGCGTCGGTTTTATTCGGGCGAATTTTCATCGCGCCGATCCTGCAAGACTATCTCGACGCCAATCCGCAGGTGGTCGCGAGCGCGCTGTTCGTGGACCGCGTGGTGAACCTCGCGGAGGAGGGGCTCGACGTGGCCATCCGCATCGGGGCATTGCCCGATTCCTCCCTGCATGCGATCCGGGTCGGCTCGGTGCGGCGGGCCATTTGCGGGGCACCGTCCTATTTCGCGCGGCACGGAGTACCGCAGACGCCTCAGGAACTGGCGGCGCACCGCATCGTCGTGGCGGGCGGGGTAACGCCCCACCACGAATGGCAGTTCGTCTGCGACGGCGCAGTGCGCGCCGTCACCGTGCGGCCGGCCATCGTCTTCAGCACGAACGACGCCGCAATCGAGGCGACCGCGTCGGGCTGGGCGCTGACGCGCGTGCTCTCCTATCAGGTCGCGCCTCAGGTGGAAGACGGCACGCTGCAAACCGTGCTACGGGATTTCGAGCCTCCGCCGCTGCCTGTCCATGTGGTGCATCGGGAAGGCCGCCGCCCGTCGGCGAAGGTGCGCAGTTTCGTCGATCTCGCCGTGGCGCGGCTGCGCGAAAGCGACTGCCTCGGCTGGCCCGGCTGAGACCTTTCGCCCAGATGTGAAGACAATGAACCCCTCCGATGCGTGCATTCGTGCTAGGGTTGCGGCCTTATCGAGACCGTCTCGCGTTTCGGGTGTTGCCGTAAACGCGGGTCATTTGATTTGGGTAGATGTCATGGCTGGCCGGGGAGGACTTCTCCGCAGCAGCGATCGGGAAGCCAGTGATCTCGTCGAAGACCTGGACGATGATGAACTGCACGATCTCCTCTACGAAGCGGAAAACGAGGATTTCAAGCGCGCCATTCTGCACGAGCTGGCGCGCAGGGCTGGTGTGCGCCGCCGGACCGGATGCTCCCCGTTCGGCGCCATCGTCGTCATCGTCGTCGTGCTGGCGGGAGCCGTCGCGACGATCTTCATGGTGGCCTTCTGAACGAGAGGGTCAGGGCAGCCCGATCGCGTCGGCGCGGCCCTTGAGATCGCCAAGCAGAGCGCTGTTGAGGTCCGCCCGCGAGAAGTCGGCCTTTCCAACGGTCGCGCCGGTGAGGTCCGCTCCGCCCAGTTCGGCGCCCTGCAAGTCCGCGCCGGTGAGGTCCGCGCCGCGCAGCGTGGCGAACTCGAAGGCGACGCGGCCCAGTTTCGCGCCCGCGAGAGAGGCGCCGTCGAGATTTGCGCTCTTCAGCACGCCGCGCATGAGGCCCATGGACTGGTTCGTCATGTCGGCCGAGAGGTCTGCGCCATCGAGCTTTGCGCCCTTGAACTGCGCGCGCGAAAAATTCGCCGGAGCGCGCGCGCCGCGCAGATCGGCGGACGCGAACTGTGCGCCCATCATCTGAGCCGAGAACAGGCTCGCACTCTTCAAGTTCGCGCCTGTGAAATTGGCATTGAGCGCCCAGACCTGATCGAGAAACGCGCCTTCCAGGTTCGCCCGGGAGAGGTTCGTGCCGTTGAGCCGGGCGCCCCGCAGCACAGCGCCCTGCAACGGTAATCCCGAAAGATCGAGCCCGTTCAGCTTTTTGCCGGACAGGTCGAGTGGGCCTTTGCCTTTCGTGGCGGCGATAGCGGCTTCCACGTCGACGCGCGTCATCTCGGCTTTCGTGAAGTCGTCCGACTTGAGATCGAGGAACTGCGTCATGTCCTGCGCGCGGGCGAACCATGCCGCGGAGAACAGCATCAGGGCGCTCAGGGCGAGCGCAAATCCGCAGCGGGCATGAGACATCGTTTCCTCCACGAAGGCTGTTCTGTTTTGCCTCCATTCTACGCGCGGGGCGGCCTGCGGCAATCGGGAAGGTTGGGCTTCCGGAACGCCTTCGATGAGGAGGCGTTAGGGCAACGGGTGATCGACCCTGATGGGAGCAAGCCTTGGATCTTACGACCCTTGTCGGTGCGGCCGCGACGATCGCATCGACGACAAGTTTCGCACCTCAGGCGTGGAAGATCATCAAATCCCGCGATACGGCGAGCATCTCGACAAGCATGTATGCCGTGACCGTCACGGGCTTCACGCTCTGGCTGATCTACGGCGTAAGGCTTGGCTCGTGGCCGCTGATCGTCACGAACGCCATTTGCCTGAGCCTGTCCGCCTTTATCCTCGTCATGAAGGTCTTGCCGCAAAGGGAAAAGGAGGCGGTCGCGGAAAAGCTCGACCCGGAGAGCTAGTGTTGCTTTTGTCACTGATGCTTGGCGTACCGCCTAGCTGCAATCGGGGGCCAGGCGTGAGTGACGCAACACTAGCCTCTCGACATCGCCGTAATGCTATAATATCACAAACGCTCGACGCTCATGATGGTGAGATGCAGAGGAGTGAGGCATGGCGAGGCACAGGATATCACGTCGTTTTGTGGTTGCGCTGGCGGCGGGTGCCGTCGCATCGGTTGTATCGCTGGCTCATCCCGCTTCAGCGCAGGACGCCCTCAAAGTCGTCGCGACCATCAAGCCGGTCCATTCCATCGCCGCATCCGTCATGGCGGGCGTCGGCGAGCCCCGTCTGCTCTTGCAGGGCGCCGCGTCGCCCCATTCCTATGCGCTGAAGCCTTCCGACGCGACCGCTTTGAGCGAGGCGGATGTGGTCATCCGCGTTTCGGAGAACCTGGAAGCGTTTCTGGAGAAGGCTATCAAGACGCTGCCGGAAAAAGCGAGGATCGTAACGCTCGAAGACGCGCCGGGTCTGACGCTCCTGCCCGTGCGTGAGGGCGGCGATTTCGAAGCCCACGACCATGGCGATCATGGTCACGGCCATGACCATGGGCATGGGCATGCCAAGAAAAGCGGTCACGGCCACGATCACGACGCCAAGCACAAGCATGGCGAAGACGAGCACGCCCATGGCGACCACGATGTCCATTTCTGGCTCGACCCCAAAAACGGCTCCGCGATGGCCGATTATATCGCCGGCGAATTGTCCAAAGCCGCGCCGGCCCATGCCGAAACCTTCAAGGCGAATGCCGAGAAGCTGAAGGCCGATCTCGATGCGCTCGATGCCGAGCTGAAAGCGAAGCTTGAGCCGGTCGCGGGCAAGCCCTTCATCGTCTTCCACGACGTGATGCAGTATTTCGAGACGCGCTACGGGCTGAAGACTGCGGGCGCGATCACGGTCAGCCCCGAGCGTCAGCCGGGAGCCAAGCGTCTGCGCGCGATCAAGGCCAAAATCGATAAGCTCGGCGCGGTCTGCGTTTTTGCCGAGCCGCAATTCCCGCCGAAGCTCGTCAATACGGTGATCGAAGGCACGAAGGCGCGGACGGGCACGCTTGACGAAATCGGCGTCGATATCCCCGAAGGGCCACAGCAGTATTCGGCTTTTCTGCGCCAGAACGCGGAGAACCTGTTCGATTGCCTGAGCGGCGCGCGGTCCTGATCGCGCTACCTGCGCTGGAACAGCTTCTCGATCTCGGCGAGGGGCAGTTCCACGAAGGTCGGCCGGCCATGATTGCATTGGCCGGCATTCGGTGTTTCCTCCATCTGGCGCAGCAGCGCGTCCATCTCGTCGGGGCGCATGGTGCGGCCGGAACGCACGCTGCCGTGGCATGCGATGCTGGCGAGCACGGCGTGCATGCGCTCCTCCAGCCCCTCGCTGCGGCCCGCTCGAAAATGCGCCGCGAGATCGGCCACCAGCGCCTTGATGTCGCCCTGACCGAATAGCGCGGGCGTCTCGCGCACCGCGACCGCGCCGGGGCCGAACGGCTCGACCGTCAGCCCGGCCCGGTCCAGTTCCTCGCGGGCCCCGATGAGGGCGGCGGCGTCGCTCTCGTCCATCTCAACGATTTCGGGGATCAGCAGGCCCTGCCTCGCGATGCCGCCCTGGGCGAGCCCCGCCTTCAGCTTCTCATAGACGAGGCGCTCATGCGCCGCGTGCTGATCGACGAGGACGAGGCCCGTTTCCGTCTCCGCGACGATGTAAGCGCGGTGAAGCTGCGCCTTCGCCAGGCCGAGCGGGCGGTCGGGCGTCAGACGGCTCGTGGCCTGGGCCGGGGCGAGGGGAGGCGGTGCGAGCGGCGCCTGCCCGGTCTCGGCGAAACCGGCTGTCATGTATGCGGGCGAAACCTCCGCGCGCGGGGTGGCGAAAGAGCGTCGGAAGGCCGGCAGGGCCGCCCGTGACAGATGGCTCGACGCGGCCGCGCCCGCCTGCGCCAGCGCATCGCGCAGCCCGGTGATCACGATGGAGCGCACGAGCGGCCCTTCGCGGAAACGCACCTCGCTCTTCGCCGGGTGGACGTTGACATCCACCCGTTGCGGACTGAGCGCGAGGAATAGTACGGCAAACGGGTGGCGGCCCTTCGGCACGAGGTCGCCATAGGCCGCGCGCACGGCCGACAGCAGGAGACGGTCCTTCACCGGCCTGCCGTTGACGAAAAGATGTTGCAGCGCCGCGTCGGGCCGGTTCAGCGTGGGCCGTCCCGCGAAGCCCGTCATGGCGATGCCGTCGCGCTCGAACCGAACAGCCGTCGCGTCTTCGGCGAAGTCGCGCCCCATGATGCGGGCGAGCCTCTGCCGCAGAGCCCGCTCGTCGTCCGGCGCGACGGGGGGCAGCGACAGCCCCGCGCGTTCCCCGCAGGTAAGGGAGAAGCCGATCCTGGGAAAGGCGAGCGCGAGCCGTTTCACCACAAGGGCGATGGCCGCATTCTCGGCGCGCTCCGACTTCATGAATTTCAGCCGCGCGGGTGTCGCGAAGAACAGATCACGCACCTCAATGCGCGTGCCGGGCGCGTGCGCCGCCGGGCGGACAGGCGATTTCACGCTGCCCTCGACCGAGATTTCATAGGCGTGGGCGGCACCCTGCGGCCGGCTCGTGATGCTGAGGCGGCCTGCCGCGCCGATCGACGGCAGGGCCTCGCCGCGAAAGCCGAGGCTGCGGATGTCAAGCAGGTCGCCGCTTGCCAGCTTCGATGTGGCGTGCCGCTCGACGCAGAGCGCGAGGTCCGCCGCGTCCATGCCCGAGCCGTTGTCGGTGACGCGGATGAGCGACAGGCCGCCGCCTTCGGCGATCACCTCGATTTCGGTCGCGCCGGCGTCGATGGCGTTCTCGACAAGCTCCTTCACGGCGCTCGCGGGGCGCTCGATCACCTCGCCCGCCGCGATGCGGTTGATCTCCGCGGGCGAAAGCTGGCGGATGGGCACGGCGCGGTCCGTCAGCGCGCCGCGTTCGCGAGATAGTGCCGCGTGATGCGCTTGCCGAGTTCGACGGCGGGCTGGTCGAACGGATCGACGCCCCACAATTCGGCGGCGAGGATTGTCTCCAGGACAAAATGCATCATGAGTGCGCCGAGCGCGCGCTCGTCGAGGCGCTCGATGTCGAGGGTGCGCACCGGGCGGCGCGCCTCGCGGAAAGCGTCCGCGATGGCGGCCTGCTGCGCGCGGACGAGATCGCCGATGGTCCTCCCGGCGAGGTAGCTCGCGCCGGAAAGCTCCGCAAGGTCGGCCGGCATCGCGAGGCCGTCCTGCGCGCCGGGTCCGATGAGGCGCACGATCGTCATGAGGTGATGGCGCGGCCCGTCAAGGAAAAGCTGCAACTGGCTGTGCTGATCGACCGGGCCGAGCGCCGCAATCGGCGTCGTGCCCGCGCCGCCCTTGCCGAGGCTTTCGGCCCAGAGCTGCGCATAC
>CAZNAH010000054.1:0-17444 GCA_964570735.1 uncultured Hyphomicrobiaceae bacterium | reverse complement strand
GGCTCATGGCACCCGTCATGGCGGCCCCCATCGGCTCCGAATCAGTCCTGCAACACATACGGACGGGGTATCCCCCGGTTCAAGGGCCCCGCCAAGGCCCCGTTTTCGCCCGAATGTCGCATTCCGGCTAAACTTAAGCCACGTTGCCCCCGGGGTGTGCAGCCAAGCCGTGGCTCCAAAGCCACAGCCACGTCGCAGATTCACAGCGAACTGACGAAGCTCTGTTTACGCTCCATACCGCTTCGTCTAAGAACAGAATGCAAGTCCGGTGAGCCGAGTGAGATGACCTTAGGGGCTCGCTTGGCTCTTAGGTGAAGCTAAGTTGGACCGCCCCTCTGGCAAATCGGGGGCATCCGGCTCTAAGGACGGCGGTGGTGCAGACGCTCTTCCGCTCAATGCCTAGCACATCTGAGTAAGGGTTGCCCGGGGGGACTCGGGTGTTACGGAGATAGAGATGATTGGGGGACTTATGAAAACGACCAGTCGTTTGGCAATGGTCGCCGCTGCCGGCCTCATGATGGGCGGTTTTGCATTGTCTGCGAAAGCGGCCGACCTGGGCGGTGACTGCTGCGCCGACCTCGAAGAACGCGTCGCCGAGCTGGAAGCAACCACGGTTCGCAAGGGCAATCGCAAGGTTTCCCTGGAGCTTTCCGGTCAGGTGAACCGCGCCCTGCTCGTTTGGGATGACGGCATCGACAGCGACGCTTTCGTTGTTGACAATGATTTTTCGTCCACGCGCTTCCGTATGAAGGGTTCGGGCACGATGAAGCCGGGCTGGAAGGCTGGCTTCCTGATCGAGATCGCGGTGACGGACGAAAACTCTGAGAGCGTGTCGAACTTCGGCGAGCGGGACGACTTCCAGAATGACACCCGTCTTCAGACTCGCCACGCGAACTGGTACATCGAGAGCGAGAAATACGGTCGCGTGACCCTTGGTCAGGGTTCTGCCGCGACGGACGATCTCGGCGACATCACGCTGGGCGGCGGCCTCAGCAGCGCCTCGCTCTATGCCGGGTCGGGTTTCTTTCTGCGTAGTGACAACGGTACTGGTGACGAAGTTACATCTCTGACGTGGGGTGTATTGGCTGACGTGGCTGACCCTACGGCGCGTGGCGACTACATCCGCTATGATACGCCGTCGATCTACGGCTTCATCCTCAGCACGGCCTGGGGTGAGGACGATTTCTGGGATATCGCGCTTCGTTTCCAGAAAGAGTGGAACTCGTTGCGCATTGCTGCGGGCGTTGGCTACTCCTACGATGGCGATGACGAATCCTTCCGCACAGCTGATAAAAACTTGGACGTCGATGTCGATCGCGTGTTTGGTTCGGCTTCTATTATGCATGTCCCGTCGGGCGTCTACCTGAGCGTTGCTGGTGGTATCATCGAGCGCAACAGTGACGAACTCGATGATCTTGATGTGGATGCCGACGAGGGTGAGTGGTACTACGCTCAGCTCGGTATCACGAAGAAGTGGACGTCCTACGGTGCAACCACTTTGTTCGTTGAGTATGGTCAGTACAACGACACCGTAAATGGTCTTGGCTTTAATAGCACAGGCACAGATGGCTCAATTGCGAATATTGACTCAATCGTGACCGGTTCAGAAGTCACGCGGTATGGCTTTGGTGTAACCCAGGCATTCGACTCGGCTGCTCTTGAGCTTTATGCCAACTTCACCTTCCTCGAAGCTGACATTGAATCTGTTGGTGATGAAGATGCTGTTGCTGTTGACTCTGAAGACGCTTTCTTCGGTCTGATGGGCGCCCGCATCAAGTTCTGATCCGGCTTGACACTCTGATCTGGGAAGGCCGCCTTCGGGCGGCCTTTTCTTTTTTGTGTTTTGGTCCTTCCTTCGGCGGCCGTTCCTCGCGCTGACGCCATCGCCTGTTGGCGCGCGAGAGAATCGCCGGTCCACCCCGGTTGCGCCTCTGCGCCGTCCGCCGCTATCCCGCCCGCACCGGCGCGCGCCTCACCCCGCAGTAAAACCTCAAGCACAGCCATTGCATCTCACGTTCCGCTCAGTCTGCGGCACGAATGCCACAACCCTTCGTCGGCTGAATATCAGTGTACATGGTTCGTAATGCTCTGATTTATCATCCAAAGCACCGCAAGCGCGGCCATATAATCTTGCCTAGCTCAAGTATAGAGCCATAAATAACCAAGTATTGCTCCGTCAACCGCCCGTCGATACTATCCGAACCGCGTGAGACACCGGTGTGCCCGGTCGTGCCCGCCAGGCTGGCGCGATGTCGCATCGGCCCGAAGCGCGCGCGGGCAACCGGCCATGCCGCCACGTGCGTGTGCGGCAGGCCGCTCCCTTCGATGTCCCGCGCATCCGAGGGGCGTTTCGCCGGGGGAACAACAGGCGTGATGGAGATGGATATGAATGGGGGACTGATGAAAACGGCCAGCCGTTTGGCGCTGATCGCCGCTGCCGGTTTGATGGGGGGCATCACGCTTTCCGCACATGCGGCGGATTTGAGTGGGGATTGCTGCGCCGATCTGGAGCAGCGCGTGGCGGAACTGGAGGCGACCACCGCCCGCAAGGGCAACCGCAAGGTCTCGCTCACGGTCTCCGGCTGGGTCGCCGAGCAGATCATGTGGTGGGACGAGGGCAACCGCAAGGTTTCGCTGGAGATTTCCGGCCAGGTCAACCGGGCGCTCCTCGCCTGGGATGACGGCTTCGATAGCGACGCCTATATCGTGGACAACGACACCTCGTCCACGCGCTTCCGCTTCAAGGGGTCCGGCACCATGAAGCCGGGCTGGACGGCGGGCTTCCTGATCGAGATCGAATTGCAGGATGCGGCCTCGAACACCGTCAACCAGTTCGATGACGAAGGGCCATCGGGCGAAGCCGACGGCATCTTCACCCGCCATGCGAGCTGGTATATCGAGAGCCAGCGCCTCGGCCGCATCACGCTGGGCCAGACCTCGCCCGCGACCGACGACCTGACGCTGATCAATCTCGGCGGCTCGATCTCGGATGCCGAGCTCTACTGGAACAACGCCTTTTTCCTGCGCGACGAGCACGGCCGCTTCACCGACATCCAGTGGACGGAGATTGCCTCCGGCCTCGACACCGCGCGCGGCGACTATGTGCGTTACGACACGCCGTCGATCTACGGTTTCATTCTGAGCGCGGCCTGGGGCGAGGACGACGCATGGGATATCGCACTGCGCTATCAGCAGGAATGGAACTCGATCCGGGTCGCCGCCGGCATCGGCTATGCCTGGGACGGTGACGACAATGCGGGCTTCTTCGGCAACCAGTTCTTCGACGACGACAATTTCGACACGGAGAAGGTGGTCGGCTCGGCGTCCATCATGCACGTGCCGAGCGGGGTCTATGTGAGCGTCGCGGCCGGCACCATCGACTTCAACGACGGGCGCATCCTCGTGCTCGACGATGACGAGGATCTTGGCTTCCGCGATGTGGAGGATGAGACCGACGCCAGCTTCTATTATATTCAGCTCGGGGTCACAAAGCGGTTCATGCCTTATGGCGCGACGACGGTCTACGCCGAATATGGCCGCTATGAGGATTTCGGCCGCAACGTCTTCCTCGGCGCGTTCGAGGACGATGATATCCTGGTTGACGACACCCGCATCCGCTCGTCCGAGGTGGACCGCTACGGCTTCGGCGTGGTGCAAGCCTTCGACGGCGCCGCGCTCGAACTCTACCTCCAGTTCCACTATTACGAAGCCGATCTCACCACCACGCGCTCGGTGTTGAACGAGTTGAATGGCTACTACTACGATGTGACCGAGAACCTCGACGTCGAGGACTGGTATGCTGGCGTCGTCGGCGCGCGCATCAAGTTCTGATCGCTTGCACCAGGGCATTCTGAGGGCCGCCGTCGCGCGGCCCTTTTTCATGGGCTCGCCGGAAACGCTGACGCCGGCCTGACACCGCCGCTCGACACAACGGACGGGCTTTGCGCCGCTCCGCACGCTGCCTGTTGCGCCCGTCCGAGAACAGCTTTATCTCAATGCGGGACGACGCGCCGGGGGAGGGCCCAAACCCATGCTGCCACTGCTGAATTTCATTGCCATGGTCATCACGCTCTATATCTGGGTGATCATCATCGGCGCGATCCTGAGCTGGCTCATCGTTTTCGACGTGGTCAACCGGCGAAACCGCGTCGTCTACATGATCGCCGACAGCCTCCAGCGCCTGACCGAGCCCGCGCTGCGCCCCATCCGGAATGCACTGCCCGATCTCGGAGGGTTGGACCTTTCGCCCGTCGTTCTTATTCTGGGTCTCATCTTTCTGCGCGATGTCGTGATATTCGGCTGGCTGGTTTAGGCTCGCCGGGCAGGTGTATTGTGAAGACCGCCTCATCGAAGGGATTGACGATTTCCGTCCGGCTCATGCCCAAAGGTTCGTGCGATGCAGCGGTCGCCTCGTCTCACGGCCGCCCGGAGCACACCAGGCCATGACCCCGCGCGCGGCGATCATCGACGGGGCTCAGCGTGCGCGGCATATCAGGGCCCGCGCCGCAGAGCTGGCGCGTCAGATGAAGGGCGAAGGCATCGCACCGGCCCTCGCCGTGGTCCAGGTTGGCGAGAACCCCGCAAGCACAGTTTACGTGCGCAACAAGATCCGGGCGGCCGCCGAAATCGGCATCGGCTCGCGCGAGCACCGTCTTCCTGACGCCATATCCTCCGGAGAACTGCTCAACCTCATCAATGACTTGAACGCCGATGACGGCGTCAACGGCATCCTCGTGCAGTTGCCGCTGCCGGATCATCTCGATGCGGCGCAAGTCCTCCAGGCGATCCACCCCGACAAGGATGTGGACGGATTTCACCCCGTGAATGCGGGGCGGCTCGTGGCCGGGCTGCCGGGCTTCGTGCCATGTACGCCGCTCGGCTGCCTCGACCTCATCCGCACGGTGCGCGCGGATTTGAGCGGCGCGCATGCGGTCGTCGTCGGGCGCTCGAACATCGTGGGCAAGCCGATGGCCCACCTCCTGCTCGGCGAGAACTGCACCGTGACGATCGCGCATTCGCGCACGCGCGACCTGCCCCTCGTCGTCGGCCAGGCGGATATCGTGGTAGCGGCCGTGGGACGGGCGAGGCTCGTGCAAGGGGCGTGGATCAAGCCGGGCGCCGTCGTCATTGACGTTGGCATCAACCGCGTCACCGAAGACACCGGCACGTCGAGGCTCGTCGGCGATGTCGATTTTGAAGCGGCGGCGGAACGCGCGTCGGCCATCACGCCCGTGCCCGGCGGGGTGGGGCCGATGACGGTGGCCTGCCTCATGGCGAATACGCTCAAGGCCGCTTGCCTGCAAAACGGGCGGGCGTGGAGCGATGCCCTGATTTTCGGCGGCTGAGCCGCGAAAAAGGGTGGAAAATATCGTCGCGCGGCCCGTCTCGGCGTCCACCCCAGGCCGTCAGCTTAACCACATCTCCCGATCACACAGGAAACGTCACCGTTCTGAGCTACATCTAGCTGAAGCAGAGGTGTAGGCCGGACCATGGGTGGATTTCAGAGATTGCGCCGCGAGACGGGCGTGGATGCACGAGCCGGAACCGGCATCGCGGCGCGCGACCGGAAGGCTGCTCCCGCAGCGCATCATCCATCATCGGGAAAGGCTTTGGCGCGTGACGCGTCGGCCGCGAAATCCGCCCCAGGCCACCTGGCGCCTCAAAAGGATCGGCCGACGGTGGGGCATGCATTGCCGGAGCGCGGCGTCATTGCGATGTTCGCTCTTGGCGTATTGGCATCGGCCCTGCTCGTGCTGGCCGGTCATTAGCGGGGTCGGGTTGGTTCATGGGCATCAAGCTCGTCGCCTTGATCGTCGCGCTCGGCGCCCTCTGGGATGGGTTCACCACCTTCCGCGGGGTCGCGGAGATCTTCGAGCTTGCGACCGTCGCCAAGATCAACCCATTTCAATTCGTCTTCGCGATCGTGGTGACGCTGCTGGTTTTCGGCTTCGTGATTGCGACGCACCTTGTCTGGAGCTTCAAATCCGACGACCTCGTGACGCTTCTCCTGAAGCTCGCATGGTTCGTCTGCCTGACCGTCGATCTCATCACGTCCTATATCGGCACGAAATACTATGTCTTTGACAATTCGGTCGATACGTCCGCCAAGTGGCTCGCGCTGCTCGTCGTGACCTTCCTGATCACGGCGTCGTCGATCCTTCTGTCGCGGATATTGCTCGCCAAGGACATTCGCGGGCGGCCATTTCTTTACTGAGGGGCCGGACCCTACGCCCGCCGAGCTGACGCCAAAACGGAAAAAGCGCACGCCGGGGCGTGCGCAGGTCTCACGGATGGTCAAGTCCCTGTTCAGGAAAGCCGGAGCTATTCTGCGGCCTGGGATGACTGGTTCAAGCCTTCGAGCTTCGGCGCCGTGGCGATCGGGTCTTCGGAGCGGCGCGACTTGCCTTCGAAGAAGGCGCCTTGCTCGATGGCGAGCGACTTGTGGAAAACGTCGCCTTCGACATGGCTCGACGCCTGAAGCGTGACGCGGTTTCCGCGGATCGAACCCATCACCTGCCCGCGCACGACCACGTCCTCGGCGACGATGCCGCCGGTGATCTGCGCTTTCTCGCCGACAATCAGCGAGGAGCAGTGAACGTCGCCCTGGATTTGCCCGTCAACCTGAACTTCGCCGCGTGAGAGCACGTTGCCCGTAACGGTCAGGTCTTCACCGATAATCGACGGCGCCATTCTGTCCGGTCCTCTGAAAGCTGGCGGTTTGGGAGCATAGCCCTGCGGCGCTGCGCCGGGTGCGCCCGCACCCTGGCCCTGCATCATGCCCCCAGACGGGGCCGCTCCGGGCTGAAGCATGGCCGACTGTCCCCCGACGGCTTTGCTCGTTGTCTTCGTAATCGGCTTTTGCTGATCAAAATTACTCATATCTGTCTCTGGCTTCTTACTGAACATCCGCGCGTCTCCAGCTTCTCGGGAGGGCTATCCTTGCTTGTAGGCTAGAGCTTCGGCCTTTTCAACGCTGATCATGATCCGACTTCGGACTGCCGGGTTCTGCCAGGCGTTTGTGATGGCCTGTTGTAATAAGGGCGCAGCCCGGAGATATCGCCCGCATCGTTTTATTTCATGCCGCGCAGGGCATCGAGCACAGCCTCGGCATGGCCCGGCACTTTCACGCCCCGCCAGACCTTCGCGATCTTGCCCTTGGGGTCGATCAGGAAGGTAGAGCGCTCGACGCCCATATAGCTCTTGCCGTACATCTTCTTCTCGGCCCAGACGCCGTAAGCCTGGATCGCGGACTTTTCCTCGTCCGCGAGCAGGGTCACGTCGAGTTTGTGCTTCTCGCGGAACTTCCCGTGCGATTTGACGGAATCGGGCGAAACGCCGACGACGTCTGCGTTCAGCGCATCGAATTCCCCTTTCAGCCCTGTGAACCCGACAGCCTCCTTCGTGCATCCGCTCGTATCGTCCTTCGGGTAGAAATACAGAACGAGATATCTGCCCTTGAAATCGCCGAGCGTCCGGATCGCGCCGGTTTCGTCCGGGAGGGAGAAATCAGGAGCCTTGTCGCCTTCACCAACCATCGCGCGTGCCAGCCTTCCTTTTGTCTTTTTTTCATCTTCTAAGCAGAAGGACATGCCGCAAAACGAAGGTCACATCAAGACTTCGAGCAGGGCAGCGATACGGGCTTCGTCCGATTGTAAAGACCATGCGTATCGGAGGCGTGCATTGCGATGATCGTGCGCCATTCCCGGTCGAGCGGTGCCTTGGCCCCGGAAGAGACGTCCAAGACTGAGTGACCATGGCCGATCACGATCAAGAGCATCTCCGAAGCACCGCCCTCATCAAGTATCGCGAGGAGGCGCACGCCGTCGCGAAGCGCGACAAGCCGCTGGTTTCCATTCCCCTGGCCCGGCTTGCGGAGGGGGGGCGTGCGATCATGGCGGCGATCCCCGAGGACGTGCAGGAGCGGATCGGCCACGTCTCGCGCCGCTCGGCCCGCATCTGCCTCGGCACGGCGGCCGTGATCACCGTGGTTCTCGCCGTCCTCGTCGGCGGTTTCTACCTCCGCCTGATGCAGGGTCCGATCTCGCTGCAATTCCTTGCGCCGTCCCTGGAGCAGCAGCTCAACGCGCAGCTCCAGGGCTATCGCTTCCGCGTGGCGGACGCCATCCTCCGCCTCAGCGACCGCTGGTGGCTCGAATTCCGCCTGAAAGACGTGAGCCTGCTCGACGGGGATGGTCAGGAGATCGCCAAGGCCCCGCTCGCCTCCGTCGATGTGAGCCTCAGCGCGCTCGGCGCTTTCTCGCTCGCGCCGTCGGGCATCGACCTGATCGGGCCGAAGGTCCTCATTTTCGACAGGCCGGAACAGGGGCTTGCCTTCTCGTTCTCGAATGCGAAGTCCGAAGCGGAAGGTGCGGCCCCAGGCTCGGGACCGTCCGCGGCGCAGGCGCCCGACGCTGCCGGGGTGAGCCGATCCGCGCCGCCCCCGCTCCCCGAGCCGGGACAGATCCAGCCGACGGCCGGGCTTAATCTTGCGGGCATCCTCGACCGGCTTTTCCAGGCGCTTGGCGCCCGTGACGGCGCATCGTCATACCTTACGCATTTCGGCATCCAGAAGGCCGCGATCTACTACGTGAAAGATGCCGGCGTGACGGAATGGCGGGTCTCCGATTTCGAGATCAGCCTGGACGAAAGCAGCAAGCGCAGCGCGCTCAAAGGCGAGATCGCGATAGACCACGGTTCCGCGCCCTGGCGCATGGGCTTCAAGGTGGTGAGCAAGCCGAACAGCGGAACCTACTCCTTGAGCGCTTCGGTGAAGGACGTCGTTCCCCGGCAGGTTTGGAACAGCGTGAAGGAGCACGCGGCGCTGAAAAGCTTCGACATGCCGCTCTCCGCCGACATCCGGCTCGACCTTAACCGCAGCGGCGAGATCCGCATGGTCGAGGCTGATATCGCGCTCGGCAAGGGCCTGTTCTATGCGCCCTGGGACGAGAAACACCCGGCCTCGATCGACAGCGGAACCTTGCAGGTACGCTACACGCAGGACGACGGCGTGGCTATCGTCTCGCCGTTCGAACTCGCATGGGGCGATAGCGTCATCCGGCTCGCCGGCGCAGCCCGCAGGGTCGGCTCCGAAGGGGAGGCGACGTCCTGGACGCTCGATCTCGACGCAGAAAAATTCGTGCTTGCCGCCCCGCAATTCGGGCTTCCGCCCATCCCGATCGACGAATTCGGAATTATGGCGCGCTACGCCCCGGACACCGATCGCGCGACGCTGGAGAGCCTGAAGCTTCGTGCGGCTGATGCCATCATCGAGATTGGCGGCAAGGTCTCGAACGTTTCGGCCTCGCCGGATATCTCGCTGACCGGCAGCATCTCGCCGATGCCGCTCGCCTTCTTCAAGCTGATCTGGCCGACTTTCGTCGCCCATGGCGCGCGCGACTGGATCGGCACGAACATCCCGTCGGGGCGCATCGCGGGCGGTAACTTCGCCATCAATCTTCCGGCCTCCGTCCTCGCGAGCCTGAAAAAAGGCGGCGACGTGCCCGATGAGGCCGTATCGCTGAACCTGCGCCTGTACGGCCTGGTCGTGAACCATCTCAAAGGGCTGCCGCCGATCCGCACCGTGGACAGCACGGCGCGCGTCATCGGCCGCCGCTTCATGTTCGAAGTGCCCGGTCCGGCCCCCGTCATCCTGCCGTCCGGCCAGACCGTCACGCTGAGCGACGGGCAATTCATCGTCGGCGACCTCAGGCCGCGCTTCCCCTATGGCGAGGTGCACTTCAAGGCCGAAAGCGAGGTGGGCGCGGCGCTCGAATTCCTCGATCACCCGCCGCTCGGCTATGTCCGCGCCGTGGGCATGAAGACCGATATCCTTGGCGGCAAAGTGTCCTCCGCCTTCAGCATCGGGATGCCGCTCCTCAAGGATCTCGCGTTCAGCCAGCTTTCCCTGTCCGGCAAGGCGCAGATCTCGGACGTGCGCTCGAACGGCTTGCCAGGCGGCTTCACCGTCGCGGGCGGCAACGTCAATTTCGATGTCAGCGAGAAAGCGGTCGAGGCGAGCGGCGATGTCACGCTGAACGGCGTGCCGGTTTCGCTCGCCTGGCAGCGCATTTTCGACGCCCCGCCCGACCGACAGCCCAAGCTGCGGATCGCGGGCGTCCTCAACGACAAGAACCGCGAGGATCTCGGCCTCAAGGTCAACCACATGCTGAAGGGCAACCTGCCGGTCGCGCTGGCTGTCGCGACGCGCAAGGACGCCCCGCCGCAATTGTCCGCCGAAGTGAACCTCACGAATTCCGACCTGTTCCTGACCGCCATCGGGTGGCGCAAGCCGCCCGGCCAGCGCGCGAGCCTCACCTTCGATGTGACGCCGGGTGAAGACGGGCAGGTCCGGCTCGAAAACTTCCGCATGACGGGCGACGGCCTGAGCATTCTGGGCGAGGTCCGTCTCAACGCGCAGCGCCGGCTGGCGGGGTTCGACTTCAGCGAATTCTCGCCGAACGCGCTGACGCAGCTCGTCATTCGCGGCAATCTCACGCCGGACAACGTGCTGAAGGTTCACGCCAAGGGACCGTCCTATGACGGACGGCAGTTCTTCCGCTCGCTGTTCTCAGCGGGAAAGCTCGCGGCCAATCAGCCGGGTCCGCTGGAGGATGAGCCGGGGCTCGATGCCAGCGTCGAAATCGACACGGTCTTCGGCTTCTTCGATACAACGGTCAAGTCCGTCGCCATCGAGACCCGCCGCAGGAACGGTAAGCTGAGCTATCTCGACGTTGCCGGGCGGCTCAACGGCAATGCCCCCGTGGCCGTGCGCGTCGAGCAGAAGGCCGGGCAGCCGCGCTCCCTCGTCGCCGAAGCGACGGATGCGGGCGCTGCGTTCCGGCTCGTCGGCTTCTACCCCGCCGTGCGCGGCGGCCAGATGTCGCTTCGCGTCAACCTCGACGGCTCCGGCCCGGCCGAAAAGACGGGCACCCTCTACGCACAGAACTTCCTCATCAGCGGGGATCAGGTCGTGGGGCAGGTTGTCTCGCGGGCCGAGCAGGAGGGCGCGCGCCGCAACAGGGCCGGGCGGACCCCGCAGGGCGCGGTTCAAGGCGAGGCCCTGCAATTCGACCGCATGGTGGTGCCCTTCTCGGTCGGCCACGGCCAGTTCGTGCTGCATGATTCCGCCATCAACGGGCCGTTGCTGGGCGCGACCATGCGCGGCCGCATCGACTTCGCGCGCGATGCCATCAACCTTTCGGGCACCTATGTGCCGCTCTTCGGTCTGAACGCCGTGCTCGGCGAGGTGCCGATCCTGGGCGACCTTCTGGTGAGCCGGCGCGGCGAGGGCATTCTCGGCATCACCTTCGCGGTCCAGGGCCGCATGGCAAACCCGGACGTGCTCGTCAACCCGGTCTCGATGGTCGCACCGGGCTTCCTGCGCCAGATCTTCGAGTTCGACAACGCGCCGCCGCAGGTCATCCCTCGCGGGGAGGGAAAGCAGCAGGCGCCCGCGACCAAGCCGCAAGCCCGCGCGGGGACGCCGACCTCGCGCAGCGAGTAGCTCGCCCGCCGGCCCGCCTCCCTAGACCGGCTTCAGCAGCACATGGCGCTTCTTGCCGAGCGACAGCTTGATGACGCCATCCGGATTGATGTCCGCCAGCCCGACGACCCTGCGCTCGTCGGCGACGGGCGCATCGTTCAGCCGCACCGCGCCGCCCTTGATCTGCCGCCGCGCCTCGCTCGTGGACGCCACCAGCCCGGCCAGCGTGTTCGCGGTCAGAATGCCGATGCCGGCCTCCAGGTCACTGCGTGGAACCTCGACCGTGGGCAAGCCCTGCGCCGCGCTGCCCTCCTCGAACGCCTGGCGGGCGGTCTCAGCCGCCGCCTCCGCCGCCTTGCGGCCATGGAGCAGCGCGGTCGCCTCGGTGGCGAGCACCTTCTTCGCCTCGTTGATCTCCGCGCCGGGCAGCGTTTCCAGCCGCGCGATTTCATCCAGCGGCAACTCGGTGAAGAGCCGCAGGAAGCGCCCCACGTCCGCATCCTCCGTGTTGCGCCAGAACTGCCAGTAATCGTACGGGCTGAGCATGTCGGGGTTGAGCCAGACCGCGCCCTGCACCGACTTGCCCATCTTCGCGCCCGAACTCGTCGTGAGCAGCGCCGTCGTCAGCCCGAAAAGCTCGCGGCCCTCGGCGCGGCGGCCGAGTTCGATGCCGTTGACGATGTTCCCCCACTGGTCTGAGCCGCCCATTTGCAGCACGCAGTCGTAGCGGCGGGCGAGTTCGAGGAAATCGTATGCCTGAAGCAGCATGTAGTTGAATTCGAGGAAGGTGAGGGGCTGCTCGCGCTCCAGCCTGAGCTTCACGGAATCGAAGGTCAGCATCCGGTTGATGGTGAAATGCCGGCCGTAATCGCGCAGGAACGCGATGTAGCGCAGATCCTGCAGCCAGTCGTCGTTATCGACCATGATCGCGTCAGTCGGCCCGTCGCCGAAGGTGAGGAAGCGGTCGAAGACCCGGCGGATGCCCGCCTTGTTGGCGTCGATGTCCTCCTGCGAGAGAAGCCTGCGGGCCTCGTCCTTGCCGGACGGGTCTCCAACCTTCGTCGTGCCCCCCCCGAGCAGCACGATGGGCTTATGCCCGGTGCGCTGGAGCACGCGCAGCATCATGATGCCGATGAGGTTGCCCACATGCAGGCTGGGCGCGGTGCAGTCGAAGCCGATGTAAGCCGTGAGCGGCCCCTTCGCGGCGAGCGCATCGATGCCAGCTTCGTCGGAAGCCTGATGCAGATAGCCGCGCTCCGACAGGACAGTCATGAAAGCCGACGTGAACGTGGTGTCTGGCATCGTGTTCGCTCCGTGTGCTCCCATCATCCATATCGACATCGGACACGCGACCGGGTAGCACTTGCGCCCGGACCATGCACTTGGGCGCTGGGGGCGTCAAGGAGGGGGCATGAGAGCTGTCGGCCTGATGAGCGGCACCTCGATGGATGGCGTCGATGTCGCGCTCGTCGAAACGAACGGCGAGACGGTGACCGAGTTAGGCCCCGTCATGGGCTTCGGTTACGAGCCCCCCGAGCGCCAGCTTCTGCGCGAGGCGGTGGACTGGGCGCGCGCGCTCACCCGCCGCGATGACCGTTCGGGCGTGCTCTCGCTCGCGGAGGACATGGTCACGGCGCGCCATGCGGCCTGCGTGCGCGCATTCCTGGACGCCGCCGCCATCGACCCTGCGACCATCGACGTGGTGGGCTTCCACGGCCAGACCGTAGTGCATCGCCCCGAAGCCGGGTTCACCGTGCAGATCGGCGACGGCGTGCGGCTCGCGCGGGAGACCGGCGTGCGGGTGGTCTACGATTTCCGCGCCGACGACATGCAGGAAGGCGGGCAGGGCGCTCCGCTGGTGCCGATCTTCCATAAGGCGCTGGCGCTGCATGCCGGACTTGAGCTTCCCGCCGCGTTCATCAATATCGGCGGTATCTCGAACGTGACGTTCGTGCCCGACGCAGGCCCCGACAAGCTGCTCGCTTTCGATGCCGGGCCGGGCAACTGCCTGCTCGACGACTGGTCGATGCACCATACGGGCGAGCCGATGGACAAGGGCGCGCGGCTCGCCCTGTCCGGCCGGGTGGACAAGGATGCGCTGGAGCGGCTGCTGCGCCACCCCTATTTCCAGGCCGATCCGCCGAAATCCCTCGACAGGCACACCTTCTCCCTCGCGCCGATCGAGCACCTGAACCCCGCCGACGGCGCGGCCACGCTCACGGCTTTCACGGTTGCGAGCATCACGGCCGTGCGCCGCTATTTCGCCGAGCCTCCGAAAACATGGATCATCACCGGGGGCGGCGCCAAGAACCCGCACATCTACGAGGGCCTGCGCCGCGTGCTGGCCGGCAAAGTCTTGTCCGCCGACGAGGCCGGTCTCAGCACGGATTTCATGGAAGCCCAGGCGTTCGCCTATCTCGCGGTGCGCAAGCTGAAAGGGCTGCCATCCTCGTTTCCGGGCACCACCGGCGCGCGCCGTCCGGTCGTCGCGGGGCGGATCGCGCAGCCGGAAGCTGTGGAAGAGGACACGCCCGCCTGACGGCTTCGGCGCCTAAGCGTCGTCGCTCAGGTCGGCGGGCTCGGCCTCAATCCTTCTCGCGGCAATCGCGGCCTTGGGCGCCTGGCCGATCCTCTTGTCGAGATAGCGGTTCACCGCGGCGATCAGCTCGTCCGTCCTGTCCTCGAAGAAGTGGTTTGCTCCGGGGATCACCTCGTGACTGATGACGATGCCCTTCTGCGTCTTCAGCTTCTCGACGAGGCTGCGCACGGATTGCACCGGCACGACGCGATCCTGATCGCCGTTGATCATCAGGCCGGAGGACGGGCACGGCGCGAGGAAGCTGAAATCGTAGAGGTTCGCGGGCGGCGCGACGGAGATGAAGCCGTCGATCTCCGGCCGCCGCATCAGGAGCTGCATCGCGATCCAGGCGCCGAAGGAGACGCCCGCGATCCAGCAGGACTTCGCATCCGGATTGGCGAGTTGCAGCCAGTCGAGCGCGGTTGCCGCGTCGGATAGCTCGCCCGGCCCGTTGTCGAACAGGCCCTGACTGCGGCCCACGCCCCGAAAGTTGAAACGCAGTACCGAGAAGCCGCGCTTCGCAAAGGCATAATAGAGGTTGTACACGATGTGGTTGTTCATCGTGCCCCCGAACTGGGGGTGAGGATGAAGCATGATGGCGATGGGCGCGCCGGGCGTCGGCTCGTGGTGATACCGTCCTTCGATGCGCCCCGCCGGCCCGTTGATGATGACTTCAGGCATCGTTCTTCGTTCTCGTTGTCATGGACGCGACGCCACTGTCTTCGGCGAGCCGGCGTCTGCGGTCTTCAAAACATACGTCAAATTCTTGACTGCTCAACTCGGAAACCCTATAACGTCAAGGACGACGTTAGAATCGTTCCAAACGCTCCCTGAGCAGGGTCGCCTCAGCGCACTCATATCATGGGTTGCGTCATGATTGCCATGCCGTTGCGCCTGCTGCGAAAGCGTCGCCCGGCGAGTATCAGGTGTCGATATGCAGCTCAGCACAAAGGGGCGGTACGCGGTCATGGCAATGATCGATGTCGCGCGCTATGGCGCGGTCCGTCCCGTCTCGCTCGGCGAAATTTCGGTCCGCCAGGATATTTCGCTCGCCTACCTTGAGCAGCTTTTCATGAAGCTGCGCCGCAAGGGCATCGTGCGCTCCGTGCGCGGGCCAGGCGGCGGATATGTGCTCAGCCGCGATCCGGGCGAGGTCACCATCGGCGAAATCATGTCGGCGGTGGACGAGCCGATCAAGATGACGCGCTGCGCGGGCGAGGGCACCATCGGCTGCGTGGCGGCCCGCCGCTGTACGACCCATAATCTCTGGGCGGCGCTCGGCGACCATATCGGCGATTTCCTCAACGCGACCACCTTGAGCGACGTTCTGAACGGCCGTTTCGCCGTTGTGAGAACGGGGCATGTCTCAGGGGCGGCCAGGGAAGAGGCCGTGTCGTGACCATGCGCGTCTATCTCGACCATAACGCGACATCGCCGCTGCGCCCGGAGGCGCGGGCTGCGATGCTCGCCGCGCTGGACCTCGCGGGAAACGCCTCGTCCGTCCACGGCGAGGGGCGCGCGGCGCGGAAGATCATCGAGGATGCCCGCGAGCGGGTCGCAGCCGTGTTCGGCGCACCGCCAGCCGGCATAACCTTCACCTCCGGCGGAACGGAAAGCGCGAACTGGCTGCTTGCTCCCGTCAATCCGGAGGGCGTTCTCTATGTGAACGCGACCGAGCACGCCTGCGTGCTGCACGGGCACCGTTTTCCGGCCGAACAGGCAAGCGCCGTCGCGATCGATGCTGCGGGCCTCGTCGGGGCCTGCCCTGCCGGGCGCGGCGATATGATAGCGGTGCAGGCGGCCAACAACGAGACGGGCGTCTGCCAGCCCATCGCGGCGCTGGCGGCCTCGGCGCGGGAAAGCGGCGCTTTTATCGTCTGCGATGCCGTGCAGGCCGTGGGGCGGACCCCGGTCGATCCGCTGCGCACGGTGGATGCCTTTTTCCTCTCCGCGCATAAATTCGGCGGTCCGAAAGGCGCGGGCGCCGCGGTCGTGCTGAACGATGCATTGCGCCCGGCTTCGCTCATCCGGGGCGGAGGGCAGGAGAAGCGCCGGCGCGCGGGCACCGAGAATATCCCCGCCATCGCCGGGCTCGCGGCCGCGCTCGAAGCCGCCGCCGCCGTGGCCGTGGAATTCACAGAACGCGCGCGGGCGATGCAGGGCCGGCTTGAGGCGGGCGTGAGGGACATCGCGCCGGATGCCGTCATCTTCGGCGAAGACGCGCCGCGCCTGCCGAACACCACATGCTTCGCGATCCCCGGCCTTGCGGCGGAGACCGCGCTGATCGCCTTCGACCTTGGCGGGATCGCGGTCAGCTCCGGCGCGGCCTGTTCGTCGGGCAGGGTCGAGCGCAGCCATGTGCTCGATGCGATGGGCGTTCCGCCTCAGCTTGCAGCGGGGGCGATACGGGTCAGCAGCGGCTGGACGACCCAGGGCGCGGATATCGAGAGGTTTCTGGCCGTTCTGGCCAAGCTTTGCAGCAATCGGCACAGCGTATGGGCTGCGTAACGGGATAAAGGTTCGCAAGAGCCGCGAGCAACGAAGCGGGCAGAAATATCCGAGTGCCACACTCTGGAATTTCGCGGCCCATGTCATAGGTTGAGGGTGAGGAGAAAGACATGGCGACACCAGTTCAGGAGACCATTGAACGGGTCCGCGCGCTTGACGTGGACAAGTACAAATATGGCTTCTTCACCGACATCGAGAGCGTCAAGGCGCCGAAAGGGCTGAACGAGGACATCGTCCGCTTCATTTCGGCCAAGAAGAACGAGCCGGAGTGGCTTCTGGAATGGCGTCTCGAAGCCTATCGCCGCTGGATCACCATGGAAGAGCCCACATGGGCGCGGGTGAACTACCCGAAGATCGACTTCCAGGACCTCTATTACTACTCTGCGCCGAAATCGACCGAGGGGCCGAAGAGCCTCGACGAGGTCGATCCCGAATTGCTGCGCGTCTATGAAAAGCTCGGCATTCCGCTGAAGGAGCAGGCGGTGCTCGCAGGTGTCGAGGGCGCGCGGGTCGATGGGCCGCGCGTCGCGGTCGACGCCGTGTTCGACAGCGTGTCGGTCGTCACCACCTTCAAGGAGGAACTGGCGAAGGCGGGCGTGATCTTCTGCTCGATTTCCGAAGCCGTGCGCGACCATCCGGAGCTTGTGCGCAAATATCTCGGCAGCGTCGTCCCCACGACTGACAATTTCTATGCCACGCTGAACTCGGCCGTCTACTCCGACGGCTCGTTCGTCTACGTGCCGGAAGGCGTGCGCTGCCCGATGGAGCTTTCGACCTACTTCCGCATCAACGCGAAGCAGACCGGCCAGTTCGAGCGCCCGCTCATCATCGCCGACAAGCCCTGGGGCAACCTGCGCTTGGCGGTGCGCCTGTAAC
>CAZNAH010000053.1:17235-17469 GCA_964570735.1 uncultured Hyphomicrobiaceae bacterium | reverse complement strand
GCGCCGTTCGTCATCGGCATCGACCTGCAAAAGCCGCTCGACATTCTGCTCGCCGCTTATGACGACGCTGCCGGCGTGACGGCCGCCTTCAACCGAAACCTGCTCGTGCGCATCAATCGCGAATTTCAGGCCGATTTCGACCCCGCAGCCTTCGCTCACCGGGCGGTCTTCAACGAGGCCGAGGGGCGCATGGAAATGCATCTCGTGGCTACGCGGGCGCAGACCGTGAGCGTC
>CAZNAH010000053.1:7298-17215 GCA_964570735.1 uncultured Hyphomicrobiaceae bacterium | reverse complement strand
GGACATACAATTTCCGCGAAGGCGAAACCATTCACACGGAAAACTCTTATAAATACACGCCGGACGGCTTTTCGGCCCTCGCGCAACGGGCGGGCTGGTCCGTCGAAAGCTCATGGCTCGGCAAGGACCGGCTGTTCGGGCTCTTCGCGCTCCGCTGACGCCCGATACGGTTTCGCGAACCGCAGGCAGCCGCCCGGCGCGTCGCGTTTGCAACCGATCCGGCACGGGAATGCCTCGGACCACGGAAAACCCAAATCCAGATGATAAGGCTCTGCTCAGCAAGCCGCATGCCGTGCCGGCCGAGCGCCTGTGCCGGCGGGTCAGCCCCTCCGATCTTGGCTTCCATACGACGGACGAACTCGAACCGACCGCCGAACCTGTGGGCCAGGAGCGCGCGATGGGAGCTCTCCGCTTCGGCGCGACCATCGATGAGCCGGACTTCAACATCTTCGTGGTCGGCCCCGCGGGGCTAGGGAAGGTCACGGCCGTCCGCGGCTATCTCGAAAAGAAGGCGGCCAACGAACCCAAGCCCATGGATTGGGTCTACGTCCACAATTTCGATACCGCCTCCAAGCCGCGCGCCATCGCCATGCCGCAGGGCCGCGCGCCGCGTCTGCGCGATGCGATGGTGCGCATTCTTGACGAGCTTCGCGCCAGCCTTCCCGCGCTGTTCGAGGGTGAGGATTATCAGGAACGCCGCCGCGCCATCGAGGCGGAGATCCGCGAGGCGCAACGAGAAGCGCTCGACGTGCTGAGCAAGAAGGCGGAAGCCGAGAACCTCACCGTCTTCCGTACGCCGGCAGGGCTTGCCATCGCGCCGACCGAAAAGGGCGAGGTGATCAAGCCCGAGGCTTACAAGGATCTGCCCGAGGAGCGGCGCAAGGAAATCGAGGACCGGATTCAGGAGGTGCAGAGCGAGATCGAAGGCGTTCTCCAGCGTCTGCCCCGATGGGAGAAAGAGAAGCGCGCCAAGATCAATGCGCTCAACGAAGAACTTGCCGAGCTTGTGGTCACCTCGACGCTGGCCGACACCCGCGCCGAATTCTCCGATCTCCCCGAGGTGGCAGCGTATCTCGACGCCGTGCAGCGCGATCTCGTCCTCAACGTCGGGCTCTTCCTGCGCAAGGACACGGAAAAGGACAAGGATCAGGTGGTGGCGCAGCCGCCGGTGGAGACGCTGCGCGACGGCCGGTTGCGCCGCTATCGCGTGAATGTGCTGGTCTCGTCGGGGCCGGGGCGGATCGGCGCGCCGATTGTCGAGGAACAGAACCCGACTCTCGGCAATTTACTGGGACGGACGGAGTATGTTCCCCAGCAAGGGGCCCCGACGACCGACTTCCTGCTCATCAAGGGAGGCGCGCTGCACCGGGCCAATGGGGGATATCTTCTTCTCGACGCGCGCAAGCTGCTCGCCCAGCCCCTGGCGTGGGACGCGCTGAAGCGCACGATCCGTGCGGAGGAAATCTCGGTTGAGAGACCCGTGGAAACGTTCAACCTCGTCAACACCGTGACGCTCGATCCCGATCCCATCCCGCTGAAAGTGAGGGTCGTGCTGTTCGGCGACCGGGAACTTTACTATGTGCTGTCGGCCTTCGATCCCGAGTTCCCGCAGCTCTTCAAGGTCCAGGGGGAATTCGACGAGACCGTCGAGAGGCGCGACGAAAACATCCGCGCTTATGCCCGCATGCTCGCGTCCCTCGCCAAGAAAAGGAAGCTGCGCGCGATCGATGCGGGGGGCGTGGCGCGGCTCATCGAGGAAGGCTCACGGCTTGCGGGTGATTCGGAGAAGCTTTCGATCGAGGTGGGCCTCCTTTCCGATATCGTCCGGGAAGCGGACTTCTGGGCGGGCGAGCGCGGTGCGGGCGTCGTCGGCGCAAACGACGTGCAGCGCGCGATGGATGAACGCGAGCGGCGCGCCGACCGGATCCGGGAGCGCGTGCAGGAGGCAATCGCCCGCGACATTCTCCTGATCGACACCGACGGCGAGAAGGTCGGCCAGATCAACGGGCTGACGGTGCTGCATCTCGGCCATTTCGCGTTTGGCCGTCCCGCGCGGATCACGGCCAGCGTGCGGCTCGGTGCGGGACGCGTCACCGATATCGAGCGCGAGGTGGAACTCGGCGGCCCGATCCACTCCAAGGGCGTGATGATCCTTTGGGGCTTTCTGGCGGGGCGGTTCGCGCGCGACGTGCCTCTTGCGCTGGCGGCGAGCCTCGTCTTCGAGCAGACCTATGCGGGCGTGGAAGGCGACAGCGCGTCATCGGCCGAACTTTACGCGCTTCTGTCCGCGCTGGCGGACGCGCCGATCAGCCAGTCCTATGCGGTCACCGGCTCTGTCAATCAGATGGGCGAGGTGCAATCCATCGGCGGCGTGAACGAGAAGATCGAAGGCTTCTACGATGTCTGCAAGCAGCGCGGGCTGACCGGCCGTCAGGGCGTTCTCATACCGCAGGCCAACGTCGCCAACCTCATGCTCAAGGACGAGGTGGTGCAGGCGGTGCGGGACGGGAAATTCACGGTGCACGCCGTCAAGACCGTCGATGAGGGCATCGAAATCCTCACCGGCATTCCCGCAGGCGAGCGCGGACCCGATGGCCGCTTTCCCGAGGGAAGCATCAATGCACGGGTGGAGGAGCGCCTGCTGAGCTTCGCGCGCGCCCGCAAGGCTTTTGGAGAGAGACTGGACAGCGGAGAGGAACCCCAGGTATGACCACCCCCAACCCAGATCTGCAACCGGCGATCCGGTCCCGCATTCTCCTGCGCCTCGGCTATGGGCGCGAGAGCGCGGCCGCGATGCAGGCCGCCATCGACCTTGCCCGCGCCTATGATTCCGACATCGACGGCGTTTTCGTCGAGGACCGCCGCGTGAGGGCGGCGAGCGCGCTCTCCTGCGCCCGCCTCGTGTCGCCGTTCGGGCGCCGCTCATGGGCCATGACCGAGAGCGATCTGCCGGGCGAGGTCCGCGCCGTCACCCTCACGCTGCGGCGCAAGATGGAAGAGATGGCCGCCGGTGCGCACGTCACCTTGCATTTCCGCCAGGAGATGAAACAGGCGCAAGAGGACACGCCGCCCCGCTTCATCGTGCTCGGCGAGCTACCCGAATCCGATGAGATCAATGCTGGGCTTCAGGCGATCGTATCGGGCGACGCGAGCGTCAAGGGCGTCATTGTGACAGGACCGCAGGCGCGCATGGCTTCGGGGCCTGTCGCCGCGCTCATCGATGCGCCCGAGGCCGCGGAAACCTTGCTCGATGCGGCCCGCCGCGTGGCCTCCGTCAGCGGCGCGCGCGTTGCGGCCGTTCCGGTGACGGCGACCTTGTCCGGCTTAAGCGCGATCGGGAAGGCCGTGAAAGCGTTCGGCGAAAGGGAGGCCGACATCTTCTACCGCGATCTCGTCACCCGGCATCAGGATGTTCTCGGCACGCTGCGCCGTCTCCGGAGCGGGTTCGCGGTGGCGGCCTATGGCCGGGGTTTCCTGGCCGATCCGGGGATTTTGAAAAAATTCGTTAGACTTCTCGACACGCCGCTACTACTCGTTAAAGTTGCAGAAAGCGAGGAGCGCGACACGTAAGGGTTGCTTTAGCGCACTTCGCTCTGCTCTCCTCAATATGCGCGTGCGGAGGCGCCGATGCTCCAGAAACTTCAAATACCACGCAAGCTGCACATCATCTGGGTCGGCAGCGACAACGCCATGCCGGTCGATTGCACCGAGTCCTGGCGGAGAAAGCACCCGTCCTGGGCTTATCGGATCTGGACGAACCGGGACCTGGAGAATGTGGCGTGGGTGAACGCCGAGCATATGCGCACTTTCGTCAAGGCGCGGAAATGGGCGGCGGTCGCGGACCTGATGCGGTACGAAATTCTCTATCGGGAGGGGGGCGTCTATGTCGATGCCGATGCCCGCTGCCTGCGCCCGCTAGATGACTGGCTTCTCGAAAACGAGATGTTCGCGTGCTGGGATTACACGCTGGCTAAGCGGAAGCTGGTGAACAACGCCTTCATGGGCAGCGTTCCGCGCAATCCCTTCCTCGCCTATGTCATCGAGGAGGCGCGGCGCAAATCGGACGTCCTGAGGCGCTGGAGCTGGAGCCGCATGCGATTTGTGAAGATGGGCGCCTGGCGGTCGGTCGGACCCTACCACCTGACGGATTGCATAAACCGCTATCAGGGCGAGGGATACGCCAACATCAGCGTACTGCCGTCGCACCTGTTCTCGCCGAACCATTTCCGCGGGCGTTCTTACGCGGGCAATGGCGTGGTTTATGCCGACCATAGCTGGGCGACGACGCGCAACCTTTACGAGAAGCTCGATGCGGCGGCGGCCGCTCCGGAGCCGTCAATCGCCAAAGTGGCGTGATGCGTCGGCCATAGCTTAACGCGGGTCGCCGTCCCTAAGCCATGAGCTGAAGCGTGGCGACCCGCTCATAATATTCGTTGCCCTTCATCAACTCCTGGTGGCTGCCGAACGCCTGTACGCGGCCGCCCTCCATAAGCGCGATCTTATCCGCCTGACGGATCGTGGAGAGCCGGTGGGCAATAACCAGCACGGTTTTCTTGCCGACCTGGGAGTGCATGTAGGACCGGACCAGTTCCTCATTCTCGGCGTCGAGCGCGGATGTGACCTCGTCGAGCAGCAGGATCGGCGCATCCTTGATGATCGCACGCGCGATGTTGAGGCGCTGAGCTTGCCCGCCGGAGATGAGCGAGCCGAGTTCGCCGGCCGGGGTGTCGTAGCCTTTTTCAAGCGCCATGATCTGATCGTGCAGCCCGACGCTCCGGCACGCGGCGATCACCACGTCGTCGCTCACTTCCTCGCGGCCCAGGGTGAGGTTATCTCGCAGCGACCCGCTGAAAATGAAGTTGTTTTGCCCGACATAGGAGATCGACTGGCGCAGCGACTGCACCGAGATGTCGTTGATGTTCCTGCCGCCGATTTCGATGACGCCGCTGTCATGATCGAAGAATTTCAGAAGCAAAGAGAAGACCGTCGATTTGCCGGCTCCCGAAGGCCCGACGAGCGCGACCATCTCACCCGGCTTCACCGTGAGGGTGAAGTTCTTGAGCACCGGCGTGCCGGGGCGATAGGAAAACTGCACATCGCGGAAGGCAATCGAGAGGCCGACCGGCGAAACCGGAAGCATCTCCGTCTGCTCCGGCTCGGAACGGTCGTCATGGAGAACCTGGTTGACCATGCCGATACCCACCATGGAGCTTTTCAGCGTGACACGGATCTGGCTGAGCCGCCGCGCCGGGTCCTGCGCCAGGAGAAGCGCCGTGACGAACGACATGAACGTGCCGGGATCGTAGCCGGTGTAGATGGTGCGGTAGCCCGCATACAGGATCGTCAGGCCGATGCCGATGCCGCCGATGGTGTCGATGATCGGCACGGGGGCATGGTTCAGCGCCGAGACCCTGTTCGAGATCGTGCGGATGTTCTCGATGGCCTGATCGGCCTGCTTATAGAAGAGCGGCTCGATATTGTAGGATTTGATGACCTTGGCGCCCTGCACGATCTCACGGACATTCCGGTTGAGGTCGGCGAAGGTCTTCATCTCGCGCTGGGCCAGCGCCTTGATGCGCGCAAGCAGCGTGTTGATGGCGAGGAAGACGAGCGGCACCGCCCCGAGGCAGATCAGCGTCAGCACCGGATCCTGAATGACCATGACGGCGACAAGGCCCAGCACCGTCGCGGCATCGCGGATGCCGTTCAGCAGAACCTTGTTCAGCACCTGGCTGAAGGCGTTGGCGCCGTTGTTCACGCGCATCAGCAGGTCGTCGGAGGAATAGCTCTCGAAGAAGGTCAGCCGCTGCTTGAGAAAATGGGTGAACATGCGCCGCCGCGTGTCCGCGACGATGTGATGCGCGATGTTCGCGCCGAGAACGGATTGCCAGTAGGTCGCGAAGCCCTTGGCGATGAAGACGACCACGATGACGCCGACGAGCAGAAAGAGATAGTCGCCTTTCTTCTCGACGAAGATGTCGTTGACCACGTCCTTGACGAGCCATGCGCTCATGGCGGTCGCATAGGACGAGATCAGTATCAGCGCGATGATGAGGGCGTAGAGCTTCCAGAACCTTGGGAAATATCGCCAGAAGACCGCCTTGAACGTGGAAAAGTCGCCGTCGTCGAAGCTTTTGATGAACTCGCGAACCCGGCCCGTCATCGGAGCGATGAGTTTCCCGAGAAGACCCATGTAAGACCCTCATGCAACCTAAAGGCGAGACCGGAGCGCGAGTGCAAGGTCTGCGGCCTTTGCGGTTTATCTCCCGCGTCGCGGCGGGTCAACAGTTTGGGCGGCTTTAGCTTTACCGGGCAAACCGAAATGCACCTGAGAGGCGCCGTCATAAGCCTTATTGGTCATTTCGCGGATGCGAGAAAATCCTTGCATCGCAACGTAAGCTGAAGGAGCATTGCAACACGAGGATGCACTGAAAACAGGCGGAGGACGAACCGTCCTGATGAAATTCTCGCCAGTGTTCCGGGCTACCGCTCAAAACGGCCTGCCGGGACACGAACGCTAAAGAAGAAACGCTTCGGCAGGTGACGACTGAGCCGCAACTTGGGGAAGGGACTGAGCTTCATGAGTGAAGTCGTGGCATTCAAGCAGCCCGGATCGGGCAGTTCGCAGAGTCCGAATGGCCTCAAGGACCTTTATGAAGTCGGAGAAATTCCGCCCCTTGGCCATGTTCCGTCGAAAATGTACGCCTGGGCCATCCGCAAGGAACGCCATGGGCCGCCGGACCAGGCGATGCAGATCGAGGTCGTCCCCACCTGGACGCTGGACAGCCACGACGTGCTCGTTCTCGTCATGGCGGCGGGCGTGAACTATAACGGCGTCTGGGCCTCCCTCGGCCAGCCCATCTCCACGCTGGACGGCCATAAGAACCCCTATCACGTCGCCGGGTCGGATGCTTCGGGCATCGTCTGGGCGGTCGGCTCGAAAGTCAAACGCTGGAAGGTCGGCGACGAAGTCGTGGTGCACTGCAACCAGGATGACGGCGACGACGAGGAATGCAACGGCGGCGATCCGATGTTCTCGCATTCGCAGCGCATCTGGGGCTACGAGACGCCGGACGGGTCTTTCGCGCAGTTCTGCCGCGTGCAGGATCGCCAGCTCATGGCGCGCCAGAGGCATCTCACCTGGGAAGAGAGCGCCTGCTACACGCTGACGCTGGCCACCGCATACCGCATGCTGTTCGGCCACCGCCCGCATGTGCTGCGCCCGGGGCATAATGTGCTGGTCTGGGGCGCGTCGGGCGGTCTCGGCTCTTTCGCGGTGCAACTGTGCGCGACATCCGGCGCGAACGCCATCGGCGTGATCTCAGACGACGACAAGCGCGATTTCGTCATGCAGCTTGGCGCGAAGGGCGTCATCAACCGCAAGGACTTCAACTGCTGGGGCCAGATGCCGAAGGTCGGCACGCCCGAATATCAGGAGTGGTTCAAGGAGGTCCGCAAGTTCGGCGCGGCCATCTGGGAGCATACCGGCAAGGGCAACAACGTCGATTTCGTTTTCGAGCATCCGGGCGAGTCGACCATTCCCGTCTCGGTCTTCGTTGTGAAGCGCGGCGGCATGGTCGTGATCTGTGCGGGCACAACGGGCTACAATCTCACGCTCGACGCTCGCTATCTCTGGATGCACCAGAAGCGTCTGCAAGGCTCGCACTTCGCCAACCTGCTCCAGGCGAGCCAGGCGAACCGGCTCGTCATCGAGCGGCGCATCGATCCGTGCATGTCCGAGGTTTTTCCCTGGACCGACATTCCCAAAGCGCATATGCGCATGTGGAGGAATGAGCACCGCCCCGGCAATATGGCCGTCATGGTCAGTGCGCCGCATACCGGTCTGCGCACCTTCGAGGATACGGTCGAGGCTTCGAAGCAGCGCTTTGCATGACAATCTCGGCCTGAGCGCAGGAAGCCGTCCCGTGATTCCAGGAGCAGGAGGCATGGCATGATGCAAGCATCGGGCACATTGTCTCAGGCCGTGAGTAACCTGAGGCAGGAGATCGAAACCACATTCAGTGGAAACGCCTATTACATGGCGGCGGCATACGCCCGCGAACTCGCCGATATCGTCGGAGCCGGGGCGCATGGCAGTCGCGGCGCCACAGGCCAGGGTTTTTCCGCCGCTCTGGAGGCAGTCAAGGACCTCGCGCGAGCGGAGCTTTCCGAGAACAGCTTCTACCTCGCGTCGCACAAGCTGGATGTTCTGGCGTTCATCGCCGCGCGGGAAGGCATCACCGTTGAAACCGCGCCGGCCGAACGCGCCGACATGCCGTTAAAGGAAGCGGCCCCCTCCGAGATCGTCGTCCCATCGGCGCCAAGTGAGGAGCCCCCGCGCGATGCTCCCTCCGAGGCGAACGGCGCAGGCCAAGGCCGCAACTTCGACGACCTCGCCACCGCATCCGCCGCTCGCTTGCGGGAGGCCGCGCAGGCGATCGGCGTTCCGCTAACGCCCGCCTCGCAGGACGCGCACGCGGAAGCCGGTTTCGCCGAGGAACCGCAGGAGCCGTCCCCTTTCGCGGCAGAACCCGTTCACGCCGCAGCGCAACCGGAGACATTAGCCGATGGAGAGTTGGAAAGGCGTAGCTCCGAGCCTTGCGACATGCCCCCCGTCGAACCAGCTCAGCCTGAGCAGCGGGACGATCCATCGGGCATTTATCCCGCTGGATCTGCCGATGCGGGAGCCGCCGAAGCTGCGCCGGATCTGGGATCACCGGACATTGCCGCCGGCGTTGCCGAACCTGACGCGCGGCCCGAACCACGCACCGCAGCGCCCGAAGAAGAGCCCGCCAAGGCTCCGGCTCCGACTGCCGCGCCAGCGGATGCTGCCGAGACCGCTTCAGCCGGCCAAACCGTAAAGCCGGCTGAGGTCGCGGCGCCCGCAGCTTCCGCCGCCCCATCGCGGCCGAAAGTGCAGAAACCGCTGTTCATGCTTTGGCTCGACATCCTGTTCGGGAAAAAGCGCGAGGACAAATAGTCCGCCGGGGCGGGGCGATCTGCACAGGCCCCACGCGCGTTCTCCCCTTCGGATTGCGAACCCTGAGAGAGGAAGAGAACCGCATGGGTCATGCAGAGGAAACGGCCAACGCTCCTGGTCCCGATCTGATCCCCGGCCTGCTCGAACTCTGCGGCGAGGCGGCCTCGAACGCGGGTGCGCTGACGGCCCGCGCCGTGGACGCGGTTCGCGCTCGCATCGCCCCGGCGGGCGCGCTCGATGCGGACGCCATGGAGCATGAGCAGCACGCTGTCCACGGCCTCGCCTGGCTCGCGACCTATTCCGAGGCCATTCGCCAGATGGCGGCCTATGCGCGTCGGTTGTCCGGCGAGGGCCGCTTCGGCGAGATCGAGGCGCTGACCGTTCAGATCGCGATGGCCGAATACGCCGCGCAGATTCTCTGCGGCATCCCTATGAGCCAGGGCGAGATGATCCGCCGCCACGAATTGGGGCTCACCCAGGACGACCACGATGCGTTCGCCACGCCGGGCGTCACGCGGCTGATCATGGAAGGGAACACCGCGAGATCCCGCGCGCGGCTGATGGCGCTGATCCGCGAGCAGGACGGCGCGGCGACCTATGGCGACAGCGGGCTCGACGAGACGCTGGAGGCGATGCGGACCGAAATGCGCCGCTTCGTCGAGGCGGAAGTCGCGCCGCACGCGCATGAGTGGCACTTGCAGAACGCTTATATTCCCCTCGACACCATCGCGAAGATGAACGAGCTGGGCGTGTTCGGCCTGACCATCCCGGAGGAATTCGGCGGGCTGGGGCTTGGCAAAGAGGCCATGTGCGTCGTCTCCGAGGAGCTGAGCCGGGGCTATATCGGCGTCGGCTCGCTCGGCACGCGCTCGGAGATCGCGGCCGAACTCATCCTCGGCGGCGGCACAGACGAGCAGAAACGGCACTGGCTGCCGAA
>CAZNAH010000053.1:0-7282 GCA_964570735.1 uncultured Hyphomicrobiaceae bacterium | reverse complement strand
GTGCTGCCCACCGCCGTCTTCACCGAGCCGAACACCGGCTCCGACCTCGCCTTCCTGAAAACGCGCGCCGTCCGCGAGGGCGGCCATTACAGGATCACCGGCCAGAAGACCTGGATCACCCACCCCGTGCGCGCCGACCTGATGACCATTCTCGCCCGCACCAACCCGAACGAGCCGGGCTATAAGGGCCTGTCCATGTTCCTCGCCGAGAAACCGCGCGGCACCGACGAGAACCCCTTCCCCGCCGAAGGCATGACGGGCGGCGAGATCGAGGTGCTCGGCTATCGCGGCATGAAGGAATACGACATTTCCTACGACGGCTTCACGGTGCCGGAGCGCGCGCTGCTCGGCGGCGTGGAGGGGCAGGGCTTCAAGCAGCTCATGCAGACCTTTGAGGCGGCGCGCATTCAGACGGCCGCCCGCGCCGTCGGCGTGGCGCAAAGCGCGATGGACCTCGCACTCCGCTATGCGAGCGAGCGCGTGCAGTTCGGCAAGGCGATCGTCAACTTCCCGCGCGTGGCCGACAAGATCGTCATGATGGCGGTCGAGACGATGGTAGCGCGCCAGCTCACCTATTTCGCCGCGCGGGAGAAGGACGAAGGCCGCCGCTGCGATCTGGAAGCCGGCATGGCGAAGCTGCTCGCCGCGCGGGTCGCCTGGGCTGCCGCTGACAACGCGCTGCAAATCCATGGCGGCAACGGCTTCGCGCTCGAATACCCCGTGAGCCGCGTGCTGTGCGATGCGCGCATCCTCTCCATCTTCGAGGGCGCGGCGGAAATCCAGGCGCAGGTAATCGCGCGCCGCCTTCTGGAGACGAAAGCCTGAAATGATCCGCTGGCGGCGGGGCTCGTCCTCACATCAGCCGCCGCCACACCCGCCCGATAACGCGGCGTCATAGAGTCGTGCGGGCTTTCTATTGGATTTCATAAGTCTACGCCCCCTAACCTTGGGCTCGGGAGCAAGCGGCCGTCCAGTGACGAGGGACCGCGCTTGCAATGGGCACGACATGAAGGGGCCTGGCCGCTGAAGGCCGGGGGCGAAAACAATGACGGTAAGGCGTTTATTCCGGGCGAGGACCGCGACCAGCATCCTCGCGCTTGCAGCCTGTCTCGGGCCTGTTCCGGTGCTGGCGCAGTCGGCGTCGAGCGCCATTTCCGAAGTGGAACGATCCGAGCCTGCCGACGATGACGCGCAGACCGTGGTCGTGCGGCAGCCCGCGAAGAAGCCCGCGACGAAGATCACGGTGGAGGGGCTGGCGCTCCAGCGCGACGATATCGAAAGCATCCCGCTGACGACTGCGGGCGATCCGGGCAATGATCCGTTTGTCGCGTTCAAGGCTTCGGAACTCGACCCCGAGACGGGCGCCGGCATCCGTGCCAGCATCGAGACCGAACTTCTCGGCGTGCCGATCGACATTACGGGCTTTTACACGGGCAACATGCTGTCCCGGAAAGCCAAGAACGATCTGGATGACAACGGGTTCGACACGGACGCGGCCTACAATCTGTCTTTGCCCGACATCAACGATGACCGTTCCACCAGCATCGAAGGTTTCATCGCCGAGCATCAGACGCAGCTTCTCAGCGCGGAGATCAACGCGCGTCAGGCTTTCGGCATAAGGCCGCTCCTCTTCGGGTTGAGAACGCTTTACCTCGCGGAACACTTCACGACAGCCGCCTCGGAGGACGAGAACGACTTTCCGCGTAACCCTGCCGATCCGGACACCTTCGATGCGGGCGATCTCGACAACGACATCGATGTCGGCGTTATCGAGGCGAACAACCTTCTGGTCGGCTTGCAGATCGGGCTGGAGGGTATGGTTGAGGTCGCACGCGGCGTCAGCCTCGGCGGAAGCGCCAAGGCAGGCATCTACGCCAATTTCCATGAGCGCCTGCGGGGGTTTCAAACGGAGGAAATCAACACCAGCGCCTCCGGTCCACCGACGTTCAACAACCGCATTCGCGATGAAGTGAACGATGTCGGCACGGCCACGGCCTTCGAGTTAAACCCCCGGCTCAACGTGGAACTCGCCGATGGCGTTAGCCTGACCGCGAGCGGCATGTTCCTCTGGATCAACGATGTCAGCGAGGCGACGAGCTACTTCGCCGAAATCACGAACCGCCAGAACAAGGATAACGACAATAACGGCGATGTCTTCTTTTACGGCGGCACGCTCGGCCTAACCTTCGATCTCGACAAGGTCGGCGAGAGCGGCGGCGAAGCGCCGGCCTCGGCATCGCTGAAGGCCGGCCCCGATTACGTTGTCGCGAGCACGCCCGCCGATATCGAGGAGCGCATCGCGGACCTTGAGGCGACCACGGTTCGCAAAGGAAACCGCGCCGTGTCTCTCGAAGTGACCGGCCAGGTCAACAAGATGCTGATGTACTTCGAGGATGGCGAAATCCAGGACGCCTACATCGTCGATAACTCCACCTCGGGCACGCGGTTCTTCTTCGAGGGGCAGGGCCAGATCAGCCGGAGCTGGTCGGCAGGCTTCGACATCGGGCTGGACGTCAACAGGAGCTCGCGATCGAGCGGCGTCAATCAGGAGGAAGACGAGACGGATGACCCCGATCTCCGCATCCGGGAGGCGGCGTGGTGGCTGCGCAACAACAAATACGGACGGATCACCGTCGGGCAGACGTCTCCAGCGACGGACAACATCACTTTGTACAATCTCGGAAACACGGCGGGTGTCGCATCGGCAGATACTCGGCTGATTGGCGGCGGGCTCAATTTCCGGCGAAGCCAGCGCCCTTATGAAGATCAGTTCAACGACATCGAATCGCTCAATGGAAGCCTTGAGATCGATGATTTTCTTCCCGGTCTCGACACGGCGCGGCGGGACGGCATCCGCTATGATACACGCAGCTATTACGGCTTCATCGCATCCGCGTTCTGGGGCGAGGACGACTTCTGGGATGTCGCCCTGCGGTGGCGGCGGAGCTGGCGCGATTGGGCCTGGCGGGTCGGCATCGGCTATCTCGAAGACACCGATTTCGATGACGACGCCAAGGAGATCGAGATCAAGGGATCGGCCGCTCTGAGGCACGTTCCGTCAGGCTTGTTTATTCACGGCGCATATCTTCATCGCGAGTTCGAAGGGACCGGGGACAGCGTCAGGACGGAGGGGATCGTCACGCCGGACGACGCGAACTTGCCGGACTATTCCTACTGGTATCTTCAGGGCGGCATCCGCAAGCGATGGTCCTCGCTCGGTGAAACGTCGGTCTTTGGCGAGTATGCCAAAAGCGAAGACGCGCTGACGGGGAAAAGCGGCGCCGGCGCGGGCGGCTTCGATGAAACGACATCGAGCGAACTGCACATGATCGGCGGCGGCATCGTTCAGGAAATCGAGGCCGCAAATGCAGAACTCTATGTCGGTTTCCGCCATTTCGGAAACGATGTCACCGGCGTGGACGAAGCCGGGCAAAACGATGAAATCGAAAATGAGGTCGAAATCTACAACGACATCAACATCGTCTACTCCGGCATGCGGATCAAATTCTAGGCGCGCTGCGGGATGCAGGAGAAAACCATGAAAACCATCATCACGATCTTCACCGCAGCAGCGTTTCTGGCCTTCGCGCCGATGCAGACGGCGCAGTCCGGCGGGCTCCCTTATGGCGAGGCCGAATTCAAGGTCAATGCCCCGCGCGGGCCGGTCACGGTCTACACCTACAAGCCGCAGGACTTCGGTCCCCATAGCCCGGTATGGATCATCATGCACGGCGTGGGGCGCACCGCGAACAATTACTATGACGCGTGGCTGCCCGAGGCGAAGCGATATGGCGCCATGATGCTGGTGCCGCGCTTCGCGGAGGACAAGTGGCCCGCATCCTGGCGCTATGCGATGGGCAACATCAGCACATCGAAGAAGGCGCCGCTTCCGCGCCGCGACTGGGCGTTCACGGTGGTGCAGCGCGCTTTCGATCAGGCCATGGCGATGGAGGGCACCGGGCAGAAGCAATTCTACCTCTATGGCCACAGCGCGGGCGGCCAGTTCACCCACCGTTATGTGATGTATACGGGCGGGGAGAAGGTGAAGCTGGCCATCTCGGCCAATGCGGGCTGGTACATCCTGCCGGATCATGAATACGAGTTCCCTTACGGCTTTCGCGGGATGCCGGTTTCCGAGACCACACTACGCCGCGCCTTCGCCACGCCGATGGTCGTGCTGCTCGGCGACCGCGACATAAGCTGGGCCGGTTCGTTCCGCCGCAGCAAGGAAGCCGAGGCGCAGGGACCGCATCGCCTGGCGCGCGGCCATTTTTTCTACCAGCGGTCGAAGGCCATCGCCGCGGGCAAGGGCTATCGTTTCGCGTGGACGGTGCAGGAAGTGCCCGGCGTCGGTCATCGCAACGATGAGATGGCGCCGGCCGCGGCGGCCATCTTCGCACGCGCTCACGGCTTGCGTGTGTCGAGCGCGGAACGGTGAGACGGTGCTCGCGAACCCCTTCGTTCCCTTTGCCGAGGTCACCCGTAACGGCACGCCCGAAAGCGTTCACGCAGGCGTGGCCGTGGCGGTTCACGCGGACGCCGGTGTGATCGCGGCCTGGGGCTCGCCGGATTACGTAACCTTCCCGCGGTCCTCGCTGAAGCCGTTTCAGGCGCTCGACTTGATCGAGAGCGGCGCGGCCGACGCCCTCTCGCTCACGGAGGCGCATCTCGCGATCGCGTGCGCGTCACACCGCGGCGAGGTCTTTCACGAGGCCCAGGTGCGGGACTGGCTCGGCGTCCTGGGCGTCGATGAAGGTGCGCTGGCCTGCGGCCCGGATTATCCCCGCCATGAGCCGACCGCCCACGCCCGAATCCGGGAAGGGCTGCCGAAATCACGCGTCTGGCATAATTGTTCAGGCAAGCATTGCGGCTTCCTGTCCACCGCGAAGCACCTCGACTATCCCCTCCACGGCTATTCGGAGGCGGAGCATCCCTGCCAGCAGCGCTATCTCGACGCGCTCTCCGACTTCCTCGACGAGGACGCACGCACGCTGATTTGGGGCACCGACAGCTGTACCCTGCCCGCTCCCGCCGTGAGCATGGCTCGCATGGCCAGGGCCGCGGCTCGCTTCGCCACACCGCAGGGGCAGGGCCGCGTGAGAAGCGGGGCGATCGAGCGGCTTCACGCCGCCATGCGCGCCCATCCGAGGCTCGTCTCCGGCACGGGGATGCTGAACGAGGTTCTCGTGGAGGTGACGAAGGGCGAGATACTGGCGAAGTCCGGTGCCGAGGGCTACCTGATGGCGCTCATACCCGCCAGAGGGCTAGGCCTTACGCTGAAAGTTGCGGACGGCAATGCCCGTGCGCGAAACGGCGTGCTGATTGCCGTTCTGCTGCAACTCGGCATCATCGATGCCTCGCAAGCGCAAGCCCTCACCGCGAAGCTTGTGCCTGCGGTCATGGACAGCATCGGCCGCGAGGTCGGCACGCTGAGGGTGCTTCTGCCGAAGCCGTGACAACTTTCGCTTGCTTAAGTCTCGCGCGCGCTCTGAAGGCTGCTCCAGAATTTCTCGAAAAGGGGCGGCCCCTTTCGCTTGCGGCGATATCCCACGATATCGAACTGCGCCTGCAAGGTTTCATCGCCCACGACCACGATATCCCCGCGATCGAGAAAGGGCTGGGCGATCCGCCGCGGCACCCACGCCACGCCGGCGCCCTGGCGCGCCACGCTCAAAAGGCTCCCCGACAGCCCGTTCTCGTAGACGACCCTCAGCCGATGCGCGATCGGCGCGATCGCCTTGCGGATCACCTTGTCCGAGAAGGAGAAGCTCGAATAGGCAAGGAAAGGGATGTCGGCGCGGCCCTCTCCCCCGAAATGCAGGGTCGCCGCCAGATCGCCGCGGGCGACGGGCACGAACACGTCATGATCCAGGATGCTCCAGGTGAGGTTCTCCTGTTCCAGCCGCGCAACCGAGATGTCGTCCTGGTTGAAGACGATCAGCAGATGGGCGAGCCCGCCGATGAGCGTATCGAAGTGCTCATCAAGTCCCTGAATGCTGGGGACGACCTCGATATGGGCTTCCGAGTTCTCGCGCAGAAAACCCGCGACGCGCTCGGGCAGCCAGCTTGTCGAGATGGTGTGGAGCGCGACGACGCGCACCAGATCGCGCTGCCTGTCGCCCATCATGCGGAAATCCTCCCGGATGTCCTTGCAACGCTTCAGCATCTCCTCGGCATGCGGCAGGAACTTCTCGCCGTAATTCGTGAGCGTGATGGGGTAGGACGAGCGGTCCACGAGGGTTGCGCCGAGCCACTCCTCCAGCGCGCGAATACGCCGGCTGAAGCCCGGCTGCGTGATGTTCCGTTCCTCGGAAGCCCGGGAAAAATTGCCGACGCGGGCGAGGCAGACGAAATCCTCCAGCCACTTCAGTTCCAAATTTCAGGGCCTCGCATGTTGCGCCTTTCTTCGAGACTAGGCCACGGTATTGCCCGCAGCAAGCCTTATGCCAGCTTAAGAAATCAGCATGTCGAGCCGCTCCTGCTCGCTCGCCCGAGGTTTGGCGCTGCTTGCATAGAGGTGGCAGCGAACCGTGCTGTCTCCGGCTGTCTCGGCTGCGGGCGCGGACCGGCACACCGCCATCGCGTGAGGACAGCGCGGATGAAAGGCACAGCCTTCGGGAAGGTTGAGAGGATCGGCGATGCGGCCCTTCAGGCGATTGTCCGGCACGGGCGCGCCAGGGTCCACCGTCATCACGGAAGACAGCAGCGACTGGGTATAGGGATGTTTCGGTTCGGCGAAGAGCGCATCTGTGGAAGCAAGCTCGACGATTTCGCCGAGATACATGACCGCGATCCGGTCCGCGAGGTGCCGCACCACCGCGAGGTCGTGGGAGATGACCACGTAGGTGAGATTGAGCTCGTCGCGCAGATCCATCATCAGGTTGAGAATCTGCGCCTGCACCGAGACGTCGAGCGCTGATGTCGGCTCGTCGCAGATCAGCATCGCCGGTTTCATGACGAGCGCGCGGGCGATCGCGACGCGCTGACGCTGTCCGCCGGAAAGCTGCGCCGGATGGCTGTGAAACAGCCGCTGCGGCAGGCCGACCTTTCCCATGAGATCGAGCACGGACGCCTCCCGTTCCCGGGGCGTGCCGATGCCATGGACATCGAGCGGGCGGCGAATGGCCGCGCCCACCGTCATGCGGGGATTGAGCGAGGAATAGGGGTCCTGGAAAATGGGCTGAAGGTTGCGGGCCAGCGCTTTCCGGTCGATCTCGGAGAGCGGCCGCCCGCCGAGACGGATGTCGCCCTGCGTAGCCGATTCAAGGCCGAGAAGGATGCG
>CAZNAH010000052.1:15091-17494 GCA_964570735.1 uncultured Hyphomicrobiaceae bacterium | reverse complement strand
GCTGCCATCACAAAAGACGGCATCCGGCTCGTAGTCTGGCCCTATTCGGTGAACTTCCCCCTGCGCTGGCAGGATATCGAACTTCGTTGCGTCGCGTCCTACAGCTCCGACTTCTTTACATTTACCTTCCTGGTGGACTTCGAGCGATCCGGAGGCGCAGCGAGGGGTGATCCCCAACTTCAGCGCCTTGTGAATGCGCTGGAACTCGCGACGGGCCGTGTGTCCGCCGGATATGATGACGCCAAAGCCCACGGGTTTCGGCAGGGCGTGCCATGGCGCGACAAGAAGCCGAGCGAAGCGGAGGCAGAAGCAGCGGCACTGCTGTTTGCGAACTTCTGGGCCGGCTTCGCGGATGCTCTGAAGCATGCTCTCGGCCGCGCTGCCGGCGAGACGCTTTTCCCTGGGCGCATCTTTGCGGATTTCCGTGCGGTCGTCCTGCGCATCGACCCCCAATGGAAACGTTCGCTGCCAGGTGCTGCACCAGAGGAAGAGATCGAGGCGGAACGGCGCGATCTCGGTGTCGCGCATCGGAGGTTCTCCGACCTGGAAGCGCGTTGGGTTTTGAGCGCTGCTTGGCCGTTCTTCAAGGCGTCGAGCCCCGGCGAGAATGCCGTCAGGAAACGCAAGGACTCCGTCGCTTGCCTGTTCTTGAAGCGCAAAGCGATCTATCTCTCCTCCCTCGGCGTCCAGGAGGATATCGACTTTCCCGCGCGTATCCTGAAGACTGCTGGAGAGGGACCCGATGCGACAACCACGGAAAAAAACCCGCCGGTATGCTTCCTTCTGTTCCTGAAAGGCAGGCCGAACCGGCGCCAGCTTGGGCGATTGATCGAGCGGATCAACTACCTGGGCACGCTGCGGCTCGCAGCCTTAAGGGATTTCAATACCTTCCGGGAAATCAGCGTTGATGTCCGTCACTATGGCGCGCGTCTCGATGCGATCAGCGCGGCGCTAACGGAATCGCTTTCAGTCAATGCGAAGCATACCGCACCGGACAAGGAGGGTTTAGACACGCGGGCGATCGAGGCAGGCATCATTCAGTTGGCGGAAGATATTAATACGTCGACCAGCAAAATTCCCGGCGGTCTGCATTATCGCGCTGCGCGCACGCGCATCATGGTCAACAGCTTTAAGCAGCGCGTGGAGGATCTTCGCATCGACCGCATCGAGTTTTGGCAGCCTTATGACGAGTTCGTGCGGCGGACCCTCTTCGAGATGTACGATTTCATGATCTCCGTTGATGAACGGGTGTTTGCATTGCGTAACCGGCTTCGCCAGGTGCTGACGGGCATCCAGACCAGCGCGTTGGTGCAGCTCACATCCGGTATCCGCGACCTGAACGAGGAGGCGAATGGGCTTTCCCGCGGGATTGCCAAGCTCAACGAGGAGGCTGTCCGGCTGACGGAGGGCATACTTGAGATCGACCGGGAGACGGAAACACTCCAGACGATTCTTTACGTTGTGGCGGTCTCAGCCTTCTTCGGCGAGCTGGTGGAAGCAGTCCTGAGGAGCACGCCCACGATCGTGACATCCATACCGGTGCTTGCGGAGGTTTGGAACGAGATTAGCGGCGGCGTGTCACTTGAGTCGGACCAGGCCAAGGAAAACCTCGACAAGGTGGGAAGTCTCGGTAAGGTGGCAGGCTACATTGGCGGTGTTTTCGTCGCGCTCGCAAGCTTCCCTCTCTTTCAAAGACTTTTCAGGCGTGGGAGAAAAGAAGCCAGGGCGGCAGAATAACATTTTCAGATTACACCATGAGCCCCTCGCCGACGAGATCGGCGATGTTGCGCGCGGCCGATAGGGCGGCTTTCAGGTCGCGCCGCTCCGCCTCGGTGAGCTGGGCAAGGTGCACGCGCGCGGACGGCGGAACACCATCGGCGATGTCGCGCATCTGCTGGTGCAGAATGGCTTCGAACAGCGTCGCGTGGGCGGCGATGATTTCGTCGATCTCGCGGTCGGGCAGCCCGGGGCGGCCTTTCACGGCGTCGAGGCGCTCAGGCGTGGAGCGCGCCCGCGCGCCGCATTTCAGGGCCAGGACGCGCGCGCCGGTGAAAATCGGCATGAGGCCGAGCCGCTTCAGGTCGAGACGTCCCGTCTCGTCGGCTTTCAGGCCGCCCCAGAGGGTGAAGGCGGGCGGGATCTGGCGCGCATTCTCGCTCAGCATTCTCAGGAAGCCCGCGTCGGTGGAGGCGATGGTCCAGACCTGTTCGACGACCTGTGCGCCGATGCCCTGATCGCCATGGACCACGCGTGCGTCGAAGAAAATGTCCACGTCGAGAAGGTCTTGCGGGCGCGAACGCCTGATCCAGCCTTGCGCGGCATCGCGCCATCCCTCGACGCTGTGCCGCCAGGCGGGGTTCCTGGCCATCACGCCGCCCTTGCAATAGGGCACGCCGGCCATAT
>CAZNAH010000052.1:4417-15053 GCA_964570735.1 uncultured Hyphomicrobiaceae bacterium | reverse complement strand
CTGGTCCTCCGCGCCGCCCGGCTCCCCGCGCGCGAAGGCGATCGCATTGTCCTGATCCGCCGACAGCAGGCTTTCGCCCCTCCCCGCCGAGCCGAGGATAAGCAGCGCGTAAGGACAGGGCGGGGCGCCGCGCCCGGTCTCCGCCATCCAGTCTTCGGCAAGGACGGCTGCCCGCGCGTTGAGCGCTCGGAGTTCGGCGCTGACGACTTCCGCCACGGCGCGCGCGCCGATGTCCTCCGTCACGAGACTCTGGGCGACGGCGGCAAGCTTGGCCCGCGCGAGCCCCAGCGCCTCGATGTCCGGGGCGCGGTCGATCTCGTCGCCGAGCGCGATCGCGGCCGTCGCTCTCTGCCGCAGCAGCGTGCGGGCCGAGACGATCCCGATGATCTCCTCGCCATCGCCGACGACCGCGAGATGCCGCACCTTGAGGCGCTCCATTCGGCCGATGGCGCGGTAGACGAAATCGTCATCGCGTACGCTGTGGAGCGGCAGGCTCATGATCTCGCCGATGGTCTTGCGGGGTGCGCCGCGCACTTCCTCCGCCAGCGACCACAGGAGATCGCGCTCCGTGACGATGCCGGTTCCGCGCTCGGACGGGATGAGGAGCGCGCTGATGGTGTTGTCGATCATCATCTGCGCGGCCTGATCGAGCGTGACGTCTGCGTCGGCGAAGATCGGAGCGCGCATCACGGCGCTGACGCGGTGGCGGTAGGGAAAACTGTCGAGTTCGAGAAAGACGCGGTCGGGCCGTGCGACCGGCTCCGCATAGGGATGCTTCGGGCCGCCCAATAATTCAGCGCCCGCGCTGGAGTGTAGATTTGCGGCGCGCTGCAACACGCCGCTGCTCGCGTTCTGAGCCTCGCCGAGCGTGCGCACGCCCCGCTCCCGCAGGTGGGGAATGAGCTTGCAGTAGATGCGCGCCGCCGCCTCCGCGTCACCGCGCGCCGTATGGCGGTCCGTGATCTCCACCCCCAGCCAATCCGCGAGCGCCTCCAGCGAATCATCGCCGAACTGCTGCGTCACGACGCGAGCGAGGAAGCGGATATCGAGGGCGGGCGGGCGCGACCAGGGAAGCTTCGCGAGCGCGCACTCCTTCTCCAGGATCGAGAGGTCGAACCCCGTATTGTAGCCGATGGCCACGCGCCCGGCGAACGCCGCATCGACCCGGGGAAATGTCTCGGCGAAGGTCGGCTTGCCGCGCACGTCCGCATCTGAGATGCCGTGGACGCGCTGCGAGGCAGCCGGGATCGGCACTTGCGGATCGACAAGCGCCTCAAGGATTTCGCCTTCGATCCGCCCGCCCGTGAGGGGAAGCACCGCGATCTGGATCACCCGGGCCGTGGCGAGGTCGAGGCCGGTCGTCTCCGTGTCGATCGCAGCCGCCTTCAGGGAAACAAGGGGCGTGTATGGCGCAAGCATCGTGCCTTCTCCCGGAACGCCGGACACTTGAAGCATAATGCTAAGACTTTAGCATGACTGCATTGATGCAGCGCAGGGATTTGCCAAGACATCATCCTAAAGTCGCCTTTGCGCCTCACGGAGCGCGGCCTAAACTGCGCCCACGGAGGACTGGTGCGCCGTGCGCCTGCGCGCTCGCGCGCTCTCCGGTTTCTCGGGCTGGCACTCCGTTTGCAAGGGGAGGATCGCTATATGGAGCAGAACAACGCAGAGAGATACTGGTCGGCGACCAGATCTCTTATGTTTGTCATGCTGTTTCTGTGGATTTTATTCGGATATGTCGTCCACTATTTCGTGGCTGACTTGAACCAAATCACCTTCTTGGGCTTCCCGCTCGGGTTTTACATGGCAGCCCAAGGTTCGCTGATCGCTTTCGTCGTGCTTCTCGTCCTGTTCGCCAAGCTGCAGGATGGCATCGACAAGCGGTACGGCGTGTCTGAAGACTAGGCCAGGGGGAAACGCAATGGCTGAAACCACACAAGCCGGGAAAGGGGATTTCATCTCCAACCTCGGCAAGATTTATGGCCTCTACACTGGCGGGTTCTTCGGGTTCGTCCTAATTCTCGCGGTGTTGGAACAGGCTGGCGTGCCGAACCAGATCATCGGCTATCTTTTCGTCGGTCTAACGATAGCCGTGTATGCCTTCATCGGCATTCTCAGCCGCACCATGCAGGTCTCGGAATATTATGTCGCCGGACGGCGCGTGCCCGCCCTCTACAACGGCATGGCCACCGGGGCGGACTGGATGTCGGCCGCATCCTTCGTGGGCATGGCCGGTACTCTCTTCCTGCTCGGATATGACGGCCTGGCCTTCGTGCTCGGCTGGACCGGCGGCTACGTGCTGGTTGCCATCTTCGTCGCGCCCTATCTGCGCAAATTCGGCGCCTACACTGTGCCTGACTTCTTCGCAGAGCGATTCGGCGGCAACTTCACGCGCTTCCTTGCCGTGCTGGTGCTCATCTCCTGTTCCTTCACCTATGTGACCGCGCAGGTTTACGGCACCGGCCTGATCGCCTCGCGCTTCCTCGGCATCGACTTCACTGTTGCGGTCTATGTCGGCCTCATCGGCATCCTGCTGTGCTCGATGCTCGGCGGCATGCGCGCGGTGACCTGGACGCAGGTGGCCCAGTACATCGTGCTGATCATCGCCTACCTGACCCCGGCCATCATCCTGTCCATGCAGAAATACGGTCTCCCGATCCCGCAGCTGACCTATGCCCAGGCCATTGCGGACATCACGGCGCGCGAGCAGGAAATGCTGGCGACCGGGCTGGCGGTTGCCAGCGGAGCCGGTGCGCTGAAGCCGCACATTCAGCCGTTCACGACCTATGATCCGCTGAACTATTTCGCGCTCATCTTCTGCCTCATGGTGGGTACGGCCTCCTTGCCGCACATCCTGATGCGCTACTTCACGACGCCGTCCGTGCGTGAAGCCCGCTCATCGGTGGCGTGGTCGCTTTTTTTCATCTTCCTCCTCTACTTCACGGCACCGGCTTACGCCGCGTTCTCGAAGCTGGAGGTGTACACGACCGTGATCGGCCGCGACCTGGATGAGATCAGGCCCTGGCTCTTCACCTATGGTCAGCTCGGCCTCGTGAAGGTTTGCGGTGTCGATGCGGTCAACGTACAGGCCGTGGTCGATGCCTGCGCCAAGATCTCGGGCCATCCCGGCGTGATCCGGTTGCAGGACCTGTCCATCAACACCGACGTGATCGTGATCTCGACGCCCGAGATCGCGGGCATGCCTTACGTGATCGCAGGCCTCGTTGCGGCCGGCGGCCTCGCCGCGGCGCTGTCCACGGCGGACGGTCTCCTGCTCGCCATCGCGAACGCGCTCAGCCACGACATCTACTACCGGACGCTAGACCCTAACGCGCCGACACAGCGCCGTCTGTTCGTCGCCCGCGTCCTGCTGCTGCTCGTGGCCATCGCGGCGGCCTACACCGCATCGACCAAACCCGCCGACATCCTGGCCATGGTGGCCTGGGCGTTCAGTCTCGCGGCCGCCGGCCTGTTCCCGGGCCTCGTGCTCGGCATCTGGTGGAAGCGGGCCAACGCGGCGGGCGCGGTGATGGGCATCATCGCCGGGTTCGGCATCTGCCTCTACTACCTCGTCGGAACGCGCTACTTCGCGACGAGCTTCTATGAGACGTGGGCCTTCCTCTCCACGGCGAACGAAGCTGCGGTCAAGAAGTTCTACGACCTGAAGACGGCGTATGAGACGGCACTCGGCGGCGGCGATCAGGCGGCCATCGCATCGGCCTGGAAGGCGTGGGATACGCACGCGCAGTCCGTCGCCAACTGGTGGGGCATCCGCAACATCTCGGCGGCGATCTTCGGTCTGCCGGTCGGGTTCGTCGTGATAATCGTGGTCAGCCTCCTGACCCCGGCCCCGTCACAGCGCATCGCGGACATGATCGACAACATCCGTCGTCCGCGCGGCGATGTGGTGCTGAAAGAGAAGGACCCGGCGGCCGGCCAAGTCGTCGGCGCCTGATCCAGAGCATAAAACTCAGAAGGCGGGGCCTTTCGGCTCCGCCTTTTTTGTTGTAGACGCTCATGAAAATCCCAGCGGGACGGCACGGAATGGAACAGGGTTCTGCGATCTACGAAAGTTGGGCGTTCATCGTGCCGAACTTCATCCTGGCGGCTGTGATGTATACGCTGCTCGGCCGGTTCCTGCTCGCGATCGTCTTCCGCGAGGACAGCGACAAGACCATCTGGCGGGTCTTCAAGACCATCACCTCGCCCTTCGTGGCGAGCACCCGGGTCATCACGCCGCTCATGGTGCCGGATCGCCTCGTCGTGCTGTTCTCGGCGATCTGGATTCTTCTCGCGCGGATCGGGCTGTTCTTCACCTTCCTCGCGGCCGGCTACACGCTCTCGGGGGGCTCATAGCATGCAGATCAACGAACAAGAACGGGCGGAGGCCCTGCGCAACGACGGCCTGCTGATCGGCATCGCCGGCCTGTCGCTCCTCAACGGGATGCATTTCTCGCCGTTCTTCGATCCGTTCTACATCCTCATGAAGCCGTTCGCTCCGGCCTTTTTTATCTCGTCGCCGCTTCTTCTGTTCTATTTCACCTCTCTGATGCTCTCCGTGACCACACTGCTCGTCGCTGGCATCCCGGCAGCGATCTTCGAGCGGCTCACGGGCCGGCGGAAAAGTGATTTCAACTCCCTCGGCATCTGGTTCATCGCAACGCTGCTCTTGACCATTCCCACCCTCGCATTCCAGGGCGGCTGATGCGCGCCATCACGCAAGCGTGATCGCTACCGCGCGCCGCATCGCGAAAGCCTGTCCCGGCGGACCCCTATTGCATCTTGCCGGGTTTCCTGAACGGCCTCAAAATAAGAACGGGTCTGAGGCGGCTCGGTGGAATTTCGCGCGGGAACCTTCATGCAGAGAATTGAGGATCTGGCTTTCATCTCGGTCGGGCGCGGCTGCGGCTTCGCGGCTCTCGGCATCGCGACCTTCATGTTCGGCATGTCGGGCGACTTCGTTCTCGCGCTGCAAACCGGCGGCATTCTTGGACTGGTCGTGTGCTTCATCCTTCTCATGAGAGCGGCGCGGGCGCCTCAAAATCCCTACAAGCGCACGGAAGTCTGGATGATGCTGGCCGCCGCAGACCGCCCGCCCGAGGCGCTGGCCCAGTCCCTCGTCGGCTCGGCGCTGAAGCGCAGCTATCAGCGCTTCGCGCTACAATTCGCGCTGGGCTCGTCCATTCTGCTCGGCGGCTCGGTGATCGTCAGGATGATCCAGGCCATGGCATCGTGAGCGTTGCGGGTTGACCGCGATCCGCCGCCGGGATAGGCGTCCTCGGCACCAGAGGGCTGGCCATGGCAGACGCGATCCTGACGCTCGATGACATCCGCACGCTCATAACGTCCGCTCTGACGGCGTCGGACGTGGCGCCTGATAACGCGGCCTCCGTCGCGGCCGCGCTCGCCCGGGCCGAGGCGGACGGCCATCACGGGCACGGGCTGTCGCGCATCGTGTCCTACAGCGCGCAGGCCAGGGCCGGCAAGGTGGACGGGCAGGCGCGCCCGCTGCTCGAACGGCTGCGGCCCGGCTTCATCCGGATCGATGCGGCCTTCGGCTTCGCCTATCCCGCCCTCGATCTCGCCGTTGCGGCCTTGCCCCCGCTTGCGCGCGACAATGGCATCGCGGCCGCCGCCATCGCCCGGTCGCATCATTTCGGCGTGGCGGGCTATCACTGCGAGCGCCTCGCCGAGCAGGGCCTGATGGCCTTGGCCTTCGGCAATGCGCCGAAGGCGATCGCCCCGTTCGGCGGCCGCGAGGCGCTCTACGGCACCAACCCCATCGCATTCGCCGCCCCACGCCGTCATGGCGCGCCCGTGGTCATCGATCTCGCCTTGTCGGTCGCGGCGCGCGGGCTCGTCATGGCCGCGCAGCAGAAGGGCGAACCGATCCCCGAGGGCTGGGCGCTGGATACGGAGGGCAATCCCACGACCGACGCCACAAAAGCGATGGCGGGAACGATGGTGCCGGTGGGCGGAGCGAAGGGCGCGGCCCTTGCCCTCATGATTGAACTGATGGCGGGCGCGCTGATCGGCAGCCACTTTGCCTATGAGGCGACGTCGCTGTTCGACGACAAAGGCGGCCCGCCGAATATCGCACAGTTTCTGATCGCGATCGATCCGGGCGTCATGGTCGGCGCGGATGCCTTCACGGCGCGCGTCGAAGAGATGGTCTCGGCCATCGAGGCGCAAGGCGCCCGGCTGCCGGGTTCGCGCCGCCTCGTCAACCGCGAAAGGTCGGCCCGCGACGGCGTGAGAGTCCCGGCCGCGCTCGTGGAAAAGGCGCGCAGTCTCGCGGGGCTTAACACGGAACCCTTTTGAAAAGCGGGGATCGCCTGCGATCCCGCATCATTTCACACCAAGGAGACCACCATGCTGATCGGCGTCCCGAAAGAAATCAAGGTCCGGGAGTATCGCGTCGGTCTGACGCCGACGAGCGTGCGCGAACTCACCGCGCAGGGCCACCGCGTGCTTGTCGAGCACGATGCGGGCGCGGGCATCGGGATGACGGATGAGAATTACGAGGCGGCGGGTGCGGAGATCGCGGCCTCCGCGCAGGATGTGTTCGCCCGCGCCGAGATGATCGTCAAGGTCAAGGAGCCGCAGGCCGAGGAACGCAGGCAGCTTCGTCCGGGGCAGATCCTGTTCACCTATCTGCACCTCGCGCCCGACCCGGAGCAGACCGCGGATCTCGTCGCGTCCGGGGCGAGCTGCATCGCCTACGAAACCGTGACGTCACCCTCGGGCGGGCTGCCGTTGCTCGCGCCGATGTCGGAAGTCGCGGGCCGCATGTCGGTTCAGGCCGGCGCCTATTTCCTTGAGAAGGCGCATGGCGGGCTCGGCGTGCTGCTCGGCGGCGTGCCGGGCGTCGATCCCGGCAAGGTCGTCGTCCTGGGCGGCGGCGTAGTCGGAACCCATGCGGTGGATATCGCGCTCGGCATGGGCGCTGACGTCTGGGTGCTCGACCGCAACGTCGAGGTGCTCAAGAACCTGTGGCGGCAGTTCGGCCGGCCGCTCAACACCGTCTTCTCCACCCGCGACGCCATCGAACGGCACTGCCGCGAGGCGGACCTTCTCATCGGCGGCGTTCTGATCCCGGGAGCGTCCGCGCCCAAGCTCGTCACGCGCGACATCGTGAGCCAGATGAAACAGGGCTCGGTCATCGTGGATGTGGCGATCGACCAGGGCGGATGCATCGAGACCTCGCGGCCCACGACTCACGACAACCCGACCTTCGTCGTCGACGGCGTCATCCATTATTGCGTGGCGAATATGCCCGGCGGGGTGCCCAAGACTTCGACCTATGCCCTCAACAACGCCACGCTGCCCTTCGTCCTCGAACTCGCGGGCAAAGGGCTGCGCGGGGCGCTCGGCGAGAACCCGCATCTGCGCGCGGGGCTGAACGTCCACGCCGGCCATATCACGCACCCCGCCGTGGCCGTAAGCCTCGGCTATGCCTTCGTTGAGCCGGAGCACGCTCTCGCCGTCTGAGTCGAGCCGTTTTCAAGCCGCGATCCGCAGTTAGTCAGTTTGGACTATTTTTTGCTGCGAGAGTTGCGGGCGGCATGAAAGTCGGTAAGCTGACAACTCAAGACGGTCGCGGCAGAGGCCGCCGCGCCACGGGGCAAGGAGCACAAGGTTGACCGGGCGGCACGGGAATGGCGCTAAGGCTGGTTCTGAGCAGTCCGCGACCGGGGCGGGGAACCTGCCTCACCATCATGGCGCGGCAGCCGCTCCCCCCCTCGACGGCATGCCCTGCGCGACGAGCCTGCCCTTGCCGGGCAGCGCCATTGCCGTCCCCGCCGCGCCGCGTCTGGCTCCCGTCTACGGCGGCATCGACATCGCCAGGCAGGTCTATGGCGCGCTCGATCTCGGCACGAACAATTGCCGCCTGCTGGTCGCCCGCCCGTCGCGGCGCGGCTTCCTCGTCATCGACGCCTTCTCGAAGATCATCCGCCTCGGCGAGGGGCTGAGCCATTCCGGCGTGCTGTCCGAAGAGGCCATGGAGCGCACCATCGAGGCCCTGCGCATCTGCTCTGCGAAGATGGCCCGCCGCGGCGTGACGCGCTCCCGTCTCATCGCGACCGAAGCCTGCCGCATCGCGCGCAACGGACCGGACTTCATCGCGCGGGTGCGGCGCGAAACCGGGCTCAACCTCGAAATCATCAGCCGCGAGACGGAAGCGCGCCTCGCCGTCTCGGGCTGCGCGTCTCTGATCGACAAAGCCTGCGACTTCGCGCTGATCTTCGACATCGGCGGCGGCTCGTCGGAACTCGTCTGGCTCAACCTCAACCGCAGCCCGGCGCGGCGGCGCGCTTCCCTGCGCGATCGTGTGCGGATGCAGGATTGCATCGAGGCGTGGACCTCGCTGCGGCTTGGCGTCGTGACCCTCGCCGACCGTTTCGATTGCCGCGAACTGGACGAGGCGCGCTTCGACACGGTGGTGCGCTATGTGATGGACCAGTTCGCCGCGTTTGAGGCCAAGCATCGCATCGCCGGGCGCATGGCCGGCTCCAACACGCATCTGCTGGGCACATCGGGGACGGTGACGACCATCGCAGGCGTTTATCTCGGCCTGCCGGCTTATACGCGCGCCAAGGTGGACGGCTGCTGGCTGAGCGCGACCGACATCCGGACCGTCTCGCGCAAGATCATGCAGATGAGCTATGCGGAGCGCGTCCGCGAGCCTTGCATCGGGGCGGATCGTGCCGATCTCGTGCTTGCGGGCTGCGCGATTCTCGAAGCGATGCTGCGGGTGTGGCCGTGCGAGCGACTTCGCGTCGCCGACCGAGGGCTGCGCGAAGGCATCCTCACCACCCTGATCGCGGAGGATGTCTCCCGGATGAAGCGCGCGAAGGCAGGCGTGAAGCCCGAGACGACCCGTTGGGGCGCGAGCGTCACCACGGTCTGAGAAGCACGGGACGGTCATGGCGGCAAAATCCGAAGGGGGCCAGCGCGCTCTCAAGGTGAAGCTGCGCAAGGCGCGCGGCCGCACCACATCGTCGAAGCTCTGGCTGGAACGGCAACTGAACGACCCCTACGTCGCGGCCGCGAGGCGCGAGGGCTATCGCAGCCGCGCCGCCTACAAGCTCGCGGAAATCGCGGACAAGTACAAGCTCATGAAGCCCGGCGATGTCGTGGTCGATCTGGGGGCCGCGCCGGGAGGCTGGGCCCAGGTCGCGGCGAAGCGGGTGAAGTCGGAGGAAGGGCAGGGCAGGGTGATCGCCCTTGATCTCCTGCCGATGGACGCGCTGCCCGGCGTCGAGACCCTCCAGGCCGATTTCACCGAGCCGGGCGCGGAGACCCGGGTGATCGACGCCCTTGGCGGGCGGCCCGCGAACCTTGTCCTCTCCGATATGGCCGCGCCCACGACCGGCCATCGCCAGACGGACCATCTGCGCATCATGGGTCTTGCCGAGGAGGCACTGGATTTCGCCATCCGCGTGCTGGCGCCCGGCGGCGCTTTCCTCGCCAAGGTGTTCCAGGGCGGCAGCGAGAAGGCCCTGCTTGACGCGATGAAGACGAATTTCGCTTCCGTCCGCCACATCAAGCCCAAGGCGAGCCGCGCCGAAAGCCCGGAGCTCTATGTCCTCGCCACAGGTTTTCGCGGAAAACCCTCTTCGGAGCGTGCGTAACTGCCACGAGCCTGCCGCGCGAGAGTATACACGCCCGAAGCGCGGTGATAGAACGCTGCCCAATCCCGAAAGCTCATATGCGCGTAAGTCTCTTGAGGCCGCGCAGGAGGCAACGCTTATGGTCAGCATCCGGACAGATTTGGGCTTAACCTTCGATGACGTCCTGCTGCAACCGGCGGCATCGGACGTGCTTCCCGCTGAAGTGGATGTGAGCACGCGGCTCACCAGCAGCATCCGCCTCAACATCCCGGTGATCTCTGCAGCGATGGACACCGTCACGGAAGCCTCTCTCGCCATCGCGATGGCGCAGGCGGGCGGGCTTGGCGTCATTCACCGCAATCTCACTCCGGACGTGCAGGCCCAGCAGATCCGGCAAGTCAAGAAATTCGAATCCGGCATGGTCGTGAACCCGCTGACCATCACGCCGACGGCCACGCTGAAGGATGCCCTCCACCTGATGGAAACCCATCGCATCTCGGGCATCCCCGTCGTCGAGCCGAGCCTCAATGGCGGAGGCAACGGGCAGGGGCGGCTGGTCGGCATCCTCACCAACCGCGATGTGCGCTTCGCGACCAATCCGGCCCAGCCGGTCCACGAGCTGATGACGAAGACGAACCTCATCACCGTCAAGGACGGCATAGACCGCGACGAGGCGAAGCGGCTGCTGCACCGCCACCGCATCGAAAAGCTGATCGTTGTGGACGACGCTTACCACTGCATCGGCCTCATCACCGTCAAGGACATCGAGAAGGCCGAGCAGCACCCCAATGCCTGCAAGGACGAGCAGGGGCGGCTTCGCGTGGCCGCCGCGACCTCGGTGGGCGACGACGGTTTCTCCCGCAGCGAGCAGCTGATCGACGCCGGCGCGGATCTCCTCGTCGTGGATACGGCTCACGGGCATTCCTCGCGCGTGCTCGACGCCGTGCGCCGCATCAAGCGCTCGTCGAACGCGATCCAGGTCATCGCGGGGAATGTCGCGACGGCGGACGGCACGAAGGCTC
>CAZNAH010000052.1:2900-4264 GCA_964570735.1 uncultured Hyphomicrobiaceae bacterium | reverse complement strand
TCGGGCGATATCGCCAAGGCGCTCGCGGGGGGCGCAAGCTGCGTGATGATCGGCTCGCTGCTAGCGGGCACGGCCGAAAGCCCCGGGGAGGTCTATCTCTACCAGGGCCGCTCCTATAAATCCTATCGCGGCATGGGTTCGCTCGGCGCGATGGCGCGCGGCTCGGCCGACCGTTATTTCCAGAGCGAGGTGGGCGGCGCCCTCAAGCTCGTCCCGGAAGGCATCGAGGGGCAGGTGCCCTATAAGGGCTCGGTCGGCGGGGTGCTGCATCAGCTCGTGGGGGGCTTGCGCGCGGCCATGGGCTACACGGGCGCGCGCAGCATCCCCGAATTTCAGGAAAAGGCGGAATTCATCCGCATCACGGTGGCGGGTCTGCGGGAGAGCCACGCCCATGACGTGACCATCACGCGCGAGTCACCGAACTATCCGACCAACACCTGACGCCGATGTCCGAGACCGCGATCTTCTATCCCGTCATGGCGCAGGTTTTTCTGACCTTCGCCCTGGCGACCGTGATGTTCCGCCGGCGTGTCGCCGCCTTCCGCTCGCGTGAGGCCGATCTGGCGAAGGCTTTGTTTCCCGACACGGCGTTCCCGCCGCGTGCGACGCTCGCCGCGAATGCTTATCAGAACCAGTTCGAGATGCCGCTCTTGTTCTATACGGCGGCGGCGTTCGCTGTCGTTTTCAACGCGGTGGACGTGGTGCTCGTCGGTCTGGCCTGGGCCTATGTCGTCTTCCGCGCGCTCCACGCCGTGCGGCACGTCGGCGGAGCCGATACGCGCAAGCGCTTCCGCCCCTTCGCGGTGAGCTTTTTTATCCTCGTCGCGATGTGGATCTCGCTCGCCCTCCACGTCCTCGTCCGCTGATGCGGACCGGTGCGCGGCTTCAGGCGGCGATGGATGTTCTGCGCGAAGTGATGCAGCGGGGGCGGCCTGCATCGCTCGCGCTGAACGACTGGGGCCGGGCGAACCGTTTCGCGGGCTCCGGTGACCGCGCGGCCATCGGCAACCTCGTTTATGATGCGCTGCGCAGGAAGCAGTCCCTCGCGTGGCGCATGGGATCGGACGAGCCGCGCGCGCTCGTGCTCGGCGCGGTTCGCTACGAATGGGGCGAGACCGCCGAGGCCGTCGCCGCGATGTGCGACGGGCAGGCTCACGCGCCTGAGCCTTTGACGGCGGGGGAGCGTGATGCCCTCGCGAATCCGCGCGATCTGGGCGCGGCCCCGCCTCACATTCGCGGCGATTATCCGGACTGGCTTCAGCCCGCGATGGCGCACACTTTCGGGGAACATGCGGCCGACGCCGGCGCGGCCTTATCGAGCCGCGCGCCGCTCGATCTGCGCGTCAATACGCTGAAGGCGAGCC
>CAZNAH010000052.1:0-2890 GCA_964570735.1 uncultured Hyphomicrobiaceae bacterium | reverse complement strand
GGGACAAGGTCTTGCGGGTCTTCGCCGAACATGGCGCGGTGCCCACACCTCTGTCGCCGGTCGGTGTGCGCATTCCGCCGCGTTCCGGTCCCGCCCGCCTGCCCAATGTCGAGGCGAGCACACCGCATGGCAAAGGCTGGGTCGAGGTTCAGGACGAAGGCAGCCAGGTCGCGGCGCTGACTGCGGGCGCCGCGCCGCGCATGCAGGTCGCGGATGTCTGCGCGGGCGGCGGCGGCAAGACGCTCGCTTTCGCCGCCGCCATGCAGAACACGGGGCAGGTTTTCGCTTACGACGCAGACCCTTCGCGGTTGCGCCCCATTTTCGACCGGCTCCGCCGCGCGGGCGCCCGCAACGTGCAGACCCTTGAGCCGGGCAAGCCCGAGGCGCTCGCGCCGCTCGAAGCGCGCATGGACCTCGTGCTCGTCGATGCGCCATGTTCCGGCTCGGGCGTGTGGCGGCGCAAGCCCGACTCCAAATGGCGGCTGACGCCCGAGCAGATCGAGGCGCGTATCGCGACGCAGCGCGGCATCCTCGCTGACGCGGCCCGCCTCGTAAAGCCGGGCGGACGGCTCGTTTACGTGACCTGCTCGGTGCTCCACGCCGAAAACGGCGCCCAGGCGGACTGGTTTCTCGCCGCGCACGCGGAATTCGCGTCCGCCGGCATCGCCGAGCTTGCGGCGCGCGCCGGTCTCAGCCTGCCGCCATCGGCAAGCGCGACAGGCCCCGGCTCTCTGCTCGCCCCGCATTCCCACGGGACGGATGGCTTTTATATCGCAGCCTTCGTGAGGCGTGCAGGCTGACTTTCAATATGAACGGATTGGTCAAGATTTTGTTACAAACCAAGCCTATGGTCCGCCACGTTCCGTTCCGGCTCGCATATCGCATCCCGCTACCCGCCAAAAAAAGAGAGTTGTGTCATGGGTTTCATCAAAACGCTTCTCGGCCTCGTCATCCTCGCGGCCATTCTGGTCTTCGGCTACTGGCTTTACGCCACAAAGATGACCGCCCCCAACGCGCCCTATTGGGCGGAGATCAATTCCTACATGCCCGATCCGCTGCGGCAGTGGTCCTGCCAGGAAACGAAAGCGCGTGTCACGCCTGCGGACGCGACGCAGCCTGCTCCTTCCGCGCCGGTCAGCTGCGAAGGCGTGTGGTAAGCATCACGCTCCCGTCTGGACGAACCGGACAGGGGACGTTATTTCTTATTCCAGGCTCGGGGCTCGGAGTGCTCCGGGCCTTTTTCATTTCCGCTGCATCGCGAACAGGCGGGCAGCCATCTTGGCCAAGATCATGACCGACACCGTTCTCATCGTCGATTTCGGCAGCCAGTTTACGCAACTCATCGCCCGGCGGGTCCGCGAACTGCGGGTCTACAGCGAGATCGTACCCTTCGACCGGGTCGAGGATGCCTTAAACCGCCTCGCGCCGCGCGCCATCATTCTCTCTGGCGGTCCCGCGAGCGTCTTCGATGCGGACACCCCCCAGGCGCCGCGCGCTCTGTTCGACCATGGCGTGCCGGTGCTTGGCATCTGCTACGGACAGCAGGCCATGGTGGCGGCGCTGGGCGGGCTGGTCGAGCCGTCGTCCGAGCGTGAATATGGCGCGGCCGTCATCGAGGTCAAAGCGCCGTCTCCGCTTTTCGACGGGGTCGTCCCGCCCGGCGGTCATGCCCCGGTCTGGATGAGCCACGCCGACCGCGTCACGGCTCTGCCCTCCGGTTTCCGCGTCCTCGCGCAGACGCGCAACGCGCCCTTCGCGGCGATCGGAAACGACGGCCGCCGCTTTTACGGCGTGCAGTTTCACCCCGAAGTCGTCCACACCCCCATCGGCGCGCGGCTCCTCGAAAACTTCGTGCGGATCATCGCGGGCTGCGAAGGCTCATGGACCATGTCCGCCTTCCGCGACATGGAGATCGCGAAAATCCGCGCGCAGGTGGGCGCGGGCAGGGTCGTCTGCGGCCTCTCCGGGGGCGTCGATTCGGCGGTTGCGGCCGTGCTCATCCACGAGGCGGTCGGCGATGCGCTGACCTGCATCTTGGTCGATCACGGCCTGATGCGCGAGGGCGAGGCGCAGGAGGTCGAGGCGCTGTTCCGCAGCTCCTACAACATCCCGCTGATCCGCGTGGATGCGGCCGAGCGCTTCCTCTCCGCGCTTGCCGGCGTGACCGACCCTGAGAGCAAGCGCAAGATCATCGGCCGCCTGTTCGTGGAGGTGTTCGACGAGACGGCGCGCGGCATCGGCGGCGCTCAATTCCTCGCGCAGGGCACGCTCTATCCCGATGTGGTGGAAAGCGTGTCCGTGCGCGGCGGGCCGTCCGTCACCATCAAGTCGCACCATAATGTGGGCGGGCTGCCGGAGCGCATGGACATGGCGCTTGTCGAGCCGCTGCGCGAGCTTTTCAAGGACGAGGTGCGCGCGCTGGGCCGCGAGCTTGGCTTGCCCGAGGGCTTTCTCACGCGGCACCCGTTCCCAGGGCCGGGGCTCGCGATCCGCATTCCCGGCGAGGTCACGCCCGAGAAGCTGAGCGTGCTGCGCAAGGCCGACGCGATCTATCTTGAGGAACTGCGCGCCGAGGGGCTTTACGATCAGATCTGGCAGCCTTTCGCCGTTCTGCTGCCGGTGCAGTCCGTCGGCGTGATGGGCGATCTGCGCACCTATGATAATGTGCTCGCGCTGCGGGCGGTGACCTCCGTGGACGGCATGACCGCCGATTTCTATCGCTTCCCCCACGAGGCGCTGGGCCGCATCGCGACGCGCATCGTCAACGAAGTAAAGGGCGTCAACCGCGTCGTCTATGACGTGACGTCGAAGCCGCCCGGAACAATCGAGTGGGAATAATTTTTGCCCTTTTGTGGGTATCCAAAACGACGCCAGAATACGACGTAACCGC
>CAZNAH010000051.1:6477-17764 GCA_964570735.1 uncultured Hyphomicrobiaceae bacterium | reverse complement strand
AGCAGGTTCTCGACGAGCTGGCTGTCGGGGTCCTCACCAAATTCAATGGAGGGGCTTTCCAGCCTGCCGCCCGCATCGCCGATGGCGGTGCGGAGCTGGATATGGGCTTCCAGCCCTCGGGCGAGCCGCGAGATATCGTCGATGATCACGACATGCTGGCGGGCGCGGCGGTGTTTTTCAGGAAGGCCAGCATGGCCTGCATGCCGGGCCGGTCGATCAGGCCGCCCGAGACGCCCTCGTCGCGAAAGACCTGGACGACGGCATAGCCTTTGTGGCTCGCATATTCCCGGCAGCGGGTTTCCTGCGAGCCGAGCCCGTCGCCCTTCTTGATCTGCTTCACGCTGGAGACGCGGGCATAGATAACGGCGGTCTGGGTCTGGGGCGTCTGGCTCATGGTCTTCTCTTTCGTCTGCTACGGCCGCGCGGTTTTGTTTCGCGCGTCCGGGGTAATCTCGCTTTTGTTTTGGAATACTCCAATGATTGTACGCGATTGACTTGCCCATGGGAATCCCGACGCCCTCGATCCTGCCGGCAGAGCTGGGCGGAATCGCGCCCGAAGGCGCGGTCGACGAAGTTCTGCAGGATGCACTGCAAGCTGTGGATAAGGGCGATCTTCTGCTCGCGCGTCAGATCGTAGCCCTCCAGCAGGGGCAGATAGGTCTCTAAGTCGGGTTTCATGGGGCATCAAATAGCTTGTGGCCCACGCCATGGGCGGCGGACCGGTTGAAAGTCTCAGGTGCTGAAAAGCAAAGCGCGTCCGGCCCGCGGACACGGGCGAAAGCCGGGCGGAATGGAGCCCGGCGGCAAGGCGCAAGTGTGGTGATTTGCCTAAACTATACATGACTATACTCCTAAAGACAAGAAAATAATCTTAACTCAGCCAAGCAACGCTAAGTATATGGCAATTATGCCTGCCTTATCGGCAGGCATAGACCAGTCTCACACCGTCGATTTCGGTCTCGGCGTAATCGGCGGCTAAGTCGCGGGCGATGGCGTCCATGTCGAGATAGGGGCGCAAATGCTCGGGGATCTCGCCGAACAGCCCCTCCTCGACGAACTGCGCGGCGAGGTCTTTCAGGCTCTCCACCTCGTAAACATCGACCTCGAAGTCGTCCGGGCTCACCGTCTCAGGGGCGAAGCCATAGCCGCATTCGCCCACCGCGATGATGAAGCGGCGCTTGTCATGCGCGTCCCACGCCTCGCACAGTTCCATAAAGCGGAAGACATTGGGTGAGCTTGAAGACGTCCGCAAAGGCGGCATCGATGCTTGCGCCGTCGATGAACTGGATTTCGAATTCCTCGACGATCCCGCCGCAGGCCTTGCGGCAGGTGCGGGCGCGCGCCTCGTATCCTTCCCGCGACGAGAAGAAAAACCCGGTCGCGCTGATATCGTAGGGTTGGGCATGGAATTGGGGCATGGTGTCGGTCCTCGCACTTGACAATAAAAAAAGGGGTGCTGCTGCACCCCTGCCCGTCGGCGAGACCGGGTGGGTGTGGGTGGTAGCGGCTTCGGGCATGACCGGGGTGCGGCCCGAGCAGGGCTCTTGAGCCCTGCGAGGCAAGCGGCCCTGTCAGTGCCGTAGAAGACGCTACCAAGGGCAGGGAGGGCGGCGCCCTCCCTGCCCTTGAAAAGGCTTCGGAACGCACGGTTGGAATAAATCGTTAAGCTGTTTGTCACGTGCTTGCGGCTTAGGCGAAAATGAGAGTGCAGGTCGCAGCCATGAGTTGGCAGGTATGCCGGGGATGAGGTACCTGAGCCTCCATCCAACGGTATTCGATCTGCGAAGGGCAGCCGTGTTCGAACGGCGGTTAGAGACGGGACGCGGAGAACCTGTGCAAATTAGCGTGTTACGAAAGCACGAGGGATAATGAAAAATGGAGGGAAGACGACACCTCAACGGCGGCGCTCCGGGCGGAACCTACCGCGACATCATCACCATCGCCACCGTCTCCTGTTCTTGATGCCCTGCGGCACCGCTGTCGGTTCACGCACAAAGCGGTGTTTGCCGTTGCCCCGATTCCCTGTTGATCGCGGAACCCCCCAAGGGTGTAATGGCATCCTCAGGAAAGGGTTTGAGGCTCTCCGGCAGTGATCAGCGGCGCGACATGGGCAAGGATAACGGCCATTATCGGCCTGTGCCTGCTGGTCGCGATCCAGTCTTTTGGTGCTTACGCCGCCGTGTTCCATGATCACAGCGCGTGCGAGCATGGGCATACCCACAATGCTTCGGAGGCTCTAGCCGTGTCCGTCGTGGAACCTGAGCCTTCTTCCGATAACGGCGCACGACCTGATGGGCCTGCCGACGAAAAGCGCTGTTGCGGGATGTGGTGTACAGCCCTCGCGCCACAGCTCTCCGCCTGGAAGAACCGCGCCGTCACATCATCGCGGCTTCATATTCCCTTTTTTGGGAAGCCTCGCGATACCAAGCCCCCCTATCTGCTCCGTCCTCCAAGACGCCTCGTCTGAGACATCGCACGCCACTGCATGAGCGCATACTGCGCCTTGTGGATGGTTGATGATCTTCGGATCCCGCACTTAGAGGATATCCCATGCCAGTCGATCTTTCGCGGCTCGTGCGCGGCTTGCTCGCGCTTATCGCTTTCGCGTTCACACCTTTGATCGGGCCCGGTCTTGCGCAAGCCCATGAAGGGCACGACCACGGCGCGAAACCAGTTGCCCAGGCGCCCACTGCTGCACCAAGGCTTGTGCTTCAATCCGAAACTTACCAGTTCGTCGCCATCCTGAAGGATGGGGATTTGAAGATTTTCCTCGACCTCACTGCCGATAATAGCCCCGTTACCAACGCAGCGCTGTCCCTCAGCATCGGAGACGCGACGCTCGACGCCAAGCCGACCGCGGACGGGGCCTATCTCGTCGAAGGCGGGCCGCTGCGCAAGGCGGGGCAATATGAGGTGATTGCCACGATAAGCGGGCCTTCGGGGGACGATCTCCTCATTGGCTCACTCGTGATTCCAGGCCTCCAAGGCGACGTCCGACCGCAAGCCCAACAAACGAACGGCGTTTGGCTTGCCAGCTTTCCCCTCTGGAGTTACGCGCTTGGCTTGTTCCTGGGAGGTATTTCTTGGGTCTTCTTCTAGGCTCCGGCCCCATAAACGGGATTGCCAGGAGCGGCGAACGCTGATTCAAGCTTTCCAGCTTGGGAGGTTTGATGAGCGAGGCATTCTGGTTGACGCAGGCGCAGTTCGCACGGCTTGAGCCGTTGTTGCCGACGGACACGCGCGGCGTTCCGCGGGTAGACGATTGCCGCGTGATTTCGGGGATCGTGTTCGTGTTGATGAGCGGCTGCCGCTGGAAAGACGCGCCCGCGATCTACGGTCCGCGCAAGACGCTCTACAACCGGTTCGTACGCTGGGCTAAAAAGGGCATATGGCGCAACATGTTCGAAGCGCTGGCTGCGTCCGGCGGACCGCCGGCGGAGCTCATGCTCGATTCAACCCACGCCAAAGCCCATCGCTGCGCGGCGGGCGGAAAAGGGGGGCTCAAGCGCAAGCCATCGGCCGCTCGCGCGGCGGACGGACGACAAAAATCCACGCCCTCGTCGACGGCTCGGGTCGCCCCATCGCGTTCGCGATAACGCTCGGACAGTTCGGCGATGCGCGCGTGGCGCTGGTCCTGATCGCCGCCGTCCCCGCGGCGGCGCGCTTGGCCGCCGACACAGCCTACGATTCCAACGGGCTGCGCCAGGTCCTGATCGAACGCGGCACACAGCCCGTGATCTCGAACCATCCGCGGCGCAAGACGCCGCACCCATTCGATCCGGAAGCGTACAAACGCAGAAACCTCGTGGAACGCATGTTTTGCAGACTCAAGGACTTCCGCCGCATCGCCACCCGCTACGACAAGCTGGCCGTCAACTTCGCCGCCGCCGTCTTCGTGGCGGCGATCGTCACTTGGTGGTTATGAGTCCGGAGCCTAGCCGAACGCGCCACCTTCCCCGGCGTCAGCGCCTATAACATGACGAAGTTCGCCGTTGCGGGGCTGACACGCTCCTGGGCCTATGACCTCGCTCCGAAGGGCATAACGGTGAACGCCGTGCTTCCAGGATCCATCGCGACCGATATGATGAGCGAAGGCGCGGATCAGCTGCCGCCGATGAAGCGTGCCGGTACGCCGGAGGAAGTCGCCAGCGTCATCGCCTTCCTCCCGAGCGATGCAGCGAGCTACATGACCGGGGCCATGGTGTCGGTCGACGGCGGCCTCAACGCCTAACCCCACGGGAGACGACGATGCAGAGCTTGCACACCGCACCGGAAGTCGACAAAGCCCATCCGGAAGTCGCAGCGATCCTGGCCCGCCTCGCGAAATGGCAAAGGCTGTTTTCGCCAGGACCGCGGCCCTATACGCTTTCAGGCTTCGAAGATCTTTATGATGACGCAGTCGGCAGCCTGCTCATCTACGACAATTACAGCGCCCAAGATACTCGCTTTACGGGTTTCGACCGCTATCGCAGCACCTGGGAAGATCAGATCAACGCTAATTTTCCAGGGTTTATCATGTACCGCATCGAGGTGGTGGATCGGCTGGAGGTGTCAGGCGATCTGGCGTGGTGCGGCTTCACCTGGTGGGGCAGTATCGTCAAAGGCGGCGAGACGATCCACGACGGCCGGCATGGCACGCATATCTGGCGAAGGATTGCGGGTGACTGGCGTATCGTGCATGAGCATCTGACCGGCCCGATCAAGGAGCATGGCGAGCCTTCGCGCCGCGCCCCTCAAAGGACTGAGACCACAGCGAGCGCCGCAATGTGACGAACGGGTCGAGACCGCGCTCTGAAGATCAATATCATGCCGGTTGCGGCGCCGTGATGCAGGCCGTGTTTCGAAAAAAGGACGTGATCACATGACCCCCACCTATCACCGCGCCTTGATCGTCGGCGCGGGCGACGGCTTCAGCGCATCGCTTGCGCGCAGCTTCGCAGGCGCCGGCCTGAAAGTGGGTCTCGCCGCGCGCAACCCCGCCAAGCTCTCAGGACTCACCGCCGAGACCGGCGCGGTGGCCTTTGCGTGCGACGCGAGCCAGCCCGCCGATGTCGACGCGCTCTTCGCCGCCATGGAGACCGCGCTCGGCGGGCCGCCCGAAATCGTCGTCTACAATCCGAGCGCACGGGTCCGTGGCCCGTTCGTCGACCTCGACCGGGAGGCCGTCGCCAACGCGATCGCAGTGACGGCCTATGGCGGGTTCCTCGTCGCGCAGGAAGCCGTCCGGCGCATGCTTCCCGCCCGCCACGGCGCGCTCGTGTTCACAGGCGCCTCCGCGAGCGTGAAAGGCTATGCCCAGTCGGCGCCGTTCGCGATGGGCAAGTTCGCGCTGCGCGGCCTCGCGCAGAGCCTCGCGCGCGAGTTGCATCCGCAGGGCATCCACGTCGTCCACGTGGTGATCGACGGCGCGATCCGGAATCCCGGCCGCATCGAGCCGGCCGATGCCCCCGACTCGATGCTTGACCCCGACGCCATCGCCCGCTCCGTGCTCGCGATGTTGCAGCAGGCCCGCAGCGTCTGGACCCACGAGCTTGAAGTCCGCCCCTGGGTCGAGCGGTTCTGAAGCGTTGCAGCTTACGGGAGGCTAGTTCGCCCCCCGGGAGGCGCCCTTCTCCTCGACGCGCTGCCAGATTTCGGTGCGGCCCAGCAGGGACAGTCCAAAGTAGCCGCGCACCTCCAGGCTCCGGCCATCCGCGGCGGGCGTCAGCCGGACATGGTAGTCTGGCCGCTATCGGCATCGAGGATCTTGCCGCCGTCCCATGCGGAGCCGTTCCATCGCACACCGCTGATGATGGGCAACCCCTCGATGGGCTTGTTGCGCAGCGCGCCAGGACACTTCTCGCAGATAGGGTTTTCTCCTGGACGCGGAAAAGGCGTTTCGATCACACCGCTCAGAGTGCCTGCGTTTTCGGTTATGCGGATATGGGCGCGGGCTTCTCGGTTTCCTTGTCAATGTAAGCCCACAAGCCTGTCGGGGAAGCCGTCTGCGCGACACTCTAAGAGGTCAGAAGAGCGACGGCGGAAAACGGAACTAGCAGTCTTTTCAGCATGATGAGCAATCCGTTATGAGTGTTGCAAGGCTGTCAGGCCCCCGCCTTCACGTGTGGCATGGGTGCGAGATCGCCCATGACCACGGCGGCGGCGCCCACCTGGACGAAGCGCGATACGCCCGCATCGGCCGCCGCGCTGAGGAGAGTGCGGGTCGCCTCCACATTGCGGACCGGAAGGCCGGCCATGGCGCCCACATCGAAAAGAGCGCGGCCACGTGGAACACCGCTTCGGCGCCTTTCACGCCGCGGGCCAGGGCGTCGCGATCCAGGAGATCCCCGCGGACCTATGGCACTCGAAGGTCGTGCGCATTTTCTTGCGCCATGCGGGTTTCGCCTCCTGAACGGACCGAAAGGGCTAGGCGGGCCGAGTTTGCGCGCGGGCGGGGCATTTCGATATTGACCTCGTGCTTGATTCGGCCGGAAAACGTCTTCATCATCACCATTTGGTCGGCAAAAGTATTGCTTCGCCGTGACCAAGCATTCTCGGCCAAAACGCAAGATTCTCCAGCACTCACATCCACGGAAAGAGCGAGTGGTCCTGAATAACGATCCCGCATCCCGAATTGGGATCTTTTGGGGTGCTCCGTCTATGAGAAGCGAGCCGTCTGTAGGGCTCCTAAGAGTCGCCGCAATCGATTGCCGCTCCCCGCGTTGGAGTGCCGCAACTCTTCTCCTACAGAATGCATACCGCCCGGAAGCCCTTCGGCCAACTTCTTGCAAAAAGACTTGCAACCTGGGGATTCGTGCGAGGCGTTGCGACAAGGTGTAGAAACGGTTGGGCAGTCTATTCGAACACCATGCTCCGGCTGTTCTCGGGTATAAAGAATTGCTGGAAATAAAGCGGACCGGCAAGGCCGAAGGCCAAGGCATCCAGCCTGAGACCTCGCGAACCGGGTCGAACGCCGATCTTTTTAGCGATCTCCGCAGGCATGCCGATCTGCGTCACGAGATGCCTGACGCGCTGAACCGGCAAGCGGCATTGTTCTGCGAGCAGCAATTTCAGGTTCTGGCCGTCGAGTGATCTCAAGTCGGCATCGCGCAGGAGCGGAACGGCGTTCGGATCCGCATAGAAGAAACTCCGGACATGAAATTCCTCGGCCACATCGAAATCACGCTCGATGGCGAGATAGCCATTCGCCGGCGGCCCGAGATGCGCGGCCCAAGGCCCCGGCGCATGCTCCACCCAGCGCCGGACGGTTTTGGGAAAAATCGGCAATACGCCGCTGCCGTCGTCATTCAAAAACTGGCAGTGCAAGGGGTTGTGCAGTTGAATGCGCGGCTCGGCAACGAAGGTTCCAAGGCCCGAGCGGCGCACGAGTAGGCCCTCGGCGACCAGATCGCGAAGGGCGCGCTGCACGGTGCCTAAGCTGAAACCCAGCATATCCGCAAGCTGACGCTCGGTGGGCAGCCGCGTTCCGGAAGGCAGCTTCCCCTCGCGGATCGCGAGCCGTAGCCCATCGGTCAGTTGCGCGTATTTGACGAGCCCCGGCTGAGCAAGGCGGGCAATCATCGCGGCAAAGCCGTCGTTCAGATCTTCAGGAAGAGCGTTGCGCATGTTCGATATCTGCTATATAGCTATATAGCAATTAACCCTTGGCTGCATATGACCCCTGCGAATCTCCTGATTATCATGTCTGACGAGCATAATCCGAAGTGCCTTGGCAGCTATGGCCATCCGCTCGTCAAGACGCCGCACCTCGACGGGCTGGCGGCGCAGGGCACACGGTTCACCACAGCCTACACGAATTGCCCGGTGTGCGTTCCGGCTCGTGCGTCCTTCGCAACAGGGAAATACCTTCATCAGGTCGGCTTCTGGGACAATGCCGATCCCTATGACGGCAGCGTGGAGAGCTGGCATCACCGCGTGCGTGCGGCAGGGCTCGAAGCCGTCGCCATCGGCAAGCTGCACTATCGCTCTGCGGACGAAGACCATGGTTTCACGCGGGAAATTCTCCCGATGAACGTCGTGGAGAACAAGGGCGACCTCATGGGCCTCGTGCGCGACAAGCTGCCGAGACGCAAGGGCGCATGGAAGATGGCGGGACAGGCCGGACCGGGCGAGTCGAGCTATACGATCTACGATCGCCGCATTTGCGCCGAAGCCCAGAAGTGGCTTTATGACAAGGCAGCTTCGGCGGCGCGCCAGCCCTGGGCGCTGTTCGTTTCCTTCGTTGCGCCGCACTTCCCGCTGATCGCCCCGCCCGAGCATTATTATCGCTATTACAACGCGGACGACCCGCTTTTGCCCAAGCTATACGATCCAAAGGAGCGTCCGCGCCACCCGTATCTCGCGGAATACGCGGCAAGTTTCGACTACGATTCTTATTTCGACGGGCCGGATGCCGTAAGACGCGCCATCGCGGGGTATTACGGACTCTGCTCCTTCCTCGACGAGAACATCGGACGCGTTCTGGCCGCACTCAAAGACGCCGGCTTGGCCGGCAATACCCGTGTCCTCTATCTGAGCGATCACGGCGACAATCTGGGCGCGCGCGGCCTCTGGGGAAAATCGACCATGTACGAGGAGTCGGTCGGCGTTCCCATGATCATGGCCGGGCCGGACATACCGGCGGGGCGCGTTTGCACGACCCCCGTTTCGCTTGTCGATGTGCACGCGACAGTGCTCGACGGACTTGGGCTGCCGCCGCCGGATCCTGGCGAGGATTTTCCCGGCCGCTCGCTTTTCGAGGTCGCAACCGCAGCCGACGGGGATCGGCTGGTCTTCTCCGAATATCACGGGATGGGATCAACGGCCGGCTTCTTCATGCTGCGCGACGCACGCTGGAAATATGTGCATTACGTGCATTACCCGCCTCAGCTTTTCGACCTTCGTGCCGACCCGGAAGAACTGAACGACCTCGCTGGTGATCCGGCCTATGCCGGCATCGTCGCGACATTCCGCGAACGGCTCCACGCGATCTGCGATCCAGCCGAGGTCGACCGCCGCGCCAAGGCACGTCAGGCGGAGTTGTTGCAGCTGAACGGCGGCAGGGATGCGGTCATCGCCAGAGGAGATCTCGGCTATTCGCCGCCGCCGGGAGCGAGCGCCGAATTTGCGGCATGAACGACGCACAAGGAAAAGAAAAGCAAGTCAATGGGAGGAAAAACATGTTCGGATTGAAACGTACTCTGCTGGCGGCATGTGCCGCTGCACTCCTTTCGGGCCTGCCAGCATTCGCCCAGGAGAAAACGACCCTCAGCCTCGCCACGTGGGGCGCATCGTCCCACCCGCAGGTAAAGGTATTCACCCCGAAGCTGATGGACGGTGTCACGCAAAGGACAAACGGCCAGGTCGAATGGAAATTCTTTCCCGACGACACGATGGTGAAGCAGGCTTTCGTGCCCACCGCCATACCGTCCGGGCAAGTGGATATCTCGCTGACGACGCTCGATAACTGGCAGGGCCGCGTGCCGGCGGTCGCGATTTCCGGCAGCCCGCTCTGGACGCTCGGAATGAAGGCCGCCAAGGACGAGTTGCGTCCCGGCCAGCCCATCTTCGAACATTTCGACAAGCTGCTCGGCGCGCAGGGCACGAAGCTCCTGGCGCTGTTCGATATCGGCGCGCCCTGTATTTTCTCATCCTCGCCGGTCGAAACCCCCGCCGACCTGGCCGGACGCACGATCCGCGCTTATTCCAAGGGGTCCGGCGAAGCTTTGAAAGCGCTGGGCGCCGCGCCCGTCAACATCAGCGTGGGCGATGTCTACTCCGCCCTTCAGCGACGCACCATCGACGGGACGCTTGGCGGCCTTCAGGGCGCCTACGGCCTGCGCCATTACGAGGTCACGAAACACGTGCTCTGCACGGGCGGCGTACTCGGCACGATCATCAACGGCTTCGTGATGAACGCCAAGCGCTACGACAGCCTGTCCGAACCGGTCCGCAAAGCGCTGCTGGAAAGCATCGAGGACGCCCGCGTGGCAACAGTGGACACGCTGATCGCGAGCTATTCCGATTTCCAGAAAAAGACCGAAGGCCATGGCCTGACGGTTAAGGAACTCACCCCCGGCACGCCGGAATGGGATGCCTGGTCGAAGGCGCTGGCGGATTATAAGGCAACGGTGTCCGCCACGTTCGATCCCGAAACCGTGAAGCTCGTCTCGGCGGCGAAATGAAGCCCGCCTCCAGCGTGAGTGCAAGGATGGGCGGAGTTTCCTCCGGTCCGCGCATCCTGTACCTGCTCGGCAGCCTGTCTACGGTCGCGAGCGCCGCGATCGTGGGCCTGCTGGCGCTTCCGGTCGCCTACGACGCCGTTGCGCGCGCGTTGCGCTCGCCCACGATCTGGATTTTCGACACGACGATCTACCTGCTCATCGCGGCGGCGTTCATCGGCAATGCTTACGCTTTGCGGACTGGCGCGCATTTCCGCATGATGCTGCTCTATCAGCTTTTTCCGTCGTGGCGGCGGTTCGGGGACAGGCTGGCCTATACCGCGACGGCCCTGTTCGCGGGGATCGTCACGGCGCTGTCCGCCCAGCATGTCTACGCGCACTTCATGAACGGTATGGGTTCCGGCACCATCCTCAACATGCCGCTGTGGATTCCCCAGCTTGCCATACCGCTGGGCGCGGCGGGCCTAACCCTGGAGGCTCTGCGCATACTTGTGACCGGCGACTATCCCGAAACCGAAGAGACCGGCTGACATGACCACGGGCCTTTCCATCGTCGTTCTCTTCCTTGCGATGATGGCGATCGGCATTCCCGTCTTCGTCGCGATGGGGATCGCCGCGCTCATCGGCTTCATCCTCGTGAAGGAGCTCGACATCGCGCTCGCGGGAATGACGGAGACCCTCTGGCAGGGGAGCCACGTCTTCGAGCTGATCGCCATCCCGCTGTTCATCTTGACAGGCACGATCATGCAGCGCTCGGATGCGGGGCGCGACCTGTTCGCCGTGGTGAAAGCCTTCGCAGGCGGCATCCGCAATTCATCGGGGGTCGCGACGATTGTCGCCTGCGGCATATTCGCGGCGATCTGCGGCTCGTCCATCGCGACAGCGGCGACGGTGGGGCTTGTTGCGATCCCACTCCTGCGCCGCGACGGTTACGGCGACGCACGCGCCGGCGGCTTCGTAGCGGCGGGCGGCACGCTCGGCATTCTCATTCCCCCGTCCGTGCCCCTCATCCTCTACGGCATCATTACGGAGACCTCGATCGGCGACCTGTTCATCGCCGGCGTGGTGCCGGGCCTGATCCTGATGACGGTCTTCGCCACTTATGTGTATCTGTCCAGCCCAGGCAT
>CAZNAH010000051.1:0-6390 GCA_964570735.1 uncultured Hyphomicrobiaceae bacterium | reverse complement strand
CCTTCTTCCGCCCGCGGCCACCGCCGCGATCTACACAGGCATCTTCTCACCTACTGAAGTCGGCGCGCTCGCCGTGATATACGTGACGGCGCTCGGCTTTCTGCAAGGACGGCTGAACAGGACCAAGCTGTGGGAAGCGGTTCTCGCGGGCACGAAGACCAGTGTCATGATCCTGATGCTCGTCGTGTTCGGACAGTATTTCGCGCACTTCCTGACCTATGAGCGCGTGCCGCAAACCATCGCCGAGATCATCACATCCGTTCCCGGCGGCGCATTCGTGACGATCACTCTGATCATACTCGTTTATCTCGTGCTGGGCATGTTCCTCGAGTCCGCCGCGATGCTGCTGATCTCGATCCCGATCTTCTTTCCCGTGGCGCAGGCGCTGGGCATGGATCCCATCACCTTCGGCATCTTTGCGGTCATCGCGATGGAGATCGCTCAGATCAGCCCGCCTGTCGGCATCAATCTGTTTACGATCCACGGGATCAGCCGGATAAGGCTCGAAGTGCTGTCGCGCGGCGTGCTGCCCTTCATCGCGATCCAGATCGCGCTGATGTATGCGGTGTTCTATTTTCCGCAGCTCGTCCTCTGGCTGCCGGGCCTGATGCGGTGATGCGATGAAGCTGAACGACGAAGAACAGGCGATGCTCGCGGGCGCGTTCGGTCCGGCCCGGGCCTGGGCGCTCGCCCATCAGGTCGAGGTGGGGCGCTTCTTCGGGGCGGCCGATCTCGTACCCGTGACCCAGGCGCACATCATGGCCGATGGCGAAAGCCTGGGGGAGGCATGCGTTTCCTGGCTCGAACAGTGGGCCGCGCTGAACGACGCCGAGCGACGCGTGCGCGTGCCGACCGTGACCGACCCGCGCGGCACCGATTTCGACAAGGCGGATGTGCTGAAACACACGCCCGCGATGGTTGCGCTGGAAAGGCGGCTCGTGGCAGGGCTTGAAAGCCTTGGCGTGCTCGTCACGAATACCTGCATCAACTATCAGACCGTCATCCACCCTTTGCGCGGCGAGCATGTCGCCTTCGGCGATACGGGGGTGGTGATCTACTGCAATTCAGTGCTGGGCGCGCGGTCGAATTTCGAGGGCGGACCTTCGGCGCTCGCCGCCGCGCTGACCGGGCGCACGCTGCGCTACGGCTTCCATCTGCCAGAGAAGCGAAGGGCGACACTGATCATTGAAGCGGGCTTCTCGCCGCGAGGACTTGACGATTGGGGCGCGCTCGGCGCGCTTGCCGGCCGTGTTGCGGGGAATTATTGGGCCGTGCCCGCCATCACGGCGGTGGAAGGCGCCCCAGGCTCGGACGCGCTGAAACACTTCGGCGCGGCGGCCGCCAGCTTCGGCTCGGTCGCCCTGTTCCACATGCCCGGGATCACGCCCGAAGCGCCTCGGCTTGAAGACGTGTGCGATCCGTCGAAACTGCCGGTTTTTCGGATCGGAGCAGAGGAGATCGCGGACCTGCGCGCCGAGTATTGCAGGCAGGACGGCGTGGATGTCGTGGTCTTCGCAGCGCCTCAGCTCAGTCTCACAGAGATTGCTCAGGTGGCGGGTCTCTGCGACGGGCGGCATTTCCGCGTGCCGGTGCTCGTGGTCACCAGCCCGCAGGTGAAGCCCGACGCCGACCGGCTGGGCCTGACCGCGCGCATCGAGCAGGCGGGCGGAACGGTGCTCACGGGCAACTGCTTCTACCAGTCCTGGGCGCGGGAGGTCGGCGAAGCAAATGGCTGGCGGCGGCTCATGACCAACAGCTTCAAGCTTGCGAACATCATCGGCGGTTATGGCTACCGGCCCACGCTCGCCTCGATGGAAGAGTGCATCGAGACCGCCGCGAGGGAAGGGAACCGGGCATGACCGTCTTACGGGCGAAATCGGGGCTGGGCGGCGCTGTGCGCGGCATCGCGCTCGTCGCGGGCGACAATTTCTCGGCGCGGTATGATCTCGACCGCCTTCGAGGTTTATTCGTACGCGAGACTCACGCCCTTTACGGCCGCAGTTATGTAGGGCGCATCCTCGTGCTCAACACGGCAAAAGGCGGCGTCGCCAGCGCATGGATGCTGAAGGAAATGGCGAGCCGCGGCATGGCGCCGCTCGGTTTCGTCTTCAACGCGGTCAATCCCATTCTCGCGCAGGGCGCGGCATTCGCGGGCCTGCCCCTGCTTGCGGGCTTCGAAGGAGACATCACGGGTCAGATCGCCGACGGGATTGAGGTCGAACTGGATGGGGTCACCGCAACCCTGACCTTGAAATAGACGATACAAGGCATTCGAGAAAGCGTCCGGAGCTGCTAGGGCTCGCGCTCCGGCCCGCGGTGGCGGGTTCGCTGCGGTGTCCGACCGGCGCGCAGCGCTGTCAGCCTCTCCTGCGGGGATGAGACTTGCGAGGCTTGCCTGCTGTTGCGAAACGGCCGTTCTGCCCTGGCGCGCGCGAAAGGCCGGCGGGTAGAATGAATTGTGCTTGAAAGCAAGGGGCGGCTGGGCGGAACGCGAAAGCACATCGCCGCAGCTCGCAAAGGTTTTACAGAAAAATCAGAAGGATAACTGAAAGTCTGGAACGCGACAGTCCTGCAATATCGTATTCTATTCGGCTAAGCTGCCAAAAAGGCGGTTCGAGAAGTCACCGCTAAAGCGCACCATCGGCTCCAGCGCCTCGAAAGCCAGCTACATCTTTGCAACAGCGGCGTGAATTGCGGATGAGCTGTCCGCAATTTTGATTTCCGTCAATACGAACACGGCAAAGCTCATGTCCCATCCGGCTGACTGAGTTGCTGCGCGGCCTTAGACGAGGTCGCGCTCGGCTCATGGGAAAAGGCAGTCGAGGGGCATATGAAACTGAAATCCTGTTTGGCCGCGCTGGTTCTCGCGGCCTCTCTCTTCCCGCTGACGGGAGAGGTGAAGTCCGAGCCGGGCGCAACCGGCTTCCAATCCGGCGATTGGCTGCTCCGCCTGCGCGGTATCGGCGTCCTGCCCGACGAGGGTTCCTCGAACTGGTCCATTGCCGCCGACGCGGATGTGGCGATCGACGACACCGTCGTGCCGGAACTCGACATCACCTATTTCGTGACCCCGAATCTCGCGCTCGAACTTATCGCCGCCGTGACGCCGCATACGGTGGATGGCCGCGACGACATCGCGGGGTTCGGCGAGGTCGGCGATGTCTGGCTGCTGCCGCCTACCCTCACGCTGCAATATCATTTCAGCCTGGGGCACGGCATCAAGCCCTATGTCGGCGCGGGCGTGAACTACACCGTGTTCTTCGGCGAGGATGCCGGGGCAAGCTACAGCGATCTCGAAATCGACAATGGCTTTGGACTGGCCTTGCAAGCAGGCTTTGACGTGCATCTGCGCGATAACTGGTATTTCAACGTCGATGTGAAAAAGCTCTGGCTTGAGACCGAGGCGGAGGTCGATCTGGGCGGAACCAAGGTTACGGCGGATATCGACGTGGACCCGTGGATCATCGGCGTGGGCTTCGGCTATCGCTTCGGCGGAAGGCATGTTCCCTTGAAGTAGCGCCGGGCCTTCGCGCTTCGGCGCCGCGGGCCGTCACGAGCGCTGCTCTCTCCACCGGAGCGGCGACAATCCGAATTCGCGCTTGAACGCACGGCTGAACGCCTCTTCCGACTCATACCCGACGGAGTGCGCCACCTGGGTGACGGTTTTCGCGGACTCCAGCAGTTGCAGCTTGGCGGTCTTCATGCGCAGCACCGTCATATAGCGGATCGGCGGCACGCCGACGCAGGTCTTGAAGCGGCTCATGAACGCACTGCGCGACATGGCCACCTCACCCGCGAGCGCCCCGGCCGACCAATGCGCGCTGACATCCTGATGCATGAGCGCCAGCGCACGTCCGATATGGGGATCTTTCAGTGCCATGAGCCAGCCGTCGCCGTCGTCCGACAGTGTCAAGGAGTAGCAGCGGACGGCTTCCATCAGCAGAAGCTCCGACAGCCGCGAAAGCACCGTCGATGACGCCAGCGTCCCTTTGTTCACCTCACCGGCGGCAAACCGGACCGAAGCTTCGATCCATTCGCGGGAGGCAACATGGCGCACATCCAGCTTCAGCACGCGGGGTAAGCTCGCGATGAGGGGGTTATAGGTCTCCTCGCTGCACAGGAAGCCGCAGACGAGATGGGTCGGGTCGCCGCCTCCGCCATGGCAGATGCGCGACAGCCCGCCCGAGGGCGAGGGTTTGATGAGATCGTCAGCCTTCACGGGCTGCAATCCGGCCGCGCTCGCCATCATGTGACTGTCGTTGCGCGGGAGGAGTGCGATTTCTCCGGCCTGAACCTCGATGGCGCAATCGCCCTCGATGGAGAGAAACAGTTTTCCATGCAGAACGAAGTGATAGGCGATCACCTGGGCCGGCTTCACCAGGAATGGCTTGCAGTCTTCCGCGGTGACCCTGCCGGTCACGCACCAGGGCGCCGTGAAGTGCGCCTCTAGGAAAAGCCCGCCCGTCAGCCGAACAGAGCGAAGAACCTCCGCAAGTACGTCCATGGAGCGGCTGCCTTCCCAAAACTTGGACGCGCGATCAGGCAATCCGGTTGCACGGTCATTCGCGCCCAAGCCTTTTTCCCCACTATAGCGCGCATGCAGACAGCGGCCAATCGCCTCACTTACTCCATCTCAACCGACAAGGGACACCCAGCATGAGCACCAGCCTTGCCAAGCCGGACTATGCGGCCATCAAAACACGCCAGCGAAGCGTCTGGGCTTCGGGCGATTATGCCATGATCGGCACCACGCTTCAGATCGTCGGGGAGCGGCTCTGCGAGGCCGTCGACCTGCGCGCGGGCGAGCGTGTGCTCGATGTGGCCGCCGGAAATGGGAACGCCACGCTTGCGGCAGCGCGCCGGTTTGGACAGGTGACCTCCACCGACTATGTGCATACCTTGCTTGACAGGGGACGGGAGCGCGCGGCCGCCGAGCGGCTTCCCGTGACCTTCGAGGTCGCGGATGCCGAAGACCTCCCCTTCGCCGACGCCAGTTTCGATGTCGCCCTGTCGACATTCGGTGTCATGTTCACGCCCAACCAGGAGAAGGCGGCCGCCGAACTCTTGCGGGTCGTCCGCCCCGGCGGGCGCATCGGTCTCGCCAACTGGACGCCCGAGGGCTTCATCGGGCAGCTGTTCAAGACGATCAGCCGGCATGTCCCGCCGCCCGCCGGCATCAGATCGCCTGTCCTTTGGGGAACCGAGACACGCCTCGCCGAGCTGTTCGACGGCCATCGCGTGCAGGTTTCGAAACAGGTCTTCAATTTCCGCTACACCTCTCCACAGAGTTGGCTGGAAGTTTTCAGGACCTATTACGGCCCGACGCACCGCGCGTTCGCGGCGCTGGAAGGCGCGCAGAAGGTCGCTCTCGAAGCGGACATCTTGCACCTGCTTGAAACGATGAACCGCGGCGGAGCGGAAACCCTGATCGTGCCGAGCGAATATCTCGAAATCGTCGTGACGAGAAGTTAGCGTGGCGGGCTGGCGCGCGGGGCGAGCGGCTCCCGCGCCAGCGCATCAAGCCGCGCGAGGCTCGTCACCCCGCCGTCGGTGATCCCGCACGGCACAATTCCGGAAAAGTGCTCCAGGTCGGGCGAGACGTTCACCGCAACACCATGAAACGTGACCCACCGGCGCACGCGCACGCCGATGGCCGCGATCTTGTCGGCCGGCGCATCCGGGTCCGCTCCTGCCTCCCGCGGAACCCAGATGCCGGGGCGGCCTTCCCGGCGCTCGCCCGTCACGCCATAGTCCGCGAGCGCGGCGATCACCCAGGCTTCGAGGCGATGCACGTGGCAGCGAACGTCCCGGCCGCGCCTGTTCAGGTCGAACAGGACATAGGCCACGAGCTGGCCGGGACCGTGATAGGTGTATTGCCCGCCGCGGCCCGAGCGATAGACGGGGAAGCGGTCCGGCTCCAGCAGGTCCGCATCCCGGGCGCTGGTGCCTGCCGTGTAGAGCGAAGGGTGCTCCAGGAACCAGACAAGTTCGGCGGCGCGGCCATCGCGAATGGCATCGGCGCGCTCCTCCATGCCCGCGACCGCCGCAGGATAGGATATCGGCGCCTTGCTCGTCAGCCATTCAACGCCGTCGTTCGCGCCGAGCATGCCGCTGTGCCGCTTCATCACGGCAGCGAATTCGAGGATTTGAGCATCCATCAAACCGCACCGATCGCCTTTACCCGGCCGTAACTCAATTGCGCCATACTCTGCAAGTCTCGCGTTGAGGCGAACTGCCGTCGTTTCGCGTCCTCCGGCAGTTCGCCGACCGCCAGCCCCTGCGGTTCTGGCTTTTTGTTGTACGCGCCCTTATCTTTTGCTAGAGACGGAAGGGTTCGGGCAAGCCTGAACATTTTCCAATGCGGTCGTGGCGGAATTGGTAGACGCGCAG
>CAZNAH010000050.1:15905-17790 GCA_964570735.1 uncultured Hyphomicrobiaceae bacterium | reverse complement strand
CCCTCGGGTGCGGCCTGCCCCTGTCCCGGCTGGCCCGGGCGTCTGTGATGGCGGCGGCGGTCGCCCCTGTTCTCTCCGCTGCGCTCGAATTTCGGCTTGGGACGGCGGAACCGCCAGATTTCCTCAAATTCCGGCTCGGCGGGTTGCGTGTCGTCGGCCGCGACGGCGGGCGAGGGCGCCGCGTCATCGGCTAAGGCTGCGCCGGTCTCGGCGGTCTCGGCGTCGGCAAGGACAGTCTCAGCCTCGCCGGAGCGGGGATCGTTGGCGGCGGCGGGCGCAAGCTCGGCAGGCGTCTCGTCTGCCACGGTTTGCGGCTCCTCCGCAGCGCTGGCAGCGGCCTCCTCGGACGGCGCTGCCGCCGCCTGCTCGACCGGGGGTGCTTTGGGAAGGGGCCGCCGCTCGCGCCGGTAGCCGAGAGCCTCCAGAATGACGGCCATCTCCTCGCTGGAGCAGCCCATGATCGACATCATCTCGGGCTTGACCTTGAACGCGCCGTTCCCCACCGCGCCGGCCGGAGGCTCGGGCTGCGCTTCCGTCGCCTTCCACGAGGTGAGCGGCCGGATGAGGTCCGCAAGCCGTTCCAGCATATCCACCCGCACGGCGCGGTGGCCGCAGACATGGAACCCCGCCGCGCGGTAAAAGGCTTCGGGCAGCGCGGTGTTGACCGGCACGGAGGTCAGTCCTTGACGCGGGGCCTCCGCCATGGCCTCGACGGTGAGGTTGTGCGCCGCGCCGTCGCGAAGCAGCCAGAACAGCAGGAGGAGATCGGCCGCGGCCGGCTTCAGCAGCAGCGGGAAATAGATGTTGTGCGCGCCAAAGCGCACGCCGTATTTGCGGAGCTGCGCGCGCCCTTCCTGGTCGAGCGATTTGATTTCCTCGGCGACGGTATCCCGGCGCAGCACGCCGAGCGTCTCCTTGAGCCGGAAGGCGATGCCGCGCGCGAGCCCGGTGATGTCTTCCGCCCGCGCGATCTCGATGAGCGGCTTGAGGCGCACCTCGATATAATGCGCGAGCCACGTCTCGATCCGGCCCGTGATGTTCTCCTTGTCGGCGGCGGCCAGATGCTCGTCGCTGTGGAGCGTGAAGGTTGGCTTCAGCGGATCGTCGCTCGCGCTGATGCGCCCGATCTCCTGACCCTCCCAGATGATGGCCCCTTCGCGGGTCAGCGTGAAAGCCGTGTCGGGCGCGGCGGCGAGGCGGTCCGCGCGGGCCGCAAGCTCATGCACAAGCACCTTCGCAGCGGCGTGCCGGGCGGCCTTGCCGTGAACGCCCGCGGCGGCGGCATCCGGCGTGAAGCGGAAGCCGTCGAGCTTGCCGACATAGTGCTTCTCGACAACGACGCGCCCGTCCTTCTCGATCTCCGCGAACAGGCTGTCCTTGTCGCGCAGGCTTTTCATGAGGACGCTGGTGCGCTTGTCCACGAAGCGCTGGGTCAACTGCTCGTGGAGCGCGTCCGAGAGGCGGTCCTCCACGTCGCGCGTGCGGGCCTGCCAGTGGTCGGGGTCTTTCAGCCATTCGCGGCGGTTGGAGACGAAGGTCCAGGTGCGGATATGCGCGATGCGGTTCGACAGCGTGTCGATGTCGCCATCCGTCCGGTCGGCATGCTCCACCTGGTTCGCGAACCAGTCTTCGGGGATCACGCCCTCGTCGCTCATGATGAACTTGTAGAGCGTGGCGACGAGTTCTGCGTGGGTCGCGGGCGCCACCTTGCGGTAATCCGGCACCTGGCAGACATCCCACAGCATTTTCACCGCCGCCGGGCTGACCGCCATTTCCGTGATGCGCGGATCGCCGCTCGCGAGTTCCAGCGCCTCCACGTCGTCGGCGGCGCGCGCGCGGGCGAGCCTCGGATGGCCGGGCGTCTGGCGCAGGCTGTCGCGGAGAC
>CAZNAH010000050.1:15253-15894 GCA_964570735.1 uncultured Hyphomicrobiaceae bacterium | reverse complement strand
GGCTGTCGAAATCGAGGATCGTATTCCGCCATTGGAGCATCTTGACCGGCTCGAACTCGTGGTTTTCGAGCTTGGTGACGAGGTCCGATGCGAAAGGCTCCACGTCCGCCGTGACGCCGAATGTGCCGTCGTTCAGATGCCGCCCGGCGCGGCCCGCGATCTGTCCCAGTTCGGAGGGCGTGAGTTCGCGGTGCGACCGGCCGTCGAACTTGCGCACGCCCGCGAACGCCACATGGTCCACATCGAGGTTGAGACCCATGCCGATCGCGTCCGTCGCGACGAGGAAATCCACCTCGCGCGACCAGATGGTCGACCTCGCCCGACTGGTAGAGCGCGACCTGCGCGTTGCGCGTGCGCGGCGACAGCGCGCCCATCACGACGGCGGCGCCGCCCCGCTGACGGCGGATCAGTTCCGCGATGGCATAAACGTCTCCTGCTGAGAACGCCACGATGGCGGACCGGCGCGGCAGGCGCGTGATTTTCTTCTGGCCGGAATAGGTGAGCTTCGACAGGCGCGGACGGGAGATGAAATTCGCGCCGGGGATCAGTTCGCGGATGCTTTCCGCCATCGTCTGCGCGCCGAGCAGCAGCGTCTCGCCCTGCCCGCGTGCATGCAGCAGCCGGTCGGTGAAGACGTGGCC
>CAZNAH010000050.1:10030-15243 GCA_964570735.1 uncultured Hyphomicrobiaceae bacterium | reverse complement strand
TACACTCAGTCCCTGCTCGACCGCAGGCTCTTCATCACCTTCAAGCTGCACCTCGTCAATGGCGAGGAACTGTACGTCGGTCTCGCGGGGCATCGCCTCGACGGTGCAGACGTAATATCGAGGCCGCTCCGGCTTGATCTTCTCTTCGCCCGTGATGAGCGCCACATCGCCGGGGCCGATGCGGGCGACGATGCGGTCATAGACTTCGCGCGCGAGCAGGCGCAGCGGCAGGCCGATCAGGCCGCTCTCATGGCCGAGCATGCGCTCGATGGCGAGATGGGTCTTGCCGGTGTTGGTCGGCCCGAGAACCGCCGTCACATGCCGGGAGGGTGCGGGCTTGAAGGGTGCCGAAGCCGGGTTAGCGTTCATGTCTGTGGCGTCTCTGGCGTTTGACGAGACCGTGTCGTTCGATGAGGTCCGCGGACTTCGGGGCGCTCGGTGCCTGACCGCGGCGACCTGTCAGCATCTTTCCATCAGGAGCGGCCGCCCGCGGTGCTGACATCGAACTTTGCGGAAACCATGGAGGCAGCACCGGCAGGCGTCGGGATGGACAGGTAATAAGGCACCATCAGCCCTGCCTCCGGCATCGGGACGAGCCATACCTCGATGCCGGAATTTCCGGTGACGTAATCATTGTCTTCTTTCTTCGGCTTGTGTCCCGCGATCGGGACATACCGCACACGGCAGACATAGGCGGTTCCGTTCAGATTACCATCATTGCCGATGGATTGCCGGCCCTTATAGGACAGGACGAGATCATAGCGCAGCTTCCCGTCGAAAATCGGAATGCGGCGGCTGCATGCCTGTTCCCCGCTGCGCGTGGAATAAGTCTGGGAAAGCAGGATCACGGCGCTCAACGGATCGACCACATTGCGCAAATGCGTATCGGTGATCGGCACCCGGCGTGCGGAAACCCGAGAGGGCGGATCGACGGACACATCCCGTACGCTGCGGTTCTGGAAACGCACTTCCACGTTTTCCTGCTTCTCGCCCGTGCGATAGCGGAAGCTGTAGGACGACGGGACCGGACCCGCCGCCGTGATAACGCCGCTGCTGGTGGTCGTGCCCTTCCACGTCACCGCGCCGAAGAACACGCTGACGTCGGCTGTCGCGCGCAATTCGTAGCGCTGGTTGGCGATGCTCGACTTGAAGCGGAAATCCCCGATATGCGTGCCGAGCCAGGTGATGCGGTAGTGAGCATCGACGGCATTGGCGCGGATCGGCGCGGCTTCTGCGGCTTCCGCCTCCTGCGGCAGTGTCGCGCTCGGATAGTGGGCGCAGACCAGCGCCGTGAGCGCCGCCGCTGCGAGCCGTGCGTGCCTGCTTTGACTCCGTACTCTCTTAACCATCCGTGCGGCAAACCTTTTGAACGCAGGCAAGTCTTCCATGCCCGTAGTGTTTGATTTCGTCAATTATGTGGTTCACGGGTCGTATTGTGGCGCTTCAGCCTCAGCACGCGACCTTGCCCCTTGACCTCACTATCCCCTGCAAGTATCTACGGAACGATGAAGTCGGCTCTGCCGCTATCCTATTATTCCAGACCTTGGACTTTCAACATGTCGCGCCAGTGCGAACTCACGGGCAAGGGCGGTCTCGTCGGCCATCTTGTCAGCCATTCGAACATCAAGACGAAACGGCGTTTCCTGCCGAACCTCTGCAACGTGACGCTGCTCAGCGACGCGCTCGGCCGCAGCGTGCGCATGCGGATCAGCGCGAACGCGCTGCGCACGGTGGAGCACCGCGGCGGGCTGGATGCCTTTCTGCTGAAGGCCAAGGACGAAGAGCTCTCGCCCAAAGCGCTCCGGCTGAAAAAGGAAGTGGCGAAGGCCCGCGCGCAGTCGGAAGCTCAGCCTGCCGCTTGACGGCGCCGGCCTATTCGGCGCGCCCGGCGGCTTTTCGGCCTCGGTCGAGCGTGAATTCCAGCAACAGCGTGCGCTGGATGGCGCGGTTGAAATTGTCGTCGGAGATGACGGCGATCACCGTTTCACCGTCTTCCGTCTCATAGGCGTCGATACCTTCCATATTATCGACAGCGTATGCGAAGTTGTTGCCGCGGAAGAGTTCTTCGCCCCGGATGAGGCCGCCGCGCTCCAGCTCCTCGCGTGAGATGAGACGCAGGCGCATGTGAACGCCGTCGAGCAGACCGACGAAGCGCCGCTCAAGCAGGATGAGCGTATCGTCGGGCAGTGCCACGGCGTCGGTAATGTCGAATTCGTCCGATCGCGCGATCGAAAGGCGCCGCACCTTGCCGTCCTTGACGTGCCAGCCCGTGTGGTTGCCGTCGCCGTCCAGCAGTTTTTCCGCAAAGAAGGCGAATTCCTTGCCGCCCGCAAGCAGCGCCAGCGCTTCCAGCCCCTGGTTTCCCCGCACTGAGCGCGTGATCGAAGAGATATTGAGCGGCCGAACCTGCTTCAGTTCGCCGTCCTCGAAGCGGTAGCGCCCCACGCGATGCCGCTGCTCGAAGGCGATAAGGAAGGTCCCGTCCGCGTCCGCCCTCAGGGCTTCGGCGTCCTGCGCCCGCTTGCCGCGATAGGGCCGGCCCTTGTCATCGAGGATGCGGCCCATGCGAGGATTTTCGAGGCCGATCAGCTTGTCGTTCTCGCGGCGAACCTTGGCCGTGAGCCACATGCCCGCATCCGTCACCGCCATCAGCTCTCCCTGCGCGCTCAGCGTGAGGCCGGAGAACCCGCCGAAATCGTCCGGCTGCGCAAGGAGATGCAGGCCGCCGCGATAGGTGAGCCTGCCGAAGGTGCGCTTGCCCTGCGCGAAGTCGAGCGGGTTTGCCGTGATTTCGAGAACGGCGCCCGCGGCCGCCGGCTTGCCCTCGGGCTCCGCCGTGGCAGCCAGCGGCAGGGTGCAGAGCGCGGCAAGCGCCGGCCTGACGAGTGCGAAAAAAGACCAGGGTCGGCCGAGGCGCAGGCGGAATGGCATGTGCATCCGTTCTAATTGAGACGGCGGCTGGGCTGATGAGCGCGACCCGAACGGCGCGGCACGACCTTGACCGTAGGGTCGCTGAACAGTTCCGCGAGTTTTTCCGTCATGACGCCCGCCAGTTCCTCCGCGTCCGTGATTGTGACGGCGCGACGATAATACCTCGTCACGTCATGTCCAATCCCAATTGCGATGAGTTCCACCGGCGATGTGGTCTCGATCTCGGTGATGACCTGCCGCAGATGCCGCTCCAGATAGGTGCCGGAGTTCACCGAAAGGGACGAATCGTCCACCGGCGCGCCGTCGGAGATCATCATGATGATGCGGCGCTGCTCCGGGCGCGCGAGCATGCGGCTGTGCGCCCAGGCCAGGGCCTCGCCGTCGATATTCTCCTTCAGCAGCCCCTCGCGCATCATCAGGCCGAGATTGCGCCGCGCGCGCCGCCAAGGCGTATCGGCGGATTTGTAGATGATGTGGCGCAGGTCGTTCAGCCGGCCTGGAGCCTGCGGTTTCGACGCGGCGAGCCATTGCTCCCGGGCCTGGCCGCCCTTCCACTGCCGGGTGGTAAAGCCGAGGATTTCCACCTTGACGCCGCAACGCTCCAGCGTCCGCGCCAGGATATCGGCGCAGCAGGCCGCCACCATGATGGGCCGCCCGCGCATGGAGCCTGAATTGTCGAGCAGGAGCGTCACGACCGTATCGCGAAAGGTCGTGTCGCGTTCGCGCTTGAAGGAGAGCGGCTGGAACGGGTCCGTCACGACGCGCGAGAGGCGGGCCGTATCGAGCATGCCTTCTTCCAGATCGAAATCCCAGGCGCGGTTCTGCTGGGCGAGCAGCCGACGCTGGAGGCGGTTCGCGAGCCGGCTGACCGCGACGTGGAGCGTGGAAAGCTGCTTGTCGAGGAAGTTGCGCAGGCGCTCCAGCTCTTCCGCATCGCAAAGCTGCTCGGCGCCGACGGTCTCGTCGAACTGGCGCGTGAAGACCTGATAGCCGAACTTTTCTGGCGAATCGAGCACGGAGAAATTGGGCCGGCGCGGCGGGGACTGCGGCTGCTCGTCGCCGTCCTGCTCGCCGGGGCGGTAATCGCTTTCGCCCATCTGGGGGAGGTCTTTATCCTCGCGGCCCTCGTCGATATTGACCTCTTCGGCCTGCGCCTCGACGGGCTTGGCCTCGTCGTCCGCCTGCTCCTCCTCGGCCATGCCGTTCGAGGGCTTGTCGTTCTCGGCTTCCGCCGCCGACTGGTCCTGGCTGCCCTCGGATGGCCCCTCGACAAGATCGAGGGCCTGGAGCATGTCGCGCATGACCTTGGCATAGGCGGATTGATCGGCGATCACGCCATCGAGCTGATCCATGATCGAGCCCGCGCGATGGTCCACCCAGTCGCGCCAGACCTCGACGATGCCGTTTGCACCGCGCGGCGGCTTCAGCCCGGTGAGCTTCTGGCGCACCATCAGCGCGACGGCGTCTTCCAGCGGTGCGTCGTGACGGTCGATCTCCCGGTCGGGCAGGCGTTCGTAGCGGCTGGCGATCTTCGCGGTGATGTTCTTCGCGACGCCGGGCATGCGCAGCGCGCCGATCGCTTCCACCCGCGCGCGCTCCACCGCGTCGAACACCGCTTTCGCCTGGCCGGATGCGGGGCAAAGCTCCGCGTGGACCTTGGCATCGTGGCAGGCGGCCATCAGCGCGATGGAATCCGCGTGGCCGCGAATGATGGCGATTTCCTTGCGGGAGACGGCACGGCTCGGCTGGGGCAGCCGCACGGTCTTGCCGTCGAAGCCCGGCGCGTCCGACCCGAACACCACCTGCATCTGCCTGTTCTGCGCGATGGTGCGCGTCGCGAGCGCGACGGCCCGCTTGAACGGCGTCAGCGGATCGGGTTTGCGCTTCGGCGTCGAGGTCATCCGTCGGGTCAGCTCAGGGCCACGTTGGCGGTGGATTGGGCAAGCTCCTCACCGAAGCAGCGCTGGTAGAACTCCGCCACGACGCCGCGTTCCAGTTCGTCGCACTTGTTCAGGAAACTCAGCATGAAGGCGAAGCCGACATCGCCGAAGATCTTCGCGTTCTCCGCCCATGTGATGACCGTGCGCGGGCTCATCACCGTGGAGAGGTCGCCGTTGATGAAGGCGCTGCGCGTCAGGTCGGCGACGCGGACCATGTTCGAGATGGTGCGGCGGCCCTGCTCGGTCTGGTAGCCCTTCACCTTGGCGAGGACGATATCAACCTCGTCGTCGTGGGGCAGGTAGTTCAGCGTCACCACGATCGACCAGCGGTCCATCTGCCCC
>CAZNAH010000050.1:0-9995 GCA_964570735.1 uncultured Hyphomicrobiaceae bacterium | reverse complement strand
ATAGAGGCCGGACGTGTCGCCGAGCCCGATGGTGTTCGTGGTCGCGAACAGCCGGAACGCCGGATGCGGACGGATGACGCGGCTCTGATCGAGCAGCGTCAGCTTGCCCTGCACCTCCAGAACGCGCTGGATGACGAACATCACATCCGGCCGCCCGGCGTCATATTCGTCGAACACCAGCGCGGTGTTGGATTGCAGTGCCCAGGGCAGGATGCCCTCGCGGAACTCGGTGATCTGCTGGCCGTCGCGCAGCACGATGGCGTCCTTGCCGACGAGGTCGATGCGGCTCACATGGCTATCGAGGTTGATGCGGACGCAGGGCCAGTTCAGCCGCGCGGCGACCTGCTCGATATGGGTGGATTTGCCCGTCCCGTGATAACCCTGGATCATCACGCGGCGGTTGTAGGCGAAGCCCGCGAGGATCGCCAACGTCGTCTCGCGGTTGAACTGATAGTCCGTATCGAGATCGGGAACATATTCCGAGGTCTGCGAGAAGGCCGGCGCTTCCATGTCGCTGTCGATGCCGAAGACCTGCCGGACGGAGACTTTCATATCCGGCAGGCTGGTCTCAGGTGTTGCTGCTAAGGCCATGTGTTCACCCGGCTCCTGAAATGTGTCGTTATGAATACGCGGGCTGCGTTTCTATGGATAGCGCGGCGCTTCAGCACAGCCCTGTCTGCTTGAGGTAGTTATAGGCGTCGATGACTTCCCGAAACCTCTCCTCAGAACTCCTGTCGCCTCCATTGTGATCCGGGTGATGCAGCTTCACGAGCGTCTTGAATTGGGCGCGGATCTCGCTCGCGGTCGCATACTCGTCGAGGTTCAGGGCGGCCAGATGCCTGCGCGCGGCCTTATGCTGCGCGCGGGGCGCCGCCGTTCTCGCTTCCCGGCGATGCCCCTGCCCGCGAAGACCCTTCAGCATCTCGAACGGGTCGCCCGCATGCGCATCGCCGAGCCCCGCCGCGCCGCTCAGCCCCGCGCCAGCCGCCTGCCGGTGGACACCCATGGTCCAGGTCGGCCGGTGGCCGAATGTCGCGGTACGCTGAAAATCCGCGACCTCGTGGTCGCTCATGCCGGAAAAATAATTGTAGGACTTGTTGTACGCCGAAACATGCTCCCGGCAGAAAGTGTAATACTCGCCTTCCCGGTCGCGGCCCTTCGGCGCACGGTATGCGCCATCGCGATGGCACCCCCGCCACTGGCATGGCGCGGCCTTCCCGGACGCCGCCGCCTGCGCGCGAGCACGCCTCGGCTGGATGCGGATGCTGTCGAAATATTTCGAGTCGAGCTTCATGGACCGGTTTAGGCTCTGCTATGCGGATTCCGAGAGTATGCTGCGCCGTGGCAGGTGCGGCAAGACCTAGTCGAGGGACGGTTCCCCGGCCTCCCGATAAATGGTATTTCTGCATCGCAGTTGCACAGGCCCAGATCGAAATGTCCGTCACGACCCGCATCGAAGAGAAACTCATCCGCGCGTTCCGGCCGAGCCGCCTCGCGGTCGAAAACGAATCCGCCAAGCACGCAGGCCACGCCGGGCTGCGCGAGGGCAAGGCTTACGCGACAGGCGAGAGCCATTTCCGCGTCGTCATCGTGTCGGACGCCTTTCGCGGGCGGAGTCGGCTTGATCGCCACCGCCTCGTCAACGAGGTCCTCGCGGAAGAACTGCGCTCGGATATTCATGCTCTCGCCATCCGCGCGATGACACCGGAGGAAGCGGGCGGCTAGACTGCGCTGACCGGCCATATCCACGGAGACCCTTCAATGCGGACAAAGCTCGACGGACCGCGACTGCCGCCTGCATCCGGCAAGGCGCCCCGCCACTTGGTCATCCTGCTGCATGGCTACGGCGCCGACGGCAACGACCTCATCGGGCTTGGCCGCGAATGGGCGCGCGCGCTGCCTGATGCGGCGTTCGTCTCGCCGCACGCGCCGGAGCCTTGCGCGGCGAATCCGTTCGGCGGGCGGCAGTGGTTCCCGCTCACCTTCCGCGATCCGGGCGAATATATCCGCGGCGTGAGCGCCGCCTCGCCCGCGCTGCGCCACTTCATCGCAGAAGAAGCGGACGCGCTGAAGCTTCCGCTCTCGGCCGTGGCGCTCGCCGGTTTCAGCCAGGGCACGATGATGGCGCTGCATGTGGGCTTGCGCCTCAACGGGCAGCTCGCGGCGATCGTGGGGTTTTCGGGCCATCTCGCGGGCGCGGAGCACCTGCCCGCCGAAATCACCGCGCGGCCGCCGGTGCTGCTCGTGCACGGCACGGATGACGAGGTGATCCCGGTCGAGGCGATCCACCACGCGCGGCAGGTGCTGGCGGCCGCTCATGTGCCCGTCGAATGGATGGTGCGCCCTGGCCTCGGCCACGGAATCGACGGCGAAGGGCTTCGCGCGGCGGGCCTCTTTCTGCGCAACGCCCTCGCACCCATTTAAGTTGCCGGGTGTTCGGCATGTGCGAAAAGGCGCGATGCACGGGCGTCTTCACAGAACTGACATTGATCTGTAGTATCCGGTCCGACTAAAGCGCGACGTAGTGCGAGCGTGGCCTGCTGGACTTAACGGCAACCGTTGAGGAAAGGCGAACGTGACGGCTGTAGCGACTGCCTCGTCTCCGCCGGAGAGCTTTCCGGCCCTCGTGCTGAATGCGGACTATCAGCCGCTCAGCTATTACCCTCTCTCCCTCTGGAACTGGCAGGAAACGATCAAGGCGGTCTTTCTCGATCGCGTCAACATCGTCTCCTTTTACGAGAAGTCGGTGCGCAGCCCGACCTTCGAGATGAAGCTGCCAAGCGTCGTCTCGCTCAAGACCTATGTGAAGCCGGCGCTCTATCCCGCCTTCACGCGCTTCAATGTGTTCCTGCGCGACAGGTTCGAGTGCCAGTATTGCGGCTCGCCGCAGGATCTCACCTTCGATCATGTCGTGCCGCGCTCGCGGGGCGGGCAGACGCGCTGGGACAACGTGACGACGGCTTGCGCGCCCTGCAATCTGCGCAAGGGCGGCAAGATGCCGGCCAAGGCGAAGATGTGGCCCGGACAGATGCCCTACCGGCCCACGGTGCATGAACTGCACCGCAACGGGCGGCTGTTCCCGCCGAACTATCTGCATGAAAGCTGGCTCGACTATCTCTACTGGGATACCGAGCTCGAACCGTAAGCAGCACCCGCGGGCGCGGACGGCCCCGCGGGCAAGCTCGCGATCATGCGGTCGGCGAGCTCCTGCTCCGCGACAAGAACGGTGTGGGCGCCGCTTTCGCGGAGGTAGTCGGCCTCCGCCTCGAAGCTCGCCCGCGCGATGATGGACAGCGCGGGGTTGAGGCGTCTCGCCTCCTTGATGACCTGAGCAGCGTCGAACGCCTGAGGCATCGCCACCAGCAGAGCCCTGGCCTGACGCACGCCCGCCGCAAGCAGAATCTCGGGCCTGTCCGCGTTGCCGAAGATGGCCCGCACGCCGTTGCCTTCGAGCATATCGACGCGGTCGCGTTTCGGCTCGATCACAAGGAACGGGGTTTTCGCCCGATGCAGTTCCTCGGCGAGGCGGCGCCCCACGCGCCCATATCCGACCACGATGACATGATCGCGCAGATCGAAAGCGACGGGCGTCATCAGCGGATCCGCGTCGGGCGACGCTGTTTTCTCGAACCGTTCCAGCCGGCTCTCATACCGCCGCAGCAGGTAAAACAATAGCGGGTTCAGCATGATCGAGAAGATGGCGCCCGCCAGGATGAGATCGTGCGCGTCCTTCGTGAGCATGTTCAGCTTCAAGGCGAAGCCCGCGAGGATGAACGAGAACTCGCCCAAGGCTCACCGCGACCGTGCCTGCTGTTGCGACGGAATAACCGAACTGCCGCATGATGAAGAAAGCGGCAAGCGACTTACCGATCAGGATGATGAACAGGGTCGCCAGCAAAGGCAGGGCGTGAGTGAGCAAGATCTGAGGATCGAAAAGCATGCCCACGGAAACGAAAAACAGGACGGCGAAGGCATCGCGCAGCGGGAGCGAGCGCTCCGCGGCGTTCTGGCTCAGTCTCGATCCCGCGAGCACGAGCCCCGCGAAAAAGGCCCCGAGCGCGAAAGACGCACTCGCCAGCTCCGCGGCGGCGTAGGCGATGCCGAGCGCGATGGCGAGGATCGCCAGCGTGAACAGTTCGCGCGATCCCGTCATCGCCACGCGGTCGAGCACCCAGGGGATTACGCGGCGGCCCGCGAGGATCATCACGGTGATGAACAGCCCCACCTTCAGGATCGTGCCGAAGACAGTGCTCACCACATCGCCGCTGGCATATTCGGTCGGAGCGGTCGGCAGCGGGTGGCCGAGAAACCCGGCGAGCGCCGGAATGAGCACGAGCGCGAGGATCATGATGATGTCCTCGACGATGAGCCAGCCCACCGCGATCTGCCCCCGCTTCGTCTCAAGCAAATTCTGCTCGTCGAGCGCGCGCAGCAGAACGACGGTGCTCGCCACGGAGAGGCACAGACCGAACACGATGCTGGCAAGAAGCGTCCAGCCCATAGCCGTGCCGAACGCCGTGCCGAGGCCCGTTGCGACGAGCACCTGACCGATTGCGCCAGGGACCGAGATGCCGCGCACCTCCATCAGCTTCTCGAAAGAGAAATGAAGCCCCACGCCGAACATCAGAAGGATGACGCCGAGTTCCGCGAGTTGCTGGGACAGGGCGACATCCGCCACGAAGCCGGGCGTGTGCGGGCCGACCGCGAGCCCCGCCAGCAGATAGCCGACAATCGGTGAGATCTTGAGCCGGACGGCAGCGGCGCCGAGGATGAAGGCGAGGACGAAAGCAACCACGAACGTGGTGATGAGTGGCGCGTGATGCATCATCCCCGCAGAAATCCCTTAAAGCGTATTGGAAGCGTCAGAACGCAGATATGTTTTTTATACCGTATAGCAACAGTTGTGCCGAACTATGGTCGCGTGTCGTCGTAACTGCGGCCGGGACGGTGCCCATAGGCGGGCAGAGACCATCCGAACGCGAGCGATGCGGCGCGCACGCTGAAGCACACGGAAAATGCCGCGATGGTCGCGATCAGGATCCCGCCGTCGGAATAGCGCGCGATGGCGTAGGCCGATGCGCCCGCGAGCGCCGCCGTCGCGTAGACTTCCCTGCGCAGGATCAGCGGCACCTCCGCGCATAGCACATCTCGGATGATGCCGCCGAAAGTCGCGGTGATCACGCCCAGCAGCACCGCCGCGATCCAGGGCGCTTCGCCGCGAATGGCGACTTCCGTGCCCGTCGCGCAGAACAGGGAAAGGCCCACGGCATCGGCCCAGAGCAGCGCGCGGAACCGCGACTCGAACAGGGGCGCGGCGAAGAACAGCGCGATCGCCACGGCCGCGCACATCAGCGGATAGGTCGGCTCGCTGACCCAGTAGACCGGCTTCGCGCCGAGCAGGAGATCGCGCACCGTGCCGCCGCCGATCGCCGTCGCGGTTGCGATCACGATGAAGCCGCCGAGGTCCATCTGCTTGCGGGATGCCGTCAGCGCGCCGGACGCCGCGAACACGGCGATGCCCGCCAGTTCCAGCCAGTAGAGGATCGGCCCGATGACAATCTCGCTCGCCTGCATGTGTCGCCCCGCGTTTTGCCTTGGCTTAGCAGGAAGACGGGCGCGGCGCGCTCACTTTTTCCAGGCGAGCAGACGGCGCGCGGCCTCGCGCATGTCGGCGGCCGTGCCCGCATAGCTGAAGCGCAGGAACGCGCCGCCCCGCACGGGGTCGAAATCGACGCCAGGCGTCGCGGCCACGCCTGTTTCCGCCAGCATCCGGCGGGCGAAGGCCGCGCTATCAGCCGTCCAGCGGCTGATGTCGGCGTAAAGGTAGAAGGCGCCATCGGCGGGCGCGAGTTCGCTGAAGCCCGCGCGCGGCAGCTCATTGAGCAGAAGGGCGCGGTTCCCGGCGTAGACGGCCTTGTAGGCTTCGAGTTCGTCCGCCGCGTCGAACGCCGCGATGGCGGCGACCTGTGAGACGGCCGGCACCGAGATATAGAGGTTCTGGGCGAGCCGCTCGAAGACGCGCGTGAGCCGTTCCGGCACGACCATCCAGCCCACGCGCCAGCCCGTCATGGAGAAGTATTTCGAGAAGCTGTTGATGACGATCGCATTGTCCGAAACCGAAACGGCTGTCGTTTCCGGCATGCCATAGCTCAGGCCGTGATAGATCTCGTCGGACAGGAAGCAGAGCCCCGCTTCTTCCGCCGCCTGGATCAGCGCCCGGAACGTGGCGGGCTCGCACGCCGTCCCGGTCGGATTGGCCGGGCTCGCCAGCAGCATCGCGCGCGCCTTCGGGTTCGCCGCCGCAGCCGCGCGGATCTGCTCCGCCGTGGGCATGAACCGCGTCGCGGCGTCCGCCCGGAGGCCAACCGGCGCGAGGCCGAGCACCCGTGCGATCTGGCGATAACAGGGATAGCCGGGCTCCGGCAGCAGAAGCGCATCGCCGGCATCCATTAGTGCAAGGAACGCGAGCACGAACCCGGCGGACGATCCGCTCGTCACCACGACCCGGCCGGGCGCGATGCGAACGCCATACTTCTCGGCATAGAACCGCGCGATGCGCTCGCGGAGCGCGGGCATTCCGAGCGCGTCGGTGTAACCAAGCGTTTCGCTGTCGATGGCGCGTTTGGCCGCTTCGCGCGCAAGACGCGGCGCGGGCGTGCCCGGCTGGCCGACCTCCATATGAATGATGTCGCTGCCGGATGCCTGGCGCTCGTTCGCCTCGCGCATCACGTCCATCACGACGAACGGGTCGATCGCGCTGCGCGAGGACAGTTCGGCAGGTTTCAGCCCAGGGGTCATCTCATCCATCCGGTCGCCAGGGTCCGAAGCGGAGCGATAGGCCAGCCTCGCCATTCCGGCGTCATCCTTACGCCTTCATTGGCAGGCCATGGTACATAGACGAATGGGTTGCCAAACGATATCAAGACGGCGTGATTTTCGTCCGTCCCCTCGGTCTCGATGCGAGAGCCGTATCACCCGGTCTTCCACCACTCACGGTTTCGTTGTTTGATGTCAGGTGAGGGGGAGTTGTAACCCATGGAGAATAAACCTGACGGTGCCTTAGTGAGATAGACAGGATCATGACAGCACGACATTTCGCGGGAGCCAAGCCGATTTCGTCAACCGCACGTCTTTGGGCCGCCCGGACAGCCGTCGCTTTCGCCGCCCTCGCCAGCGCCACCTTGCCGGCGCTCAGCCAGCGAATCAGCTTCGTGCGCGATGCCGAGACCGAGGCCCTCATGTCGGCCTATACCGCGCCCATCCTGAAGGTAGCGGGACTGGGCGGACAGAACATCAAGATCCACCTCGTCAACAACCAGACCTTCAACGCCTTCGTGGTGGATGGGCGGAACATCTTCATCCATACCGGCGCCATCCTCCAGTCGGAGACGCCGAACCAGTTGATCGGTGTGATCGCGCATGAGACGGGCCACATCGCGGGCGGCCATCTCGCCGGACTGCGCCAGCAGCTTTCGAGGATGCAGACCGCCGCCCTGATGCTGCAACTGCTCGGCATGGGCGCGATGATCGGCGGCGCGGTCGCGGGCGGCGGCGATGACGTGGGCGAGGCGGGCGCGGCCGTGCTCTATGGCGGGCAGAGCGTGCTTCAGCGCTCGGTGCTGTCCTACCGGCGCGCGCAGGAATCGGCGGCCGACCAGGCCGCGGTCGATTACCTCACGCGCACGAAGCAGTCTCCGCGCGGCATGATCGAAACGTTCCAGTTCTTCGCCGACCAGTCGCTCGGTTCCGCACGCGCGGTCGATCCCTACATCCAGAGCCACCCGATGCCGCAGGACCGCATCGCGCAATTGAAGGAGATCGCGCGGCGCAGCCCTTATTTCGACGCGAAGGACCCGCCGGAGCTCCAGCTTCGCCATGATCTCGTTCGCGCCAAGGTCAACGCCTACGTATATAAAAGCAATCCGCAGCGCGTGATGCGCGATTATCCCGCGTCGGATCAGGGGCTTCCGGCCCGCTATGCGCGGGCGATCGTGAAGTTCCACACGGGCGGCGGGGCGAAGGCCGCGATCCCCGAGATCGACGCGCTGATCGCGGATAAGCCGGATTATCCGTTCTTCCACGAGATCAAGGGGCGGTTCCTGCTGGAAAGCGGCCGTGCGCGCGAAGCCGTCGCGCCGCTGCGCAGGGCGGCCGAGCTTGCGCCCAATTCCGGCTATATCCGCATCCAGCTCGCCCAGGCCCTGCTTGAGACCGACAGCCCCGCCAATACGCAGGAAGCGCTGCAATCCCTGCGCGTCGCGCTCGTGAAGGAAGACCACTCCTATCTCGGCTATCGTCTTCAGGCGCAGGCGCTTGGCAAGCTCAAGCGCTTCCCCGAGGCTGATCTCGCCTCCGCGCAGGCTTCCTTTCACCAAGGCGACATTAAAAATGCGAAAATGCTGGCCGAGCGTGCGAAGAGAGGCTTGCAGCCCGGCACGCCCCAGTGGATCAAGGCCGACGACATCGCCAACTTCAAGACAGACAAAAACCGTGGTTGAACTGCGGGCCGTCTAGCCCGCGCCGCGTTGGGAGACAGACATGAGACGACTGAAATACATGGCGGTTGCGACGCTGTTCGGCGCGGCCCTGACCGGCGCTTATGCGCAATCTGAAAAGTCCGCCGCTGCCTTCGACGAGGGCCAGACGAAAGCGATCGAGGAGATCGTGCGCGGCTACCTCCTCAAAAACCCCGAGATCCTGCTCGAAATGCAGCAGGCTTTCGAGGCGAAGGCCGAGACCGCCCGCAACGAGGCGCTGAAAACACGTCTGCCCGAGTTCTACAAGGCCCTTGCCGAAATGAAGGATGAACTCGCGCCCTTCACCATCGGCCAGGGCGATGTCACGATCATCGAGTTCTTCGACTACAATTGCGGTTTCTGCCGCCGCGCGCTCACCGACGTCGTGAAGCTGATGGAAGGCGACAAGGGCGTCCGGACGGTGTTCCTCGAATTTCCGGTTCTGTCCGCCGACTCGCTGGCCGTTGCGAAGATGGGCGTCGCTGCCGCGAAGCAGGGCAAATATTTCGAGTTTCACCAGGCGGTGATGCAGGGCGGCCCGGCCAAGGAAGAGACGGCGATGAAGATCGCCGAGAAGCTCGGCCTCGACACGGCGAAGCTGAAGGCGGACATGGACTCGCCCGAAACCGCCCATTTCATCGGCAAGCTCGCGAAGCTGGGCCGCGACCTCTACATCGACGGGACGCCGTCCTTCGTCATCGGCGACAAGCTCTATCCCGGCGCGGCGGAAGCCGAGCAGCTGAAGGAGATGGTCGCGGAAGTGCGCTCTTCAGGCTGCACAGCCTGCGTGAAAGACGAGAAAAAGTCCTAACCGCTTTTGCACTGCGATACAAAAACTGCTAACTGAGGCCGCAGCCGCGGCCTCTTTGTTTTTCGAGCAAGCTGATCGCCTTTTTTCCGTATGAAGCCAGTCTTTGTCCTGAACGGTCCGAACCTGAACCTTCTCGGCGAGAGGGAGCCGCACCTTTACGGCACGGCGCGGCTGGCGGACATCGAGGCACTGCTGGCGGCGGAAGCCCGCAAGGCTGGTCTTACGCTCGATTTCCGGCAGACGAACCATGAAGGCGTCCTCGTCGATTGGGTGCAGGAGGCGCGCCATTCGGCCTCCGGTCTTATCCTCAACGCGGGCGCCTACACCCACACTTCGGTCGCGATCCTTGATGCGCTGAAGGCGCTGACCGTTCCAGTCATTGAAGTCCATCTCAGCAATATCTTCGCGCGCGAGACGTTCCGTCATCACTCCTACGTCTCGCCCGTCGCGACCGGCATCATCTGCGGCTTCGGCGCTCAAAGCTATGTTCTTGCCCTCATGGCGCTTCTTCCGGTCCTTCGCCAGGACACCGATCCACCCGGTGGCAACTCCAAACCGCTCGGCCCCTCCCATGACTGACAAGCACAAGCCCGCCTCTTTTGACGCCGAGATGATCCGCAGTCTCGCCGAGCTTCTCATCGAGACGGGCCTGACCGAAATCGAGATCG
>CAZNAH010000049.1:8394-18620 GCA_964570735.1 uncultured Hyphomicrobiaceae bacterium | reverse complement strand
CTTCGACGGCTTTGTCGAGTTTGCCGGGATCATATTCGCCCGGATGGGCGGCCAGGTAGGCGGTGGTAGTGTCGATGAGGGTGTATTTCAACTCGGTGGAGACGTTGTACTTCGCCCCGCCGTTGGCCAGCAGGCCGACCACCGTCTCCGGCTTCAGCCCGGTACCGCCGTGTACCACCAGCGGTATGCGCACCTCGGGCTGGTTCAGCAGGCCGTGCAGCACGCCCAGGCGCTCGAGGTCGATCTTCGGGTTCTCCGTCTTGTACACACCGTGGGCGGTGCCGATGGCGGGGGCGAAGAGATCGACGCCAGTGCGGTTGACGAACTCCACCCCCTGCTCGGGGTTGCAGAGCTTCGCCTCGTCCTCGGCGACGACGATCTGGTCTTCCACCCCGCTGACGGTGCCCAGTTCGCCCTCGACGGTGACGCCGCCCTTCGCATGGCAGTAATCGACCACTTCACGGGTGGCGCGGATGTTCTCCTCAAAGGCGAGTTTGGAGCCGTCGATCATGATATTGGTGTAGCCGGCATCCGCGCAGCGCTGGCACCAGGCCACGTCTTCGCAATGATCCAGGTGCAGGCAGACGGGGATGGGCGCGGCGGTGGCCAGCGCGCGGAAGGCGCCGGCAAGGACCTCGGGGGTGTAGAATTTGGACGGTGAGACGGAGGTCTGCACGATGACCGGGGCGCGCTTCTCGGTGGCGACCTCGATCACGGCGACCATCTGCACCAGACTGGTGACGTTGAAGGCCCCGGCGCGCGTATAGAACGTCTCGCCGTTCGGCCCCGAGATTTGGAAATAGCCGCGCCCGTCGAGCGCGAGATCGAAGCGGTTGCCCGTTTTTGTCAGCGCGCCTTGGAGGTGCAGGTTGCGGATGGCCGATGTGCGCACGCCGAGCCCCACCAGCGCACCCTCGGGGATGGCTTCCTCGCCCGCGCGGTTCGGGGCGCCCGCCGCGCGCTCGGACTGGTAGAGCAGGTCCGTGAACTCGGCCTTCCCGCGCTTGAAGCCGGTGGTGTTGATGTTCGCGATATTGTTCGCGATGACTTCCACGTTCAACTGCTGGGCGTTCATGCCCGTCGCCGCGATGGCCAGCGCTCTCATGGCGCGCTCCTCATGTCTGATGTGTCGCTAAATCTGCATGCGGCTCAGTTCGAGATAGGCCGCGACCGCCTTGTCTCTCACCGCGATGGAGGTTTGCAGGGCCTGCTCGGCGGCCATCACGGCCTCCGCCACCTCCTGCACGGAGGTCTTGCCCAGAACGCCGGCCGCGGCCGTCTGCTCGCTCGCCTTCAGCGTATCGGCCACGTTCTGCGCGGCGCGCGCGAGCGTTTCGGCGAAGTCGAGGCCGCCTGTTTCGCCTGTCGCGGCGGTTGCGGCGGATGGGCGGACGGCCTGCTCGGCAGGAGCGGCGCGCAGGCTTTGCGGGAAGAGGAAAACCGGGGTCATGGCTGCGATCTCATGAGGTCGAGGATCATCGCGATCATCTCGCGGGCCTGCTTGATGACTTGCAGGTTGGCCTGATAGCCCCGGTTCGCTTCCCGGATATCGGCCATCTCCACGAGCATGTTGACATTGGGACGCTTCACATAGCCGCTCTCGTCCGCGGCCGGATGGCTGGGGTCCTGTTCGAGGCGGTAGGGCGCGGTGTCGAGATCGACGCCGGACACGCGGACGAGATCCGCGCCGAGCGCCTCGTCGAACTGGTTTTCGAAGCTGATAAGCTTTCGCGTATAGGGGTCCGCGCCGGGCGTGCGGCCCGTCGACTCGGCATTCGCGAGGTTCTCCGAGGCCACGCGGACACGGCGCGACTGGGCGTCGAGTCCGGCCGCCGCGACCCGCATCGTCGCCTGCAAGGCATCCATCATGCGCTCAGCCCCTCGCGCCCATGAGCAGAAACTTATGAAACGATTTGAGGATGCCGACGGTCAGGGCGTGATGCCGCCGGATTTCGCCAAGCTTCATCATCTCCTGCTCCAGGCTCACCGTGTTGCCGGAGTGGGTCGCATCTCCATCCGCGCTCGCAGCCACGGAGGCCGCACGCGCACGATCGGCGACGGTCAGATGACCGGGCCTCGTCGCGGCCAATCCGAAGCGCTCGCCCTGGAGGACGGCCTCGAACGGCTCGATCTCCTTCGACTGAAAACCGGGCGTATTGGCGTTCGCCACGTTTTCCGCAACCATCGCCTGGCGCTCGGCCAGCCATCGGGTGCGCTGCGAAGCGAGCGCGAACAGCGCGGGCGTTTCCATGAGCATCCCTCAGATCGGATCAAATCGCCCGGTGAGACTAGCCCTGCGAGCTTGTCTCAGGCTGTATCGGCACCCCTGACGGGTGAGATGCGCGCACTGTTCAGCGCCTCGATGAAACGCGCCGTCTCCGCGTCCGTGGTATCGCAGGGCGGCGTGACGGACAGACCGTCGATCTCCACGCTCGGGTGATCGGCGGCGAGCATGAGCCGGCAGAACGCCAGCACCCCCTTGTGCCGGAACTCCAGCGAAACGGTGACGAGGGGCTGCCCGTCCCATCCCACATCGGCCTCGCAGGAGCGCCCGAAGCGAAGCGTGCCCGGCTTGAAGTAAAGTTCGGCGGACGAGGCGACGATATTCGCGATGTTGGCGAACTGCGCCGTACGCACGAAGGCGACGAAATCCGCCGCATCGACGAGGCGCATGTCCGAGGCAACCCCCGTCAGGGCCTCCGCGAGCGCGCGCTCGCGCTCCGTCTTGTCGCTAGTCTTCGTCATGGTCCGTGTCGTCCCGGGGCGATGGCCTTGGCTTTCGTCCCTGAAGATAGAGGATGATTTCCGCGACGGCCTTGTAGAACTCCGGCGGGATCATGCGGTCGATCTCGACACTGTTATACAGCGACCTTGCGAGACGCTTGTCCTCGATCACAGGAATGGCGTGCAGCTCCGCGATTTCGCGGATTTTCAGCGCGATGAGATCGCGGCCCTTCGCGAGAACCATCGGCGCGCGGCTCTCGCCCTTCACATAGCGCAGCGCGATGGCGTAGTGCGTGGGGTTGGCGATCACCATCGTCGCGCGCGGCACGGAGGCCATCATGCGGCGGCGCGCACGATCGCGCTGGAGGGAGCGGATGCGCGCTTTTACGACGGGGTCGCCGTCCACGTCCTTGTGTTCGTCCTTCACCTCCTGCGTCATGCGGAGATCGCGCGCCCAGGAGGCACGCGCCCACAAGAGATCGGCCACGACGAGAACGGCCGTCAGCAGCACGATGAGCAAAACGGCCTTGATCGCGAGTTGCAGGATGACGGCGGGGATCGCCTCGGCGTCCTTCTGCATTACGGCAATTACATCGAACCGGGAGTCGCCCAGGAAGACGAAGGCGACCACGCCCACCGCGCCGAGCTTGAAGCACGCTTTCAGGAACTCGACCTGGCCGCGCAGCCCGAAGACGCGCGAAAACCCCTTGTCGAGCGCGATGTGCGACAGTTTCGGCGCGATGCGGTCGGGGATGAGGCGCGGCGGGTTTTGCAGAAGCGCGGCGAGCACGCCCGCGAGCGCCAGAAGGGCGATGGCGGGAAAGAGGGCGAGCGCCGCGAGGCCGAAGGCTTGCCAGAGCAGCGCGGCGGCATCCGCGCCCGTTTCAAGCCGCCATTCCTGCGGATGGTCGAGGAAGCGGGACAAGGCGCCGCCGAGCGACACCGCGGCGGGCGCCGCGACAAAGCCGAGGATCGCCAGCATCGCGACGAGCGAGGCGAGCGCCCCCGCCTCCTTCGAAAAAGGCACCTGCCCCTTCTCAAGGGCGTCGTGGATGCGCTTCTCGGTGGCTTCCTCGGTCTTGCTGTCCTTGTCAGGCGCGTCGGCCAAGGCTCACACCGCTCGGCTTATTTCCGCGTTCCGCGCGCGAGAATTTCGGTGAGCGAGACGCCGAAGCGCGAGCCGTCCGCGGCCACGACGACCACCACGCCGCGCGCGATCACATGGCCGTTGACGACGACATCGACCGGCTCTCCCACGCGGCGGTCGAGCGGCACGACGGCTCCGCGCCCGAGCTTCACGAGGCGCGCCACGGGCATGGTGACGGAGCCGAGCACGATCTTCACCGAGACCGGGATGCGCATGATCATCTCGATGTTGTCTTGCAGCTTGTCGCCTTCGGAGGGCTGAGAAAGCGGCTCATCGCTCTCCAGACCGAGAAAATCGAGCGGATCGCTGTCTGCGGGCGAGGGATTTTTCATGAGATGCGCTCCGGTCAGGCTGCGGCGGCGGAAATGGCGATCGTTTCCTGCTCGACCTCGTCGATCGTCGGCCGCTCATAGGTGGAGATGACCTTGCGGCCATATTCGAGCGCGACCTGCGGCATCGCGCCGTTCATGAAGGCGAGCAACGTCTGCTTCACGATGACGAACAGGCGGAGCTTCTTCTCGCGCACGAGCTTGAGTTTGGCCGCGATGGGCGAGACGAGCGCATAGGAGAAGAAGATGCCCGCGAACGTCCCCACGAGGGCCGCGCCGATCAGAGCGCCAAGCACTTCCGCGGATTCGTTCAGCGCGCCCATCGCCTTGATGACGCCAAGCACCGCCGCGACGATGCCGAGCGCGGGCAGCGCCTCCGAAATGGTCACGAGCGCATGGTAGGATTTCAGCCTGTCGGCGCGAAGGGTCTGGATTTCCTCATCCATGAGCGCCTCGATCTCATGGGTCCGGGCATTGCCCATGATGGTGAGGCGGCAGTAATCGCAGATGAAGTTGAGCAGGTCGGTGTTCGACAGGACGGACGGGAAGCGCTGGAAAATCGCCGACTCGTAGGGCTGGTCGATATGGGCTTCGGCCTCGCTGCGGGACTTGCCGCGCAGTTCGCGCATGAGGCAGTAGAGCACGCCCAGCACATCGAGGTAATCGCGCGGGGTCGGCGCGGCGTTCTTGAACGCCTCCATGATGCCCTTCCCCGTGTCCTTGATGGTTTTCATGGGGTTGGCGATGATGAAGGTGCCGATAGCGGCGCCGCCGATGATGACATATTCCCAGGGCTGCCAGATGACCTCGACATGGCCGCCCATGGCGATGAACCCGCCCAGCATGCAGGCGAGCGTGAAGACAAACCCGACGATGATGGTCATTCCAGCCCCCTGCCTGTTGATCGACGGGCAGAGCTAAGCAGGGCGGGCTTGTGCGAGGCTTTTTTGTCTGCGTCTCTAAAACGCAACAGTGAAGCATCAAAGTCGCCGGAAGCTTGCGCGAGGCTTTACGCCCTCAAACGCAACGCCCAAGCTGCGGCCGCTTAAGCAAGTGATTCTCGTTGTTTGCGTCCGTGTTCTTTGGGCAATGGCACTTAATGGGGCGCATAATGGGCAAATTCGCAGCAATCGCTGCCTCCGCAGCATGCGTGTTGTTTTCTGTATCGGCGTTCGCAGGGGAGGCTCATTCTTTCAAGGATGATCCAGCCCCCTTGCCTATGTCATCAGCTTGGTCAGGCTTTTACTTCGGCGCACATGTGGGCCACGCTTGGAGCGACGGCTATTTTGATGACGAAGGCGACAATAAAAACTTCGAGTTTGACGCCAGCATATTTGGTGGCCAAATCGGTTATGACGTTCAGCGGGGCAATTACGTTTTCGGCATCGTCGGTGATTACGCCAAGGGCGACCTTGAGGACGACTATTCGTTTGGTCCCAGTGACGCATACAGCCGTGAAGCCGAGATCGGCGCGATAGGCACCATCAGGGGTCGTATCGGTTACGCTGTTGATCGCTGGCTGGTCTACGGTACGGCTGGCGTCGCTTTCGTCGAAGCCGAAATCAAGGCTGTGGTTGGCGGCGGACCCGACAACCCGAAGATGAGACCCGCAAAGGAAGACGATTTCACGACTTGGGTCGCAGGCGTCGGCATCGAGAAACAGCTCGGCGAGGGTATCTCGCTTTTTGCCGAGTATATCCACATCGGACTTGACGAAGAAATCAACGGAGCTTCGGGTTTCGACGAAGGTCCGTTCGTCTTCGAGGAAATTGATCTTGTCAAGGTCGGTGTAAACGTGCGGCTCGGTCACGAAGCGACCGGACTTAAGTAAACCACGAAAGAGGAGAGCCGGAGGCTTCGAAGTTTCCCGCTCTTCTCGTCAAGCGCCGGCGGAATAGGCCCGTTCGTAGATCGTCTCCGCGATGCGCCGCCCGGATGCAGATCCGCTCGTCTGGTCGAACCGCCAGTGCACGCCGAGGTAGATGCGGCCGTTGTCGTTATCCGCGATCATGTCGTCGATGCTGTTGTAGACGACGCCGTGGAACGGCCGCGGCCGGTCGTGGAAATTGTCGATCGAAATGCCGTTCATCTCGTCGGAAACGAAGGTTCCGTCGATCCTGTCGGGGGCGCGCGCGGTGCGCGGGTGCTCGGAGCGGAACAGCTTCAGCGCGTTGAAGCACGCGCTGCCGAAGGTGGCGTGGCCCGATGGATAGGCCGGGAAGTTCGGCGTGAAAGCGGCCTCGCTGTAATCATCTTCGCTGCGGTCGGATGTCCGGCGCACATAGCGGGCCTCGCCGGAATAGCGCAATTGCTGCACGAGCAGCGAGGCGCCGCCGCCGACGAGCGCTTGCGCCGTATCGCGCACCTTCATGTCGGGGCCGAGCTGAAAGCGCGGCGGGTTCGTCTTCGGCGAGCCGAGCGGCCGCCAGTCGCGGATGGCCCCGCGTGCGCGGTTCTGAATGCCGAGGACGGGCCGCCAGACGCCATATCTGTATTTCGCCCACCAACAGACGATACCGCCATCCGCCATCGCGAGATTGCACAGGGCGAACAGGCGCGCCATCTCGGTGATGCCGAGCCCGTCGTCGATGGCAATCTTGCGCACGATCTGATTGTAGAGGCGCGGCGGCGTGCCGAGAAGGCGCGCCCCATCATAGGCCCAGAACATGCCGATGCTGCGCTGCGCGGGCGTCCTCACGCGGGAATGAAGCGCGCCCACCTCGGCGACTTCCTCCAGGTCCCGTTCGTATTCCGGGCTGCCCTCGGGCGGAGGCGCGCCGGGCGCGAGCGCTGCGATCCGCTCGGGGCTAATGACAAGCGGAGCCTGCGTGCCCCAGGTCGCGCCGTAAAACCCCTGCCCCGCGTTATAGGGATCGATATTGTGCTTGCGAGGCCCGGGAACGTAACGCGAAAGCTGCGGCAGCAGCTTCGGCCGCTTGTCGTTCCAATCCCACATGCCGACGAAGCGCGGGTCCTTCGCAAAGGCAAGGCCAGCCTGCCAGTCCGTCCCGTGATTGTTGCCGATGATGCGCTGGAAATCCTGACGGCTCGCCCCGATGCTGAAGGCGTGGATCGGCGTATCGAAGATGTGCGCGAGGATGCCCGCCGCCGCGCCGCCGACGAAAAGCGGCGGCACTTCGATCTTCGGGCGCGGGCCTCTGTAGAACTGAGGGCGGTAATCGGCGCGGTAGGCGAGGCTCACAGCATCCGCGATGACGGCATGCACGATGCCGAGCGCGCGGGACGAGGCGCACGGGCCGGGAGCCGCGGCATCCGCCGGGTCGATGCTGTGATCGAGGGCGACGAGATCGAGGCTCACCGCGTTCCAGAAAAGAACGGGGTTTTCATCGAGCGGCACATCGGGGCCACGTCCCTGCGCGGCGGCTGCGCCTGCGAGACCAAACCCGGCCGCGGCTGCGGCGCCGAGCGAAAGTGCGGTGCGGCGATCGACATCAACCATGCTGCCCCCGAATGAATGCGTCGGCCATGCTTCGAGCGATGACGTTCGAGCATCGGCGATACTTTCTATCTAACGAATATCCTAACATTTAATTTCTTAAAAATTGACAACGGCGGCGTCAGCTTTGCGAAAGGCCCGCACGCTAGTCTAAAGCGGGAGTTGATGGGGGCTGCCCGCATGCTTGCCACAGCGTTGAGCTATCGCCTCGTCTCGCAGAACTTCGACCGCTCGCTCGACGCTGCCGCAAGACAGCCATTGGTGAAGCGCGAGACGGACTATTACCTCGCGAACATTGGCACAGTGCGCAGCATCGACGATTTCCTGAAGGATGACCGGCTCTTCCGCTATGCGATGAAGGCGTTCGGCCTCGAAGGCATGTCTTACGCGAAAGCCTTCATGCGCAAGGTTCTGACGGAAGGCGTGGATAACCCGCGCAGCCTCGCCAACGCGCTGTCGGACCGGCGCTATCGCGACTTCGCCCGCACGTTCGACTTCCAGGGTTTCGGCTCTGCGGCCACCGTCTTCGACAGGGCGCAGCAAGGCGTGGTCGACCGTTACGTGCGGCAGGTTCTGGAAGAGCAGGCCGGCGCGCAGAATGAAGGGGTGCGGCTTGCTCTGTATTTCGAGCGCAAGGCCCCGGAGGTGACGAACGCTTATGGCCTTCTTGCCGATCCTGCGCTCACCCAGGTGGTGCAGACGCTGCTGAGCCTGCCGCGCTCGACGTCCGCGCTCGACATCGACAAGCAGGCCGACCTCATCGGCCGCCGCCTCAAGGTCGAGGATTTCAGAGACCCCGACAAGCTGACACGCCTCGTTAACCGCTTCGTCAATCTCTGGGACGTGCAGAACAGCGCGCAAGCGTTCGGCGGCCCCAGCCTGATCCTGGGCGGCAACCGGCAATTCGGCATCTCGCCGGACCTGATCGTAACCTTGCAAACCCTGCGGCGCGGGGGGCTCTGAGATGCAGTCCAGCCTCTATGTCACGCTTTCGGCGCAGATGGCCTTGCAGCGGCGCGTCGATACGATCGCGCACAATGTCGCCAACGCCACCACGGCAGGCTTCCGCGCGGAAGAGGTGCGCTTCGAGACGATCCTGTCCGACATCACTTCGGAGCCGACAGCCTTCGCCTCGATGGGCGATACCTACATCTCCCGCAAGACCGGCCCCGTCAGCCAGACGGACAACGCGCTGGACGTGGCGGTTAAGGGCGAGGCGTGGCTCGCCATCGAGACGCCCGCGGGGCAAGTCTATACCCGCGACGGGCGGATGCGGATGACGCAGGACGGGCAACTCCAGACGCTCAACGGCCACGCCGTGCTCGATGCGGGCGGCGCGGCGATCCAGCTCAATCCCGCCGGGGGCACACCGGAAATCGCGACCGACGGCACCATCACGCAGAACGGCCAGCGCGTCGGCGTCATCGGCCTGTTCGAGATTCCGGCCGAGGCCAAGTTGCGCCGGCATGAGAATTCCGGCGTCATCCCGGACCGCCCCGCCATCCCCGTCGTGGAATTCAGCACGGCGGGGCTGGCGCAGGGCTATGTCGAGGGCTCGAACGTGAACCCGGTTTCGGAAATTTCGCGGCTGGTGCTCGTCTCGCGCGCCTTCGACGCGGTCACGGCGTCCATCGAGACGTCCGAGGCCACGTTCCGCGATGCCTTGCGCACATTGGCCGGCGAGTGACCACCGCGCTTGACCGTCTCGGGGATCGCGTTGCCGCGGCGGCAAGCCGGGAGCCCCTGGTGCGCGCGGGCGGGCGTGTCTGCGAGGTCAACCCGGCATTCTATCGCGTCGCGGGCTTGTCCGGCCATGTCAGGCTGGGAGACTGCATCGCGCTCGACAGCGATCCGGCGCACTGGGGCGAGGTCGTCCGCATCGAGCGGGCAATGGTGACGGTGAAGCCCTTCGGAGGCCCGCTCACCGTGGGGCTCGACGCCATGGCGTGGCGGGTGAACCCGCTAGAAGTCAGGCCCCACGAGACATGGCGCGGCCGCGTGATCGACGCGATGGCGCGGCCCATCGACGGCGGTGCGCCGCTGCCGCCCGGCGAGCGCGGGATGCCCGTCAACGGCGACCCGCTTCCGGCTTTGCGGCGGCAGCGTCTCGCGAAGCCCCTGAAAACCGGGGTGCGGGTGATCGACACCTTCACGCCGCTTTGCGAAGGTCAGCGCATCGGCATCTTCGCGGGCTCCGGCGTCGGCAAATCGACGCTGCTCGCCATGCTCGCGCGCTCGATGCCTTACGATACCGCCGTCGTCGCCCTGGTGGGAGAGCGGGGCCGCGAGGTCCGTGAATTCCTGGAGGACGCGCTCGGTGCGGCGGCCGGCCGGGTGATCGCGGTGGTCTCGACGAGCGATGAAAGCGCGATGATGCGCCGCCTCGCGCCGCGCACGGCCCTCGCCATCGCGGAGTATTTCAGGGACCGTGGCGACCATGTGCTGCTGACGGTCGATTCGCTGACCCGCTTCGCTCATGCCGCGCGCGATGTCGATCTCGCATCGGGTGAACCTCCCGTCGCCTGGGGCTACACCCATATCGACGCACTGCGGCCGCACGCCCCGGATT
>CAZNAH010000049.1:0-8384 GCA_964570735.1 uncultured Hyphomicrobiaceae bacterium | reverse complement strand
AGCGTGTTCGGCGATCTGCCGCGCCTGCTCGAACGCGCAGGGCCGGGCCTTCAGGGCAGCGGCTCAATCACCGCGCTGTTCACCGTGCTCGTGGACGGAGACGACCATAACGACCCTATCGCCGATGCGGTACGCGGCACGCTCGACGGCCACATCGTGCTCGATCGCGCCGTGGCCGAGCAGGGGCGCTACCCGGCCGTGAACGTGCTCACCTCGATCTCGCGACTGGCTGCTCTGGCGCTCTCTGCGGACGAACACGCGCTCGTGCTGCGTCTGCGCGCGATGATCGCGCAATATGAGGAAACGCGCGACCTGCGCATGATCGGCGGCTACAAGAGCGGCTCGGACCCTGACCTCGACCGCGCGCTCGATGTCGTGCCGAAACTTTATCGTGTCCTTGCGCAAGGGCCGAAAGACCCCGCCAGCACCGACGCTTTCCGCGAGATCGCGCAGGCGCTGTCGCAGCCTAGCCCTGGCCAGAGGGCTTAACCCCGGCCGCCGCGAATCTCGTCCTTGCTCACATAGCTGAGATTTTGAATGAGCACGGAGTCGACGAGCGGCGCGTTGACGCGCGCATTCACGGTCTCCGCGATGGTGCGGCCGAGCGCGTCGAGATCCTGCTTCTTGAGGCTGCCGAAATTCAGCTTCTCCCCGGCATAGAGGGAGCGGAACGCCCCATCGCTGAGGAATGACTCCAAGGGTTCCGGCAGGCCGCTCGCCGCGCCCCGGTCTACCGTGAAGAGAAACTCGGCCACGACATAGCCTTGCACCTTCCCCTCGGCGATTACGGGCACGCTGAGCGTTTTCGTCTTGATCTGCTCCAGCTCGCGCTGCGGCTTGCCATCGGCGGAGACGCTCTCCGCGCCCTGTTGAAGGGTGATGACGGCATAAGCACTGCCGAGCGCAACGAGCGAGGCCCACACGCCCGCAATCAGCAGACGCATCATTTGCGTTGCCACCCGGCAAAAGGAATGACGCGCGTGTAGGTGCCGTCGGACTCGGCGTCCTGCATGGCCTGCGTGATGATCGCGACCACTTCGCGAGCCGCTTCGAGATGCACGCCGAGCACGGCTCGGTTGTCGATCAGCTTGCGCCGAAGGGCTGAAACCCGCTCTTCCATGTCGGGACCCGCGCTGATCGCGGCGGCGGCCTTAACCGTGCGGCTGAGTTCGAGCAGCAGCTGGCTCTTGCGCATGTTGAATTCGGGCACGCGGGAGAAGCGGCCCCCGGACAGTTCGGCGCGCTCCTCGTCGAGCAGGCTTTCGAGCCGCGTCAAGGTTGCGCTGAGGGCCTGGCTCTGGGGAGACGGCGCGGGCGTGATCGCCGGTTTCGGGCTGTTCATCAGGTGACCTCGCGTATGCGCTGCTGAGCGGCGCCGGCCGAGGCGAGATGCGAGGCAATGCCGATGCCCTGCCCTTTCGCTGCCTCTCCGGCCACAGCTTCGGCCATGAAGGACCGCCAGACCTCGCCGGCCGTGCCTGTCCCGAACGCGGTGTCCGAACGGGGCAGCATCGCCTCGATAAACATCTGGAGCACGAAAGCCTCAAACTTCCGGTGAGGATTTGCCCCTTCGACGCGGGCGGCCGCTTGCGTCAGGAGCGGCGTGGCGCGCGGGCGCGCGGGCTCGCTCTGCGCAAAAACCGCGGGCTGATCGTGTTCGAACCTCGCCGCAGCGAGCGCGAGCCTGCGAAGTTCCTCACCCTCGCCGGACGCGGCGCTTCGTTCGGCCAAACGCCGCGCTGCTGATTTGACCTCGGCAGGGCTCGCAGCCCGCATAACGCCCAGGATGAGGTCCGACCCCGATGCCAGATCCATGCCGCACCGCCTTTCCGGCGCGACGATAGGGGCGCTGGCTTAAGCGGACCTGACCGGATCGGGAAGGTTGTACCGCTCCAGCAGATCCTGAAGCGCGGCGGCTTCCGTTTCGAAGCGCGCGGCGGTCTCCGCCTGCGAGGCGGACTTTTCGGCCCCCTTGAGCCGGGCTTCCTGCTCCGCGACCGCTTCCTGCTGCCGGTCGCGTTCGCGCAGCAGTCTGCGCCCCTCCCGGCTGAGCGAGCGCAGCCGGACGATGGCGAGATCGGTCAGCCCTTCCGGATATTCTCCTGTGCCGATCGCTTCGGCGATCTTCTGCTGGGCCATCTCGGCCTGATCGAGTTCGCGTTCCAGGCGGACGAGCGTGCTGCGCGCGGCCCGGTGCATCTGGTTGTGCACCTTCACGATCCGCTGAGCTTTCTTGGCCTTTGCGATTGCGCTCATGGCTCATCCCCGTTGCAGCCAGTCTGAGAACCCCCCAAGGAATAGCAGCAAAGCCTCACTGGACACGAAAAACAAAAGCAGCAAAGCACCCGCGAAAATAAACGGTATAGAAATAAAGAACACCGGCACCTGGGGGGAAAGCTTGTTCACGATACCGAACAGCAGGTTCACGATCACGGCGAAGATGATGAACGGGCCGCTGACTTGAAGTGCGAGAAAACTGGCCCGTGACAGAACATCCAGAACGCGCGAAAGCTGAAGCTCGGACGCGAAGACTGACCCCACCGGCAGAACGGTATATGAGTCGATCAGAGCCTGCAAAACCTCCCAGTGCTGCCCCGTTACAAAAAACAGAAGTGTTGCACTCATGAGAAAGAGGCTCGCAAAGGCGGGCGCCGGATCGTTGTCCTCCACCGGGGTGCCGGGAACGGCGGTGTAGCCCAGCATGGTCGCCACCGCCGACATCAGGAATTGCAGCGCAAGGAAGAACAGACGGCCCATCAGCCCGATGACGGCCCCGGCGAGCGTCTCAACGAGCAGCAGGCGCGCAAGCCCCGTGCCTGCCCCTCCGATGCCCGCTGCGGCGAACGCGGGAAGCATGGCCGGCGCGAGCACCAGGGTGACGGCGAGCGCAAGCAGCACCCGCACCTGCATCGGCACGCGCGGGCTCGCGAAACCCGGCATCAGCATGAGGCAGCCGCCGATGCGGCAGAACAGAACGGCCGTGTAGAGCACGGCGTCCTGCGCCTCCAGCACCAGCGCCTGCATTACGAAATGGCGCCGAGCGGCTTGATCTCGATGCCGCGCGCGATTTCGAGATGCGACAGCACCGGCAGGGTCGCGAACATCCGCTCCGTGACCATGCGCACATAGGGCCGCACGTCGGGCGCGGTGACGAGCACGAAGCTCTGCCCCTGATCCATGTGATGGCGGATAACCGCCGAGGCTTCCGATGCGAACTGCTCGATCAGCGCGGGGTCGATGTCGAACTCCACCGCCTCGCCCTTGGCGTCCCGTTTCAGCGCCTGGTGGAAGGCCAGCTCCCAGCGCGCGCCGAGCCGAAGGATGCGCAGCGTACCGTTCTCGGTGATGTCCCCGCAGATTTGAGGGGCGAGCCTCACGCGCACATGCTCCGCGATCTGCTCGATCCGACGCATCTGCGGCACGGCCTCCGCGATGGCTTCGAGGATGAGGTGCAGGTTGCGGATGGAGATGCGCTCGCCGAGAAGCTGGCGCAGCACGGCCTGAAGCCCGGAATAGGAAATGTGCGCGGGGATGATCTCGTCCAGCAGGCGGCGGTAATCCGGCTCCAGGCGGTCGAGCAGCAGCCGCATGTCCTTATAGGAGAGGAGTTGCGGCAGGTTCGATCGCAGCACCTCTGCGAAATGGGTGAGCAGCACCGACATGGTGTCGATAGGCACGAAGTTTTCGCGTTTCAGCGCGCTGGAGAACATCTCCGGCACCCAGAGCGCTTTCATGCCGAAGGCGGGCTCGCGAGTCTCGTCGCCCGGCACATCGGGCACCGGGCCGTCGCCGACGAGCACGAGCACCTCGCCCACGCGCAATTCGCCCGTCGCCGCCACCGCGCCGTGGATCTTGATCTGATAGGTCTTGGGCGGAATATGCAGGTCGTCGGCCAGTTTGATCTCCGGCACCACGAAACCATACTGCTTCGCGAACTTCCGGCGCATTTTGGCGACGCGCTGCGCCAGTTCGCCGTGATGCGGCATCATGGCGGCGGAAAGCTGCTTGCCGAGGCAAAGCTCCACCTCGATGATGCGGAGCGATTCCTTCACCGAATGCCGTGCTTCCTCCTCGATGCGCTTTTCCTGCTCGCGCACGATGGCGTCTTCGGCGGCCTGAGCTTCGGCCTTGCGCCTCGGGATCGCATAGGCCGTGAAGGCGAGCGCGGCTCCGAGCAGCGCAAAGGGCAGGAACGGCAGGGCCGGCGCCAGCGACAGCACGGCCATGACGAGCCCCGCCACGAACAGCGCGCGCGGATAGTTCCCCAACTGGCCGAACACGGCTTTCTCGGCCGAACCGCGCGTGCCGCCCTTCGAGACGAGCAGCCCCGCGGCGAGCGAGACGATCAGCGCAGGAATTTGCGTCACCAGCCCGTCGCCCACGGACAGCTTGACGAACACATCCGCCGCTTCCGAGATGGGCATGCCGTGCCGGGTCACGCCAATGATGATGCCGCCGATAATATTGACGGCGGTGATGATGAGGCCCGCAATCGCATCGCCGCGCACGAATTTCGACGCGCCGTCCATCGCGCCGAAGAATGCGCTTTCTTCCTCAAGCTCGCGGCGGCGGCGCATGGCCTCCTTCTCGTCGATGAGGCCGGCGTTGAGGTCCGCGTCGATGGCCATCTGCTTGCCGGGAATGGCGTCGAGCGTAAACCGCGCGCCCACTTCCGCGATGCGGGTCGCGCCCTTGGTGATGACGAGGAAGTTCACCGTGATGAGGATCAGGAAGACGATGACCCCGATCACGAAATCGCCGCCCATCACGAAATTCGCGAAACCGGCGATCACATTGCCCGCGGCGTCGTGGCCCTGATGCCCTTCCGACAGGATGAGCCGCGTGGTCGCGATGTTGAGCGAGAGCCGCAACAGGGTCGCGATGAGCAGCACGGTGGGAAAAGCCGAGAATTCGAGCGGCCGTCCGATCCAGAGCGCGACCATCAGGATCAGCACGGACAGCGCGATGGAGAAGGCGAGCCCGATGTCGATCGCGATCGCCGGGAGCGGCAGGAACAGCACCGTGAGGATCACCACGATGCCGATGGCGAAGCCGACATCCTGCCCGCCGTCGCGGCGGTTGGCGCCGGTCGACTGCGATGGGGTCAGCAGCGTTTGCGACATGACGACCTCCCGCGCGAAAAAGAGCCTAACCCCTCGCATCCGAAGCTTGCGCGAAGGGCGGGGCGGCCTTCAGGGGCTCGGGTCGAAGCCGTCTTCGATGCGGGAATAGGTCTGCTCGGTCAGGGCGAAGATGGCGCTGCCGATGAACGGCGCCGTGAGGATCAGCACGAGAAAGATGGCGATGATCTTGGGGATGAAGGTCAGCGTCAGTTCCTGCACCTGCGTCAGGGCTTGCAGGAGAGCCACGAGAATGCCGATGGCCATCGCCGCCGCGACGGCCGGTCCGCAGGCGATGATGACAGTCCAGATTGCGGAGCGGACCAGATCGAGCGCCTCAGCCTGTCCCATCCGCGCGCCGCTAGCCGATAGTGATGCCGGGGCCGATGGCGAGGCTTTTCCCGCTGTCGAGTTGCGCGACGGCCCCCTCGCCGGTGATCCTGACGCTCACCACCTCGCCCGAGACCGCGCCATCCGCCGAAGTCACCGTGCGGCCGATCACGCTGCCCGCCTGCGCCAGCGTCAGCGAGCCGAGCAGGCTGTCGAGCTTGGCGTTGGTCTGAATGGCCTGCTCCACCGTCGAGAACGAGGCGAGCTGCGCCACATACTCGGTCGAATCCATCGGGTTGAGCGGGTCCTGGTTCTTCATTTGCGCGATGAGAAGCTGGAGGAAGGAGTCGTAATCGAGCGACGCCTTCGCGGCCGCCTGCGTGGTGGCTGACGCCGTCGTGCCGGACACGCCGCTCGTTGCGCTTGTCACGTCCATGTCTGCATCTCCCGGTTCTTTGCGCCTTCCGCGCCGCGCTCAAGCCGCGCCGTGTCGAGGATCGCGTCTTCAATCGCGAACAGGCCGCGCAGCATCTTCAAGGCTTCGAACACCCGCTCGCGCTGAACGAGCGCGCGCACGGAGTTGAGGCCCGTCCGCACGTCCTCATTCGCGAAAGACGACAGCATCAGCCCGTAGGAGGTTTCGAACATCATCCGGGCGGAGTGCGCATTCGCGGGATCAAGGATCATGCTCTGCACCACGAAATAAAGCTGGCGCAGCGGCGTGCTCGTATCCTCGGGCTTCATCACGTGGTTTTCGAGCAGGAAGGTGACATCGTTCAGAAACTCGATCGACACTTTCCTGTCCACGCGCAGCACCGCGCCGTTGACGTAAAGACGTTCGCCGCCCTTGAGGGACACTGTGAACGGTTTCGTCACTTCAGCCCCTCGGCGATGACTTCGGAAATCTCGATGATGCCGCGAAAATTCGTCGAGCGCTCAAAGCGGATGTCTTCCGCCTCCTTAAGGATCCACAGGCCCACGGAGATGAGGTCAGCCCGCAGTTTCGGCGGCAGCTCGTTTTCCGGCTTCGACAGATCCTCGATGAACACGGTCCAGAGGCGGCGCAGGAACAGCAACGCCTCGACCGCCTCGGGTGAACGCCCGCCCTGCCGTTCGGCCGCCTCCAGGAGTTCGATGGAGCGGCGGATGGCCTCGTGCTCGCGTTCGCGGGCCTGGCGCGGGGTGTCGTCATGGATTTCGGCGTAAGAGAACTGGTACATCGCTAAGGTTCCACAGAGGGTTAGAGGTAATTCAGGAGGCTGAGGCGTTCGAGCCGCGCGGTCAGCGCATAGGCCGTTTCGAGCCGGGTGGTGAGTTCGGTGACGCGGGAGGCCGCCTCGAACGGATCGACGCCCTCCAGGCCATCCAGATAATCGGCCATCACGGACGCTTGCCGCTCCATGCGCTCATTCGCGCCCGCGATGCGTTCCTGCGCGATACCGAGCGCGGCCTGCACCGTGGTGACGCCCTGGATCGCCTCGCCAGCGAGCCGGACCGCGTTGTCGATCACGGTCTTGAATGTGTCGGGGCTGAGGTTCTGCGCGCCGAGATCGGCCACCATGACATAGGCGCTCATCAGAGAGCGGACGGCCGCCTCATTCGCATTCGCGGAGGTGGTCGCGGTCTCGTCAGGCGCGATCCGGCTGGTGAGGTTGACGCTTTCCGCGGACGACCACGCGGCGCGCCAGTTCGGCTCGGTGAACAGGGCTGCGAAACCGCCGTCGAGGAAGGTCTGCATCTGCGCGGGGGTGATGGTCGCGGCAGCGGTGTCCGACTGCGGGAAGCCGAACGCGGTCTGAAACGCGGCCTCCACGGCGGTGCGCGGCGCCGAGCCGGTGCTGTAGGCGGCCAGCGGCTTTTGTTCGGTGTTCAGCCCGCCGAAGAGATAGGCGCCGCCGTTGGAGGCGTTCATCGCGTCCGTCAGGCCCGCGACGTTCGCAAGGGCCTGCTCGGGTAGAAAAACCTGATTGCCGCTGCTGTCGCGGGCCGAGATGAGGGCGGAGACGAAATCCTGCGCGACCTTCGTGATGTTCGTCAGCGCTTCCTGCGAGGCTTCGAGCCGGGTCGCTGCAACCGAGTTCGAATCCCGGATGGCGCCCAGCCGCGCGATGTCCTGACGGAACGAAAAAGTCTCGCCGGAGCGCGCACCCAGCGTTTCGCCGGCATCCGCAAGTCGTCCGGTCGTGGTTTCGGTCTGCGCGCGGCTCAGGGCCTCGCTAAGGTTGCGCACGGCGCTGCGATTGCCCTCGAACAACGCGCGCGTGGAAATGCCGGATGTCTGCATCGCTTACCTCAGGGCCTGGAACAGCGCCGCGTACATATCGTCAACCGCGGTTATGAGCCGCGACGATGCCTGATAGGATCGCTCCAGTTCGAGCAGGCGCGCCATTTCATCGTCGAGGTTGACGCCGGTCGCATTCGACAGCGCCTCCGATGCGCGCTCGCGAAGCGCGCCACTATGCTCGGCGTCCGCCCCGGCGGTCTTGCGCGCGTCCTGGAGCCATGCGGCGGACGAGGCTGCGAATTCGGTGAGCGATCCGCTTTGCTGAAGGCTTGCCGCCGGGTCGAAAGCGCGCGCGCTGGAAATCTCGTCGCCAAGCTGGCGGATGCGGTCGGAATAGCCCGCCGCGCCGGTGGCGTTATAGACATAAGCCGCGCCTGCGCCCGAAATGTCGCCGTCGCGGAGGCGGAGCGGGTCGCCGCCCTGGGCCGGGTCGGCGCGTTGCGCGACGACGATCTGGCCCGCGAGACCGGCAACCGCAGAACCCGAAGTTGGAACGCCTGTCGCGCCCGGAAAGGTGAACAGGCCGGGCTGAGGAAGGCCCGTCGGCGTCGCGCTCTGGTCGGTTTCGGCGAAGGCTTCGACGAGCCCGCGCGCGACCTCGTCGAGCTGGGTCTGGTAGAGCGGAGCGAGGTCGTCGCGGATGGCGGTGA
>CAZNAH010000048.1:18592-18823 GCA_964570735.1 uncultured Hyphomicrobiaceae bacterium | reverse complement strand
GGCCATGGCGGCCTGGCTTAGCGCGTTTCTCGGCCATCTCTTCCCCGCTTATCTCGGCTTCGCTGGCGGCAAGGGCGTCGCGACCTATATTGGCGTGATGGCCGCGCTGTTCTGGCCCGCGGCGCTCGTCTTCTGCGGCGTATGGCTCGCGGTGGCGGTTCTCAGCCGCTATTCCTCGCTCTCGGCGCTGCTGGGCGCAGCCGCAACCCCGCTCGCGCTCTGGCAGCATGG
>CAZNAH010000048.1:2960-18554 GCA_964570735.1 uncultured Hyphomicrobiaceae bacterium | reverse complement strand
GTCCGCGCTGCTCATCGTGAAGCACCACGCCAACATCCGCAATCTCGTCGCCGGGCGCGAAAGCAGGATCGGGCGCCGCGCCGCAGCGGCCCCCGCGCCGTGAGGACCGGCATGACCGACGCCTTCAACGGCCGCGCGCTGTCTGCCGCCGAAAAGCTCTCCTGGCTGCGGCTCATCCGCTGCGTGAATGTCGGGGCCGTCACGTTCTGGGCTTTGCTCGACGAGTTCGGCACGGCGTCGGCGGCGCTGGACGCCTTGCCGGATCTGTCGCGTCGCGGCGGACGGGGCAGCGCGCTCCGCATCCCCACTGTGGCGGAGGCCGAAGCCGAACTCGAACGCGCCGGCGCGATCGGGGCGGCGCTTTTCGCGGCCGGCGAAGACGGCTACCCGCCGTTGCTGGCGCGCGTGGAGGTTCCGCCTCCCCTCCTCTACGCAAAAGGCCGAAGCTCGATCTGGGAGCGGCCCGCGGTCGCCATCGTCGGCTCGCGCAATGCGTCCGCCGCAGGCATGCGCTTTGCGGCGACGCTCGCGCACGATCTCAACGCCGCCGGCCTCGTGGTGGTATCGGGGCTCGCGCGCGGGATCGACGCCGCCGCTCACAAGGCGTCTCTCGCCGGCGGGACGGCGGCGGTCACCGCAGGCGGCATCGACGTGATCTATCCGCCGGAGAACGCGGACCTGCACCGGGCCATCTGCGAGGCGGGGCTTGTCCTCACGGAGTGCGCGCCGGGTTTTCATCCGCGCGCTCAGGATTTTCCGCGCCGCAACCGGATCATCTCGGGTTGCAGCCTCGGGGCGGTGATCGTCGAAGCGGCCGAGCGGTCAGGCTCGCTCATTACCGCCAGAACGGCCGCCGAGCAGGGCCGCGAGGTCTTCGCGGTGCCGGGTCATCCCCTCGATCCGCGCGCCGAAGGGCCGAACAAGCTTCTGAAAAACGGCGCAACCCTCGTGACTTCGGTCGAGGATATTCTGGAAGCCCTGACGCCCCAGCTGCGCGCGTGGCCCGCCTGTTTCGCGGACGATTTCTCAAGCGCGGCGAACCGTAATCGCGGCGGCTTCCGCGAAAGTGCGGACGATGCCGGTGAGGATTACCAGAGCCTGGTTCGCAACGTTTTGCAGACCGCGCCGATTTCGGTGGACGAGATCATCCGTGTGACGGGCCTCGGCGCGAGAACCGTTCAGGTGGCGCTGATAGAGCTTGAGCTTGCCGGCCTCATCGAACGCCACGGCCGTCAACTCGTCTCGCTCAATCCATCGTGACGCCACACTCGTTCAAGGCTATTCATTTCCGGTAACAGTTCAGGCGTGCTTCTTCCCGCGCCACCTGCAACAGATTGGCGAGAACAGTCAGGCGGGCGTCTGAAGCCATCTTCTGAAGTTCATCGGTCAGGTCCGCAATGTAACACGCGACAGCGTCCGCCTCCGAATCCGCATCGTCGTTATAGAGGAGCGGGGATGAAACGGCTTGTGTTGCCTCGGAAAACTCGTATGACTTGCATGAACACACCTCAGCCGCACTTTCTGTCAGCATCTTCGGCACCTTGCAATGACAAGATTGGAACTCTTCTTGGTTTGGAAACGGCTACTCAATCTGTAACCTCTGATTGTGGTATCGCGTCCAGGTTGCAGGTGCAAGCCCAATCATGTCATTTTACGTTCACAATTCGGGCAATTTGCGGAAAACCGTCATGTGTTGCGCTGGGTCCACGGTCTTGACGAAGCCACGCGGTGACTGGCAGTTCTTGCAGGCCGCTCATCGCCTCCCTTAATCGTTGAGGCGCTTCGTCCGACATCACACGGGTTGCAATGAACATCGTCATCGTCGAATCAGCAGCCAAGGCCAAGACCATCAACAAGTATCTCGGCCCGGACTATAAGGTCATCGCATCCTATGGCCATGTCCGAGACCTGCCGGCGAAAGACGGCTCGGTGCGTCCCGATCAGGATTTCGAGATGGTCTGGGAAGTCGAGGGCAACTCGCAGAAGGTCATCAACGACATCGCCAAGGCGGTGAAGGGCGCGGACCGGCTGATCCTCGCCACCGACCCGGACCGCGAGGGCGAGGCGATCTCCTGGCACCTCCTGCAAATCCTCGACCAGAAGCGGGCGCTCAAGGGCGTGGCGGTCGAGCGCGTCGCCTTCAACGCGGTGACAAAAGACGCGGTGCTGAAGGCGCTCGCCAATCCCCGCCAGATCGACGGCCCGCTCGTCGATGCCTATCTCGCACGCCGCGCGCTCGATTACCTCGTGGGGTTCACGCTGTCGCCCGTGCTGTGGCGCAAGCTGCCCGGCGCGCGCTCGGCGGGACGCGTGCAATCCGTGGCGCTGCGGCTCGTCTGCGACCGCGAGACCGAGATCGAGACGTTCCGCCGCCGCGAATATTGGAGCGTGACCGCCACGCTCGAAAAGTCGCCCGGCGAAAGTTTTCTCGCGCGCCTGTCCAGCCGCGACGGCAAGAAGCTCGACAAGTTCGACATTGCGAACGAGGAGATCGCGCACCGCTACCGCGACGCGATCCGCGGCCAGCGCTTCACGGTCGAGAGCGTCGAGGCGAAGGACCATAAGCGCAACCCGGCCCCGCCGTTCACCACCTCGACGCTCCAGCAGGAGGCATCCCGCAAGCTCGGCTTCTCGCCGCGCCAGACCATGCAGGTGGCGCAGCGGCTTTACGAGGGCGTCGATGTCGGCGGCGAGACGGTCGGGCTGATCACCTATATGCGAACCGACGGCGTGCAGATCGTGCCCGAGGCCGTCGCCCATGCGCGCCGCGAGATCGAGACCCTGTTCGGCAAGCGCTATCTCCCCGCGGCGCCGCGCCAATACAAGACCAAAGCGAAGAACGCGCAGGAAGCGCACGAAGCGGTCCGCCCCACCGATTTCCGCCGCCATCCCGACAAGCTCCGGCTCGGCGCGGACGAGGCGAGGCTCTACAAGCTCATCTGGCATCGCGCGGTCGCGAGCCAGATGGCCAGCGCCGACATCGAGCGCACCACGGTCGATATCTCCGTGCCGGGGAGAGACGGCGCGGCCTACATGCTGCGGGCGACGGGTTCGGTCGTGCAGTTCGATGGCTTCCTCAAGCTCTACGAGGAAGGCCAGGACGACAGCGAGGGCGAGGACGACGGCCGCCTGCCGAAGCTCGCGCCGAAGGATGCGCTCGCCGAGAAGGGCATCGAGGCCAAGCAGCATTTCACCGAGCCGCCCCCGCGCTTCACCGAGGCGACCCTCATCCGCGAGATGGAGAAGCTCGGCATCGGCCGTCCCTCCACCTATGCCGCGACCGTGAACGTGCTGCGCGAGCGTGATTACGTCACGCTCGACAAGAAACGGCTCGTCCCGCAGAGCAAGGGGCGGCTCGTCACCGCGTTCCTCGAGTCCTTCTTCAAGACCTATGTGGAATATGACTTCACGGCCGATCTCGAAGAAAAGCTCGACCTGATTTCCGACGGCAAACTCGACTGGCGGGAAGTGCTGCGCGATTTCTGGCGGCATTTCATCGGCGCGGTGGACGACATCAAGGATCTGCGCGTCGGCCAGGTGCTGGAAGCGCTGAACGAGATCCTCGGCCCGCATATCTTCCCCGAAAGCGCGGACGGCGGCGATCCGCGCGTGTGCCCGGTCTGCGGAACCGGCCAGCTCTCGCTGAAAGTCGGCAAGTTCGGCGCGTTCGTGGGCTGCTCGAACTATCCCGAATGCCGCTACACGCGCCAGTTCAAGTCGGACGAGGACGGCGCGGCGCAGATCGGCACGGCGGAGAACGGGGCGCTCGGCACGGACCCGGAGAGCGGGCAGCCGGTCTATCTCAAGTCGGGGCGGTTCGGGCCGTATGTTCAACTGGGCGAGGCGGAGAATGGCGAGAAGCCGAAGCGCGCCTCGATCCCCGCGGGCATGAACGCCGCCTCTTTGTCGCTCGAAGACGCGCTGAAGCTTTTGTCTCTGCCGCGCGATGTCGGCCGGCACCCCGAGACGGGCAAGACGATCACCGCCGGGTTCGGCCGCTATGGCCCCTATGTGGAGCACGACGGCAAATATGTGAAAATTCCGGCGGACGAGGTCTTCACCATCGGGCAGAACCGGGCTGTCGCGGTCCTCGCCGAAGGAGCCGCGAAAGGCGGGCGTGCGGCCGCGCAGCAAACCGTGCTAAAGACTTTGGGCGAGCATCCCGAACAGGGCGGCAAGATCGAGGTTCTGTCCGGGCGCTATGGACCTTATATCAAGCACGGCAAGATCAACGCGACGATCCCGAAAGACATGGCCCCCGAAGCGTTGACCATGGACGAGGCGGTGAGGCTCATCGCGGCCAAGGCCGGTCAGAACGGCGGCTCCGCGCGCGCAGGGCGTGCGAAATCGGCGAGCAAGGCGAAAGCCAACGGAGATGCCGCAAATGGGAATGCCAAACCCGCCGCCAAGCCAAAATCCGCGGCGCCGGCGAAGAAGGGACGGGCCAAGACGATGCCCGAAGCGGCCGGCTAGTGCCCCGCAAGCGCTCTCCCGAACTTGCCGAGGCGAAGGGGCCCCTGCCCTTCCCGTCGAAGCAGGACATCCTGAGCTTCATTCAATCGTCCTCCGCGAACATCGGACGGCGCGAGATCGCGCGGGCCTTCAACATCAAGGGCAGCGGGCGGATCGAGCTGAAGCGCATCCTGAAGGAACTGGCTGCGGACGGGCTGATCGCCAATGCCCGCAAAGGCTTGCGCAAGTCCGAGCAATTGCCCTCCGTTTCCGTCATCGCCGTCAAGGGCACGGACCGCAACGGCGATCTGTGGGCCGTGCCGCTCCACTGGGACGAGGAAGAAGACGGCGCGCCGCCGCACATCCTCGTCGTCATCACGCGCCGGTATGAAGGCCCCGCCATCGGGGTCGGCGACCATGTGCTCGCGCGGCTTGAGGAACTGCCGCAAGGCGAGGAGACGCGCTTTCACTTCCGCGCCTCGCCGATCAAGCGCCTGCCGCGCGATAAACCGCGCCAGCTCGGCCTGCTGCGCAAGGCGGGACGAGGCTTCATCGTCGAGTCGATCGACAAGAAGGACCGCAAGGAGTGGCCCGTCGCGGGCGAGACGGACGGCGCCGCGGATGGCGATCTCGTGCGCTTCGACCTGATGCGCGATGCGGCGCGCACCGGACGCTCCACCGCGCGCATCATCGAGCGGCTCGGGCATCCCCAGGGCGAGCGCGCGATCAGCATGATCGCCGTCCATAATCACGGCTTGCGCGATGCCTTCCCCGACGAGGTGCTCGCCGAATTGCGCAGCCTGCCGAAGGCCACGGCCGGCAGGCGCGAAGACCTGACGCGCGTGCCCCTCGTCACCATCGACCCCGAAGACGCGAAGGACCACGACGACGCGGTTTGGGCCGCGCCGGACGATAACCCGGCCAATGCCGGCGGGCATGTGGTGATCGTCGCGATCGCCGACGTTTCGTTCTATGTGCGGCCGGGCAGCGCGCTCGACCATGAGGCGCGGCTGCGCGGCAATTCGGTCTATTTCCCCGACCGCGTCGTGCCGATGCTGCCTGAAAGACTGTCGAACGACCTCTGTTCGCTTCGCGAGCGCGAACTGCGTCCCTGCCTAGCCGTGCGGATGGTCTTCGACAAGGCGGGCGGCAAGCTCTCGCATCAGTTCATGCGCGCGACCATGCGCTCGGCGGCCAAGCTCAGCTACAGCCAGGCTCAGCGCGCCATCGACGGCAGCCCGGATGACACAACCCAGCCGCTTCTCGAACCGGTGCTGAAGCCGCTCTGGGCGGCCTATGGCGCACTGAAGGCGGGCCGTGAGCGCCGCGCCCCGCTCGAACTCGACCTGCCCGAGCGCAAGATCAAGCTCGACGAACGCGGGCGCGTGGCCCGGGTCGTAACGCCTGAGCGGCTCGATGCGCACAAGCCCCTCGAGGAGTTCATGATCCAGGCGAACGTCGCGGCCGCCGAAGCGCTGGAGGCGCGCAAATCCGCGCTGATCTATCGCGTTCATGACGCGCCATCGGCGGAAAAGCTGCTGGCCCTAAGCGAGTTCCTGGCGAGCCTTGGCCTCAGCTCGCCCAAAAGCGGGGTGGTCCGGCCCAGCCAGCTGAACCGCATTCTCGCGCGGGTGGAGGGGATGGAATATCAGGAGCTTCTGAACGAGGTGATCCTGCGCTCGCAGGCTCAGGCGGAGTACAGCACGGCCAATCTCGGCCATTTCGGCCTGAACCTGCGCCGCTACGCCCATTTCACCTCGCCCATCCGGCGCTATGCCGATCTCGTGGTTCACCGGGCGCTGGTGCGCGCTTATGGCCTCGGCGAGGGCGGCCTCAGCCCGGAGGAGGAAGGCAAGCTCCACGCAACCGCCGAAACCATCTCCCAGAGCGAGCGGAAGGCGATGGCGGCCGAGCGCGAGACGGTGGACAGGCTCATCGCGATGCATCTCGCGGAGCGCACCGGCGAGACGTTCGCCGCGCGCATCTCGGGCGTCGCGCGCGCCGGGCTGTTCGTCAAGCTGAACGAGATCGGCGCCGACGGCTTCATCCCGGCCGCAAGCCTCGGCCGCGACTATTACCGCCATGTGGAGAGCGCGCACGCCCTCGTCGGCGAGCGGACCGGCGAGGTTTACCGGCTGGGCGATGCGGTCGAGGTGCGGCTGATTGAAGCGAACCCTTCCGCAGGCGCGCTGCGCTTCGATATGCTGAGCGACGGACGGCGTGTGCCCGAGGTGGCGCGCCTTGCACGCCGTGGCGGGCGGGGCAGACCGAAGGCGAAGCCGAAAAGCCGCAACCCGCGGCGAGCGTCATGACCGGGTAGAGACAAGGGGGTTGACCGTGCAGACATGGACCAACGCCACGGCCGCGCAGCCAGAGGCCGCCCCGGGGAATGCGCCCCGCTCCGTGCTCTCGTCGATGCTGCGCGGTGCGCAACTGAAATGTCCCAAGTGCGGCGCCGGCCGGCTTTTCGCGCGTTACCTCAAGGTCAACGAGACCTGCCCCCGGTGCAGCGAGGCGCTGCATCACCAGCGCGCGGACGACGCTCCGCCCTATTTCACGATTTTCATCGTGGGGCACATCGTGGTGCCGCTGCTGATGGCGGTCGAGCTTGCCGCGTCTCCGCCGATCTGGCTGCATCTGGCGCTCTGGCTGCCGCTGACCGTCATTTTATCGCTGATCCTGCTACCCGCGGTGAAAGGCAGCATCGTGGGGCTGCAATGGGCTCTGCGGATGCACGGCTTCGGCGGGCAGGAGGATACCGTCCCCGATCCTAAAACGTTCGCCTAGACAGGCTTGCACGGCTGTGGCAAGGCAAAAGCACGACAATTCTCGTGACACCCCGGCTGTCTTGGATTAACCTCCCCCACCTCTTGACACAGGCCGGCAAGTTCGACACCTTACGCGCAACTACGCACCCTGCGGGAAACCCCTGATGGCTAAGCCCACCGTTCAGAAAATCAAACTGGTCAGCACAGCGGGCACGGGTTACTACTACGTGACGTCGAAGAACCCTCGCAACCTGACCGAGAAAATGGTGCTGAAGAAGTACGATCCCGTGGTCAGGAAGCACGTCGAATTCAAGGAAGGCAAGATCAAGTAGATCGCCTTCGACTGAATTTCATATTTTCAGCAAAAAGAGAAAGGTCAGCCCCGCAACCGTCGGCAGCGGGGTAAATCCGATTAGGTTGCGGAACTGACCTTAGCCACGGGTCAAAGAGGGCGTTGACCAATGGCCTCCGACCGGAGAACTGGGGGAACCTGAGGAGGCTTGAACCCAACCACCGGTCTTTACCCCACGGACCCAGGAGATGCGGCGGACCTGAGCACTCCGTAGGGAAACTTGTGTCTTTATCAGTACGGGACAAACGGGGCTGTTTGCAAGACAATAACGGACATTTTTTCGCCGCACTCTATGCCGCACCCGCGTTCACAGTCCCTGCGTTTTCGCCCTCCCCGTCCCTGTCTTGCCGTCTCTCTGTATATAACGGCAAATCCCTTAGATCGTGCAAGTCTTTCTTGCAGCAACGTAAATAGAGAATACACGCTGAGGACCAGATTGCGAGACCGGGCTGCGGCGAGTTTTCCCCGCTATCCCCAGGCAGGCATCGCATAGGGGCATCGAACAGAGTCCCTTGCAGTCCGCGCCGAACGCAGAGATTGAAATCTCGACCGGAACTGCTATCGGGGCGTGCCGATGAACTGGCGGATGGTCTCAAGGAACAGCGATACGGAAATGGGCTTCGAGAGATAGGCTTCGCAGCCGCCTTCCCGGATGCGCTCCTCGTCGCCCTTCATGGCGAAGGCCGTCACCGCGACGATCGGAATGTGGCGCAGCGTGTCGTCTTCCTTCAGCCACTTGGTCACGTCGAGGCCCGACACCTCGGGCAACTGGATATCCATCACGATCAGGTCGGGCTTGTGCTTGCGCGCAAGGGCGATGGCGTCGATCCCGTTCCGCGTTTGCAGCGTCTTGTAGCCGTGGGCGTCCAGCAGATCATGAAACAGCTTCATGTTCAGCTCGTTATCCTCGACGATGAGGATCGTCTTCGCCATTGAGCCCGCGTCCCTTGATGAAGCCCTGCCTGCTGGAGCACCGCTCGACTCAGGCTGAGGCATTCTAACGCGCTTTTGCCGGGAAAAGGGCGGAAACATTACGCAGCGCTCCTTTGGAGATCTGCGTCATCCTAAACCCGACCCTGTTAACGCCCCCTTTCGCGGGGCGAGCGACCTTTACGAGTTCTTGCCGGGGCGCGTCTTGGCGCAAGGCGCAGACTTGGTGAACTCGATCTGGGAAATTTCGCCCGACATGGAGAAATTGCCGTAATCGAGCTTCAGCTTGCGGCTGACCCCGTTGCTGTAGAGCCGGAACGAGATTTCGTAGACCGGCAACCCTTCGTTATTTTGCGATTTGTCGTAATAGCTGATCATGACGGGCCATGAGACGAGGCCGTCGAGCTGCGCGGCGTTCTCGACGGCCGGCAGCTTGGCGTTGGCGCCCGCAGGCAGCGCATTGCCGATGAACGCCGTCGTTTCATAGACCTTGCTGCCCTTCTCGGAGCCGTCGAACAAATCCGCATGCACGCGCCTCTTGCCCTGTGCGGCCGCATCCAGAATGGCGAGCGAATGCTGCGTCGGGAACATCACCGTGCCGGAGACCGACAGTTTCGATTTCGCCGGTTTCTGAAGGTTGATCGAAACGGAGGAGGCATCTTTGGCGCGCCTGGCATCGCCCTTCGTCGTCTCGCTCAGTTCGTTGTTGACGAACTGGGAGGTGTCGAAGCGGAAGCGCGCACCGTCCGCCTGCTCCCAGCTTTCGGAGCGGATATCGGTCAGGCTCGCCTTGCCCTCGCGGTCCACGATGGCGGTGACGAGCCGCGTGTTGAGGCTGTAGCCCTTGCATTCGGACCCCGCGAAATCGAATACGAGCCGGCCGCGGATATCCGAGACGTTCGACCCGGCGGCCGAACCGTCGAGCACGAGATCGTAGACGGCGCGATGCGGCACCATGTTTACGGGAACCGCCGCTTGCGCCTGGGCCGGGGCGGGGACGGCGGCCGCGAGGCAGAGCGACAAGGCGGAAAACGACAAAGCGAAGCGAGATCTATTCATACCGGCGTGCAGCTTCCATAGGGAACCTGGATGTTATAAGCACTTTGACACGCCACTCCATATAATTTGTCGCGGGCGTCCCAAAAAGCGACGTGAGGTAAAGACTATTTCAATCGGAGGCGTTCCCATGACCGAATCCCGGATCGAGGCGAGGCTCGCGGCGTTGGGCATCAATCTGCCGAGCCCTCCGGCTGCGGCGGGCGCTTACGTTCCGTGCCTCACCCACGGCGGGCTGCTTTATGTTTCGGGTCAGCTCCCCATCGAGAATGGGGCAGTCGTCCATAAAGGCAAGCTCGGACAGGACTTGACCCTGGCGCAGGGGCAGGATGCCGCAGCCCTCGCCGCCCGTAACGCCCTGGCACAGGCCCGCCGCGAACTGGGAAGCCTCGACCGGATCAGCCGCTGCGTTCGCATGGTGGGCTACATCGCGTGCGTGCCGTCCTTCAGCGATCACGCGCAGGTTCTGAACGGCGCATCAAACCTTATCCATTCGGTTTTCGAGGAAGGAGGCCAGCACGTCCGCGCCGCGGTCGGTGCCGCGAGCCTGCCGCTCGACGCCGCCGTCGAGATCGAGTTCCTCTTCGCGGTGAGCTGACGCTTGGCGCCGAAAGACCCTCTGCACGGCGCGCGGCTCATCGCGCATCGCGGCCTTCATGGCGCGCCGGGATTGGCCGAAAACAGCATGCCCGCCTTCGAGGCGGCGCTTCGCCGGGGCTATGCGATCGAAACCGATCTCCGCGCTGCCTTCGGTGGCGAGCCTTTCGTCTTCCATGACGAAGTGCTGGAACGGCTGACCGCGCTCTCCGGCCCCGTTGCCGCGCAACCGCCCGAAGTTCTGCGCCGAACGCCGCTTGCGGGTACGGCCACGCATATTCCCCCTCTCGCCGCGCTTCTCGACCTCGTTCGCGGCCGCGTGCCCCTGTTTCTGGAAGTCAAGAGCGGCTGGCCTTCGGAGGCGGCGTTCCTTGAGCGCATAGCCCGGCTCGTCCGCCCCTATCGCGGCCCTGTCGCCATGATGTCGTTCGATCCGGCCGTGCTTGCCGCATTCCGCGCTCTTCTGCCGGGCGTGCCGCGCGGGCTGGGCTGCGCGCTCGCCCACACCTTACATGCGAACGCTGCGGTTCGCCCGTGCCTTGCTTCAGCGGAAGCGCTCCGCATCGCGCGGCCGCACTTCCTCGCCGTGGAAAAAGCGTTCTTCGCCCGGATGACGCAGCCCGAACGGCGGGACCATCCGCGCCTGCCCGTCGCCGCATGGACCGTGACGGCACGCCGGGAGCAGCGCGCGCTTCTGCGGTATGCCGACGCCATTATTTTCGAAGGGTTTCATCCGGACGGGGCCGCACGCATGTAAATATCGAGAAGGACCAGCGTGCCCATTCCTCGCGGAGGCGAACCTTTTGCAGACAGAGGCCCCAATCTGGCGGGTAAAGGTTTTTCCCACCATTTCAGACATTTCCCCGATGGACTGGAACGCCTGCGCGAATCCGCCCGGCGTGCCCTACAATCCCTTCGTGGACCACGCTTTCCTCAAGGCGCTCGAAGACAGCGCAAGCGTCGGCGCCGGTACGGGCTGGAACCCCTGCCATCTCGCCCTGACGGGCGCGGACAATCACATCGCGGCAGTCATGCCCTGCTATCTGAAATCCCACTCCTACGGGGAATATGTCTTCGATCACGCCTGGGCCTCGGCCTATGCCCAGGCCGGGGGCCGGTATTACCCGAAGCTTCAAACCTCGGTGCCGTTCACGCCGGCAACCGGCCCGCGCCTTCTGGTGCGCGACGGCACGGACAGGCATGCCGCGCGCGCCCTGCTCGCCACCGCGGCCATGGAACTCGCCCAGCAAGCCGATACCTCGTCATGGCACGTGACCTTTCCCCTGCGCGAGGAATGGGAGAGCCTCGGCGCGCTCGGCATGCTCCAGCGGACGGACACGCAATATCACTGGCAGAACGACGGTTATTCCTCTTTCGATGATTTCCTCGCCGCGCTGTCGTCGCGCAAACGGAAAACCGTGCGGAAGGAGCGCGAGCAGGCCCGCGCCAGCGGCATCACCATCCGGTGGCTGACCGGCACGGACATCAAGGAGGAGCACTGGGACGCGTTCTTCACCTTCTACAGGGATACCGGCAGCCGCAAGTGGGGCACGCCCTATCTCAAGCGCGCGTTCTTCAGCCTCGTGGGCGAAGCCATGGCCGGCCGCATTCTGCTCGTGCTGTGCGAGCGCTCGGGCCGCCCGATCGCCGGCGCTTTGAACTTCATCGGCGGGGATACGCTTTACGGGCGCTATTGGGGTGCGATCGAGCATCACCCGTTTCTGCATTTCGAGGCGTGCTATTATCAGGCGATCGACTACGCCATCGCGAACGGGCTGCGCATCGTGGAGGCGGGCGCGCAGGGCGAGCACAAGCTCGCGCGGGGATATGTGCCGCGTACAACCTACAGCCTGCACCATTTCGTGCATCCGGCTCTCGCCAAGGCCGTCGCCCGCTATCTCGACGAGGAGCGCCGCGCCGTCTGCCGCGAGCAGGCGCTGCTTTCCGAGATGACGCCGTTCAGGAAACCGGCGCGCCGGGGTTTGCCGGACGGCGAGGCTTGACGCCGCCGGCTCGCGCTCGCAAGACAGTCCCAGCAGCAGTGAAGGAGCGCGCCATGGAGACCCCGGCCTATGACCCCGACAACATCTTCGCGAAGATCCTGCGCGGCGAAATCCCGTCGTTCCGGGTTTACGAGGATGAGAACACGCTCGCCTTCATGGACATCATGCCGCGCTCGCCCGGCCACGCGCTGATCATCCCGAAAGCGCCGTCGCGGAATCTCATCGACGCCGACCCCGCCGCGCTGCCTGCGCTGATCCAGACCGTGCAGAAGGTGGCGATAGCCGCGAAGGCCGCGTTCGACGCCGATGGCGTCTTCGTCGCGCGATTTTCGGAAGCGCCCGCGGGGCAGAGCGTGTTCCATCTGCATTTCCATGTCATCCCGCGCTATGACGGCGTGCCGCTGAAACCCGAGGGCACGAAAGGCGACATGGCCGAGATCGAGCGTCACGCGGAAGCTCTGCGCGCCCGGCTCCAGGCAGCCTGAGGGTCACGTGCTCAGGTTACGCTGAGCGCGGGAATATGCTGGAACAGCCAGGTTTCGCTGAACGCCCGCCCATCCCGGCCGAGATAGAGCCGCAGATCGACGGGTTGCGACCCCTCCGGCGTGTAATCGAAGACCGCACGCCACTTGTTTGTGCCCACGATGGGGTAAGCGGTCTCCCGGGAAACGCGCCCCGAGGGAACCGTGACCATGGCCCTCAGATCATCGCGGTTGCGGAATTGCGCGAGAATGGGGCCGTCGAAATCGACGACATATTTGACCGTATCGCGCGGACGGGGACGGCCCGGCACGCCGCCCGCTCCGGTGCGCGTCGCGAGCACGCGGGCATTCTTGGTCGGGTATGGCTCGTCGAGCCGCCAGTGCAGCTTGTAGCGCAATGTGCGGTGCTGGCCCGCGCGGAACTTCTCGGCGGGCTCCCAATAGGCGACGATGTTGTCGTGGATTTCATCGTCGGTCGGGATTTCGACAAGCTGCACCGAACCCTGCCCCCAATCCTCCAGCGGTTCGACCCAGACGCTGGGGCGCCTGTCGTAGAAGACGCCGTCGTCCTCATACTGGTCGAAGCGCCGCTCGCGCTGCATCAGGCCGAAGCCTTTCGGGCTTTTGTCGAAGAACGAGCTGGTCTGCACGGATTTGGGATTGTTCAGCGGCCGCCAGATGCGTTCGCCCGTGCTCGTCCAGATGGACAGACCGTCGCTATCGTGAATTTCCGGACGCCAGTCGATGGCGTTGCGGCGGCTGTGCTTGCCGTACCAGTACATGCTCGTCAGCGGGCCGATGCCGACGCGCTGGATGTCCGTGCGCGGGAAAAGGTGCGCTTCGATGGACATCAGCGTGCCGATGTCGCGCGTGGTATGGAAGCGGTAGGCGCCGGTCACGCTCGGGCTTTCCATGAGCGCGTTGACGACGAGGTCCTTCGCGCCGGGGATCTGCTCCAGCCAGAAATTCGTGAAGCGCGGGAACTCCTCCGGCGTCGGCATGGCGGTGTTGATGGCGAGCCCGCGCGCGGAAAGGCCGTATTGGCGCGTCTCACCGGGTGAGCGGAAATAGGATGCGCCGAGAAAGGAAAGCCAGTCCGGTTCGCCCCGCGCCGTCATCACGCGAAAGCCCGCGAAGCCCGTGTCCGGCGGGAGCTGGCGCGCGAAATCCGATGTGCCGTAGCTGAAGAGGTCGTTGCCGTAGCGCACTTCCCGCGCACGCCCCTCCCGCTCGACCACGAAAATCCTCACGGGCTCCTTGAAGAATTCGCCCACATGGAAAAGCTCGACGGGAAACGGGCCGTCGCCCTCCGCCCAGATCGCCCAATCCGGCCGATACTTGATCTGCTGGTAGGCGTCGTAGTCGATGCGCTGGATCAGCTCGGGGTTTTTGACCACCGGCGTGCGATGGGGCATGCGGCTCAGCGCCTTCGCCCATTCGATCAGCTGTTGAAACGAGAATGGCACTTCCGGCCCGGAATAGAGGGTCGGCCTCGCCTGCGCCGTCCGGATGAACGGCAAGGTGACGGCGCTCGCCATCGCACCGGAAAGAAGCGTCCGGCGATCGATCATGGGTCTCTCCGCACAAGCAAACAGCCCCGGGAAACAGGTTCCCCGGCCGTACATCCCAACACGTTGAGCCGCACGATGTTCTCGGATTTGGATAAAAGCATGTCGCGAACTTGGCGGCCCACGGGCAACATCGCGACATTTATGCCCCGCGAAGTTCGGCGGGGGCAGTAGCCGGACGGGCCGCTACATCACGACCTGACGCACCGGGGTGGCAAAGAAATCCGCGTCGTCAAGCGGGCACTCCACGCCCTTCTTCCGGCATTTGCGCCGATATTCCGCTTCCCAGAAGCCGCGCGTGCCGATCTCGTCCGTGCGCGCGACGCATTCGCGCAGCAACGCGATTTTCTCCTGCCGGCCCTCGGCCGATTTCCAGTCGTCCTTGTCGCGCTTGTCACGCCCGCAGGCGATGCAGATGCCGCGCTTGTCCTTGCAGATATCGACGCAAGGTGAGGGGATCTTGTCTTTCTTGCCCAAGGATGATCTTCCAGCCGCTGAAGGTCTTCGTAAGGAGCCGTCTCTTCCAACCAACATGGCCGGTCATGCCGCAAATGTCGATGCGCAATTAGGCGCGGTTGACGCCGGTCAGCGCGGCGCGAGGCCGAGCAGATGGCCCATGTCCTTGACGAAGATGCGGAAATGCTCGGACGGTTTTGCGCGGACGAGTTCCTTGTTCATGTAAGCCTGCCAGGTGAGCCGCTGCACGTCCTTGTCCTTGCAGATGCTGACGAAACGCTCGCGCCGCTTGTCGTTGCGGTACCAGAAATGCTGCATGATGCCGAGGATGAAGAACACGCGGCCATGCGCTTTCATGAACCGCTTGCGGGCCGTGGCGAGGGCGCGCGCATCGCCGGTCGCGAGGTATTCTCCGACCGCCTCAGCCGCAAGACGTCCGCCCAGCATCGCATAATAGATGCCCTCGCCGGATGCCGGCGCGACCACGCCCGCCGCGTCACCCGCCAGCACGACATCGCGGCCATTGTCCCAGCGTTTCAGGGGCTTGAGCGGAATGGGCGCGCCCTCACGGCGCACCGTCCGCCCGTTCAGGCCCGCCGCGTCGCGCAGCGCTCCAACCGAACCCCGCAGCGAGAAGCCCTTGTTGGCCGAACCCGTGCCGACGCTCGCCGTTGCGCCATGGGGGAAGACCCAGGCGTAGAAATCGGGCGAGAGATGACCCTGATAATAGACGTCGCAGCGGCTGCGGTCATAGGCTGCGGCGCCGTCGTGCGGCGCGCTGATGATCTCGTGGTAAGCGAACACATAAGGCACGCGCTTCGCTTTCGGCATGGCCTCGCGCGCCACGTTCGACACGGCTCCGTCGGCGCCGATCACCGCGCGGGCCCGCACCGCGACGCTTTCGCCCTGCGCCGCACCCTTGGGGCGATA
>CAZNAH010000048.1:0-2895 GCA_964570735.1 uncultured Hyphomicrobiaceae bacterium | reverse complement strand
GCGGCGGGTCGCGCCGTCGAGCGCGGCGCGCTCGCGCAGCCATTCGTCGAACACGTCGCGGTCCACCATGCCGACATAGCCGCCGTCGATCGGCATGTCGACGGAGCGGCCCGCAGGCGAAATGATCCGCGCCGAGGTGATCTTCGCGACGATGAGCGCATCGGGGATCGCGAAATCGCGAATGAGGCGCGGCGGGATCGCGCCGCCGCAGGGCTTGATGCGCCCGGCCTTGTCGAGCAGCAGGACGGAGCGGCCGAGGCGGGCCAGATCGGAGGCGGCTGTCGCGCCCGATGGGCCGCCGCCGACGACGACCGCATCATAGGTTTCGAGAGAGGTCATGGCCGATCACCTTACGCCGGGTTGTGCGAGATAAGCGGGAACAGGGGTGGCTGCCGGGCCGTAAGACGCGGGCGTCGGCGCCGTGCGCTGGATGCGCGCCGCGAGAACCGCCGAGACCAGGAACAGCACCGCCTCCGCCGTGAACACCGTCGAATAGGCGACCGGAACGGCGCCGATCAGAACGCGGCAGACATCGACGGCGGCCGCACCCGCGAACCCGCCCAGCCCGAAGGCGATCGCCTGCGCCGCGCCCCAGAGGCCCATGCGGGTGCCCTCCCGGCCTTCCCGGCCCGCGCCCGCAAGCCCCATCATCGAGCCGATGGCGGCGACCGCGAATGCGCCGTTGGCGAGCCCGAGCAGGAAGACGTTGAGGGCCAGCGGCCAGCCGGGGCCGACCGATCCGCCAATGGCGAGCCCGACGAGCGCCACTCCGGAGGCGAGGCAGCCGCCGATGGTCCAGCCGCGCAGCATGGCGGCGCGTTTTCCGCCGAACAGGCTGCCCGCGACCGCGACGAGCACCATGCCGGCCAGCACGCCGCCGTGCTGCACGCCGGCGAGCTTGGTCGATTCGCCCGGCGTCATGCCGAAGACGAGGCCCGCAAAGGGTTCGAGGATGAGATCCTGCATGCTGTAGGCCAGCATCGAGACGAATACGAAGATCGTGAAAAGCCGCGCCTCGCGTTCGGCCCAGACCTCGCGCAGCGCCTTGCGGAACGCGCCGGGCGCTTTCGCCTCTTGCGCCGCCGATGGGGACGCCGCCCTGCCCTCGACATTCCAGACCGCGGCGAGCGTCAACAGGAACGCGATCGACGCGACGGCTCCCGTCACGATCACGAGACGCTGCGGCGAAAACGGATCGAGGAAGTGCCCCGCGATGCCCGCGGTCACCACGAAGCCCGCGATCATCATCATCCAGACGATGGACGCCGCGGCCGCCCTGCGCTCGGGCGCGACCCGTTTCGCGAGAAGGGCGAGCAGCGTCGTGCCGGACGCGCCGACCCCGATCCCGATGGCGATGAAGGAGAGCACAGCGAGCGCGACCCCGAGGCCGGTGTTCTGCGCCATCAGCGCGGTTGCGACCGCCGCGCCGAAGCCACCCAGCGCGAGCACGCCCATGCCGCCGATGATCCACGGCGTGCGCCGGCCGCTCACATCCGAGCCGTGACCCCAGCGCGGGCGCAGCATCTGCACCGCATAATGCAGGGCGACGAGAAGGCCGGGCAGGATGGCCGGCAGGGCCAGTTCCACCACCATCACGCGGTTCATCGTGGAGGTGGTCAGCACCACGATCGCGCCGAGCGAGGTCTGGACGAGGCCGAGCCTTACGATGCCAACCCAGCCGAGATGAGTTTGGGTCATAGAGCCCCCGCCAGCGATGAGCGCAGCGCGAAGGCGCTGACCAGCATGCCCAGAACATAAAGGGTGGTGCCCGTGGCGTTGTACCAGGGCGCAAACGCGCGCGGATCGCGCACCAGCCGACGCATCAACGCCACCTGAACGCCGAGCAGCGCGGCGACAGCGGCGGCGTGGATCGGGCTGCCCCAGAGGATCAGCAGGAGCACGACGAGCGCTTGCGGAACCGCCATGACGAGGCACGCGATCCGAGCCGCGCGCTCCACGCCGAGCTGCACCGGCAGCGTTCGGATGCCCATGCGCGTATCGCCCTCGACCGATTTGAAATCATTCAGCGTCATGATGCCGTGCGCGCCGAGGCTGTAGAGCAGCGCGACGGCGAGGATGCGGGTATCCGGCAATGCGGCCGCCATGATGGCCGCGCCGGTGAACCAGGGCAGCCCCTCATAGCAGAGCGCGCAGGCTGTATTCCCCCACCAGCCGTTCTGCTTCAGGCGGATGGGCGGCGCGCTGTAGGCCCAGGCCAGCGCGAGGCCGAACAGGGCCGCGCCGAAGCCCCACGGCCCAAGGGCCGCCGCGACGGCGAGCGAGAGCGCCGTCCAGCCGAGGGCGATGTAAAGGCCCCATCGGCCGAAGATGCGCCCCGACGGGATGGGCCGGTCCGGCTCGTTGATGGCGTCCACATGGCGGTCGTACCAGTCGTTCACGGCCTGGCTCGTGCCGCAGACGAGCGGCCCCGCGAGCAGAACGCCCATAAAGACGAGGAGCCAGCGGTCATCCGCCGGAAAGCCGGACGAGACCACCCCGCAGGCGAACGCCCACATGGGCGCGAACCACGTGATGGGTTTCAGGAGTTCGAGGACTGCCGCAGGCGCCGGATGAGACATGCCTCAAAGTTAAAATTGACAGTCCCGGCTGTCAACCGAACTTTACAGTCAGCGGGCGTTTCAGGGCTCGTTGTCCTGGGAGAGATCGCCAAGGCCGTAGCGGCGCAGCTTCACATAAAGGCTCTGCCGGCTCAGGCCGAGCATCTCCGCGGCAGAGGCACGGTTGTCGCCGGTCATCTTCAGCGCGGCCTCGATGTAGAGGCGCTCGATCATGTCGGTCGTCTCGCGCACCAGATCCTTGAGCGAGACCCGGCCGACGAGTTCGGTCAGTTCCTCCGCAGAGCGTGGCAATTCGCGCGGCTGGCGTGTTTCCGCG
>CAZNAH010000047.1:6925-19122 GCA_964570735.1 uncultured Hyphomicrobiaceae bacterium | reverse complement strand
GTGCACGCGGCCGAATATCCGGACGTGGAGCTGACCCACATCCTCGCCGACAACTGCGCGATGCAGCTCGTGAAATGGCCGAAGCAGTTCGACGTCATTGTCACCGACAACCTGTTCGGGGACATGCTGTCCGATCAGGCGGCCATGCTCACCGGCTCGCTCGGCATGCTGCCGTCCGCCGCGCTGGGCGCGCGCGTGGGCGACCGCCGCGCCGCGATGTATGAGCCTGTCCACGGCAGCGCGCCGGATATTGCGGGCCGCGGCATCGCGAACCCCATCGCGACCATGGCGAGCTTCGGCATGGCGCTGCGCTATTCGTTCGGCATGGCCCGCGAAGCCGATCTGCTCGACCAGGCCATCGCCTCCGTGCTTGCCGCGGGCCTGCGGACGGCGGACATCATGCAGCAAGGCATGCGCCAGGTGAACACGGCAGAGATGGGAGCCGCGATCGTCGCGGAGATGGAACGGCTCGCAATTTAGTCGACACAAAACGAAATCGCCCGGCGGAGGGCGACAGGGGGCAACAAAGCGGTGACTGACCATTTCAGCGTCATCGGGTTCAAGGCCAACTCGGCGGAGGCCCTGTCTTCGCTCGTCAGCGGACTTCTTGAGAAGGGCGGCGAGAAGAAGCCCGTCGAGCACGGCTATTATCACCGCTGGCGATCGCCGGCGGGCTCCGAGCTTTGGGTCCATATGCAGCGCGCGCCGGAGGCGGAGGGCGAAGCCTCGCCCGATCCGTTCGTGCCGGTCGGCATCACGCCATTTTTTGCGGGCGAGGGCCGTGCGCCGATCCGGGTCCGCGCCATGCGGCAGCGGCCGAGCGACAACCCGTTCGAGGGCGCGTTCTATGTCGAACTGGGGCCGACCATCGCCCTCCTGGATGTGGTGGATTTCGCGAGCTTCCTCGGCCGCCCCACGCCGTTCATGGCGATCGCGCAGATCGCAGCCTTTCCGCACGAGCTTGTGGTGTTCGAGGACGAGCGGGCCTTCCACGCGGCGCAGGAAGGGCAGGACGTGAAGTTCACGCCGCGCTCCTTCATCGCGAGCGGGCTGTTCTCCGGCGGACAGTCTGCGGGCGATATCCTGTTCCAGGATCCGGAATCGGACGATTTCCGCGCGCCCGCCCGCGCGTTCCTTACGGGCGAGGTGCAGAAAAGCGAGCGCCGGCGTAATCCCGAGACAGGGCAGGATTTCACCTGGGCGCTGATCGCGACGGCGGGCGGCACGTTCGACCTCGTCGCGGATGACAGCGTGGCGAGCGGGCCGTTGCAGCCGGGGGCCATCGTGCAGGGCGACTTCTGGCTGTGCGCGCGGCTTGTGGATCCCGGCCTGTCGTAACCGGCGGAGCGGGCAGCCTCAGGCGACTTCGAGCATCGGCTGCCGTTTGGGCTCGAACGCGTCCCAGATATAATCCGGGGTGATGGGCAGGCCGTCCACCGTCTTCGACATCTGGATCTGGAACACCATCAGCTTCTGATGGCGGAATGCCACCTCCGAGCCCGCCAGATAAAATTCCCACATCCGGCAGAATTCCTCGCTGAACATCTCCGCGACCTTGGGCCAGGCGGCCATGAAGCGCTCGCGCCATTGCGCCAGCGTGCGGGCATAGTGCAGGCGCAGGATCTGGATGTCCGTCACCATCAGGCCGCTTCGCTCGATCGCGGGCAGCACCTCGCTGAGCGCCGGAATGTAGCCGCCGGGGAAGATGTATTTCGCGATGAACGGATGCGTGCGCCCCGGCGGTGTCGAGCGTCCGATGGAATGCAGCAGCGCCACGCCGTCGTCCTTGAGGCAGCGGGCGACAGTCTTGAAAAACGCCGGATAATGGGGCACGCCGACATGCTCGAACATGCCGACCGAGACGATGCGGTCGAACTTCTCCTTGACGGAACGATAGTCCTGGATGCGGAACGCGACATGCCCGTCGAGCCGCTTCTGCCGCGCGCGCTGTTCGGAAAGCGCGGCCTGCTCCTCGCTCAGGGTGATGCCCGTGACCGAGGCGCCGGTCGTCTCGGCCAGATGCAGCGCGAGACCGCCCCAGCCTGAACCGATGTCCAGCACCGTCTGCCCCGGACTGAGGCTGAGCTTCGCCCCGATGAGGCGCTTCTTCGCGTCCTGCGCATCTTCGAGCGAGGCGATGCCGGGCGCGAAATAGGCGCAGGAATATTGCCAGTCCCGGTCGAGGAACAGGCGATAGAAATCGTTGCCGATGTCGTAATGATGCGCGACATTCCGCTTGGCGCGGCCCGGCAGGTTGAAGTTCTGGAGTTTGCGCGTCACATTGCGCAGGCTGTCGAAGAAGCGCATCCACCGCGGCAGGCGGACGACCTCCTCGTTCCGCGCCAGCAGGGCCAGGAAATCATAGAGCGAGCCGCGCTCCACGACGAGCCGCCCTTGCATATATCCCTCGCCCAAGGCAAGGTGAGGGTCGGTTGCGATGTCCCACTCAAGTTTTCGATCCAGGAAGCGGGCGATCACAGGCTCGCCAGAACCGTTGCCGAAACGACGTTCCCGTCCGGCTGCGTCAATGACGGTCAGGTTTCCGTCAATGACAATACGTTCAAGGGCGTACCAAATCGGCGATCGCATGTTTCGCACCAAAACCCGAAACCGCTTATTGGACTCCGTCAGATTACATCAGCTCCCTTTATGCCGCAATCCGGTACGGGGGTTAACGGCGATTGAATGTGCCGGCAAAGTCTTTAACTGGATAAATGCCAGCGCAGAACGAAAGGTTCCTTGATGTCCGAGAGTTCAGAGAACGCTGCGGGGAGCAGCTTCATCATCGTCGGCGAACGCACCAACGTCACGGGATCGGCGAAGTTTCGGAAGCTGATCGAGGCGGGGGACTACGATGCTGCGCTGGCCGTTGCGCGCGAGCAGGTCGAGAACGGCGCCAACGTCATCGACGTGAACATGGACGAGGGATTGCTCGATTCCGAAAAGGCGATGGTCACCTTCCTGAACCTCATCGCTTCCGAGCCGGACATTGCGCGCGTGCCCGTCATGATCGACAGTTCGAAGTGGAATGTCATCGAGGCGGGGCTCAAATGCGTGCAGGGCAAGGCCATCGTCAATTCCATCAGCCTGAAGGAAGGCGAAGAGCCCTTCCTGGCCCAGGCCCGCAAAGTCCGCCGATACGGCGCGGCCGTCGTCGTCATGGCGTTCGACGAGCAGGGGCAGGCCGACACCGCCGACCGGAAGTTCGAGATCTGCGAGCGCGCCTACAGGCTACTCACCCAGCGCGTCGGCTTTTCGCCGGAAGACATCATCTTCGACCCGAACATCTTCGCCGTGGCGACGGGCATCGAGGAGCACAACAACTACGCGATCGAGTTCATCGAGGCGACGCGCCGCATCCGGCAGAACCTGCCCTATGCCCATGTCTCGGGCGGGGTCTCGAACCTGTCCTTCTCCTTCCGCGGAAACGAGCGCGTCCGCGAGGCGATGCACACCGTCTTCCTGTACCATGCCATCCGCGCAGGTATGGACATGGGCATCGTCAACGCGGGCCAGCTCGGCGTTTATGACGATCTCGATCCGGAGCTGCGCGAGCTGTGCGAGGACGTCGTCCTCAACCGCCGCGCGGATGCGACCGACCGCCTGCTGGAAGCCGCCGAGCGCTACAAGGGTGGCGGCGCGAGGCGGCAGGCGGCCGACCTGTCATGGCGCGAGAAGCCCGTCGCGGAGCGGCTGAAGCACGCGCTCATCCACGGCATTGCGGATTATATAGACGAGGACACGGAGGATGCGCGCCGGCAATTCGAGCGCCCTCTGCATGTGATCGCAGGCCCGCTGATGGACGGCATGAATGTCGTCGGCGACCTGTTCGGCTCGGGCAAGATGTTCCTGCCGCAGGTCGTCAAGTCCGCACGCGTGATGAAGAAGTCGGTCGCCTACCTCATGCCGTTCATGGAAGCCGAGAAGCGCGAGATGGGCCTGGAAGACGTGCCGAGCCATGGCCGCATCGTGATGGCGACCGTCAAGGGCGACGTGCACGATATCGGCAAGAACATCGTCGGCGTCGTCTTGCAATGCAACAATTACGAGGTCATCGACCTCGGCGTGATGGTGCCGGCCCAGACCATCCTCGACAAGGCGCGCGAGGTGAAGGCGGACATCATCGGCCTGTCGGGGCTGATCACGCCGAGCCTCGATGAAATGATTTTCGTCGCGTCCGAGATGGAGCGGCAGGGCTTCGACGTGCCGCTCCTGATCGGCGGGGCCACGACAAGCCAGATCCACACGGCGGTGAAGATCAGTCCGCGATACCGGCGCAACCAGGCCATTTACGTGACCGATGCGAGCCGCGCCGTGGGCGTCGTCTCGAACCTGCTCGGCGAGGCGCGCGACAGCTATGTCGACAAAATTCGCGAGACCTACGCCGCAGTCGCGCGCGCCCACGAGCGCGGCCGCTCGCAGAAGAACCGTGCCTCGCTGGCGCAGGCGCGGGAAAACCGCATCAAGCTCGACTGGCAGAGCTATGCTCCGCCGCGGCCCGTCTTCCTCGGCACGCGCGCTTTCCCCGATTATCCGCTCGATGCGCTGCTCCCCTATATCGACTGGACGCCGTTCTTCTCGGCCTGGGAGATCAAGGGCACGTTCCCCGGCGTGCTGAAGGACAGCCGTTATGGCGAGGCGGCCACCGCGCTCTATCAGGATGCGCAGGCGATGCTGAACCAGATCGTCGCGGAGAAATGGCTCACCGCGAATGCGGTCATCGGCTTCTGGCCCGCCAATGCGGTCGGCGACGACATCGTGCTCTATGCCGACGACGAAGTCCGCGCCGCGCCTGCCGCCATGCTCCACACGCTACGCCAGCAGATCCTGCGCGAGAACGATCGCGGCAACGCGGCGCTTTCGGATTTCGTCGCGCCGGCGGAGACGGGCATCCGCGATTACATCGGAGGCTTCGCCGTCACGGCCGGCATCGGCGAGCAGGCCATCGCGGAACGCTTCGAGCGCGCGAACGACGATTACTCGAAGATCATGGTCAAGGCGCTGGCCGACCGCCTCGCCGAAGCCTTCGCTGAGCACCTCCATGCCCGCGTGCGCCGCGAGTTCTGGGGCTACATGCCGGAGGAAGGGCTGACGCCGGATGAGCTGATCGCTGAGAAATATCGTGGCATCCGGCCCGCGCCGGGTTATCCCGCTCAGCCCGACCACACCGAAAAGCGCACCCTGTTCGAGCTTCTCGACGCGGAGCGCGCGGCCGGCATCAGTCTTACGGAGAGCTATGCGATGAACCCGCCCGCGGCCGTGTCGGGGCTCTACTTCGCGCATCCGGAGAGCCATTATTTCGGCGTTGGCAAGATCGACCGCGATCAGGTCGAGGATTACGCCGCGCGCAAAGGCTGGCCCGTGCAAGAAGCAGAGCGCTGGCTCGCGCCGATCCTGAATTACGATCCGGCGCAAACGACGCTGGCCGCGGCCTCGTGAGAAACCTGCGGGGGCATCCCAGCGATGCCCCCGCCAGACTTAAACCGTGACCTCGGAAATCCAGGCTTTCAGCTTGTTTTTCGGATGGGCGCCGACCTGCTGGCCCGCAACCTGCCCGTTCTTGAACACGAGAAGCGTGGGAATGCCGCGGATGCCGTAGCGCTCGGCGACCTTCGGGTTCTCGTCCACATTGAGCTTCACGACCTTGACCTGGCCGGACAGCTCCTCCGAGATTTCCTCAAGCGCTGGCGCGATCATCCGGCAGGGCCCGCACCATTCCGCCCAGAAATCCACCACGACCGGCTCGTCGGACTGCAAAACCTCTGTGTCGAAGGTTGTGTCCGAGACAGCAGACGTTGCCATGTTGACCCCTCTCTTTTGGCGGCTGCGGGCTTGCAGCGGCCGACTCGATTGTGAGGCAGAGACTAAGTAAGCCTCAATGGATGCGTCAAGGGCGCGCGGCCTGCGTATGCCGCAAATCTGCCATGACTGTGTCGAGCAGGGGGCCAGACACGTCGAGCAGCGACGGCCCTTTCGTGTAGAGCAGCGCGGCGCGGACGGGCATGCCGGGCAAGGCGCGCGCCAGCATGTCGCGATAAAGCGCAATCTGCGCGAGATGGGCGCGGGGGGCGTCTTCCGCGCATCGCGGCACGGTCCGGCCCGTTTTATAGTCGAGGATGAGCGCCTCGCCGCCAAGCAGCACGATGCGATCCGCCTGCCCGAAGGCGAGCGCGAGGCCATCGTCCATCGCGATCTCGCCCGCCAGACCCGTCTCGCTGAGCGACGGCGCGGCGAAAAGGTCGCGCAGTTCGGGGTGCGCGATGAGGCTCAACGCCTCGCGGATCAGTTCGTCCCGAAGCGTCGCGGGCAGCGCGTCGCGATAGCTCTCGGCGATGCGTGCGGCCATACCGGCACGGCCCTGTTCCGCGCATGACGGAAGCGACTGCAACAGCCGGTGCATGAGAAGACCGGCGAGGCGGCTGTCTTCCGCGCTCTCCGGTTCTGCATCGTCGCGCGGCGCGAACGGCGGAGAGTGGAGGCCGCCCTCCTGCCCGGAAGGCGCCAGCGCGCGCGGTGACGCCTCCGGGTGCGCAAGCCGATGAACCCAGGCCGGCAGTTCGGAACGGGGACGGGCTGCCTGGCTTGAGCTTTCCGTGGAGGCAGCGCCCGCGGTTGCGCCGGGCGGGTCCCCGATGCGCCAGATGCGCCGCCCCGCATGATCGGACGTCACTACCGCATCCTTGATCAGAGCGTCCGCGACCACGTCGTACCAGCAGCCATCCGCAAGTTTGTCGCGGTCCTGGAATCCCGTAACGTAAAGCCGGTCTCGCGCGCGCGTCATGGCGACGTAGAGCAGGCGCATGGATTCTTCGCGCTCATGCCGTGCGCGCTGCGACTTCGCCTCCGCGACCGCCGGGTGATTGGCGCCGCCCTTCACCAGCCAGACCGGCAAGTCGGGGGCGTTCAGCCCGTCGTCCACGCGCAGGATGCCGGGCGCACGCCCCTCCGCGCGGCGGCAGGTGTCGGCGAGAAAGACGATTTCCGCTTCAAGCCCCTTTGCGGCATGGACCGTCATGACGCGCACGGCATCGGTCCGCTGCCCAGAATCCCGCTTGATTTCCAGGCCGCTGGCCCGAACCCAGCTCAGGAAGGCGCTTAAAGTCCTGTCGCGCTGCGAGAACGTCTCCGCGCAGGCGAGGAACTCGTCAAGCGCATCGAGGCATTGCGGCCCGAGACGGCGCGTGAAAGCCCGGCGGAAATCGTCCGAATCGAGAACGTGATGGTAGAACCCGAAGGGCGTCTCGCCGAAAGCCCGCGCCTGCCATGAGCGCAGGCGTCCGGCCGCGTTCGCGTAGCGGTCATCGGCCATCACGGCGCTCCACAGCGAGCCGCTCCGGCCATGCGCCAGCGCGAACAGATCGTCGTCGTCGAGGTTGAACAGCGGGCTTTTCAGGGCGGCCGCCAAGGCGAGATCATCGTCCGGCATCACGAGCGCATCGCCCAGCGCGATGAGGTCCGCAACGGCGATGCTGTCGAGCAGCGACAAGCGATCCGCACCCGCGACGGGCACGCGGCGCGCCTTGAGCGCGGCCAGCAGCACATCGAGCATCGGCTCGCGCCTGTTCAGGAGAATGAGGATGTCGCGCGGCGCGATGGGCCGGGCTTCGGAGGCCAGCATTTCGCCGGTCTCAAGCCATGTCGCGATCTGATCCGCGATGCGTGCGCCAAGGCGGGCGGCGGCATCGGCTTCCGCGTCCTCGTCGGCTTGCGGAGACCAGGTTTCGCCCGCATCGCGTTTGGCGGGCCGTTCCGGCTCCCAGAGTTCGACAAGGCCCGGCTCGTCCGCCCGGAACGGCCTGTGCGCGATGGTCTCGCCGTCCGCCGCGTCGCCGCGCGCGAGCACGGCTTGCCACACCGCATCGACGCAGCGCAGCACGGCCGGTACGGAGCGGAAGGAAAGCCCGAGGGACAGCGCGCGCCACGGGAAGCCCGCATCGCCGGCGAGGCCCGCATAGACCGCTTCCCGCTCCCGCATCAGGCGCGGCTCGGCCCCCTGGAAGCTGTAGATTGACTGCTTGGCGTCGCCCACGGCGAAAACCGTCGGCACGCCCTGGCGCGCACCCGCTCCGGCGAAGAAATCCTGCGTCAGCCGCTCGATGATGGCCCATTGCGCGGCGCTCGTATCCTGCGCCTCATCGACGAGGATGTGGCTGATGCGGCTGTCGAGCTGGAACAGAACCCACGCGGCGGATGGGGCATCGCCGAGCAGCAGGAGCGTGCGTTCGATGAGGTCGTCGAAATCGACGAGCGCGCGGGGGCGTTTTTCCTGCTCGTAAGCGGCCGAAACTGCGGCGGTCAGATGCAGAAGCGCGGAAGAGGCCGACACAATGCCCGCGGCGCACAGGTCGAGATCCAGCGCGGCGAAACGCGCGCGCCGGGCGGGCAGCGCACCCGCGGCGCTGCCGAGCCGCTGTGCCGTCTCGGTGGTGAAGAGCCGCGTGCGAGGTGTGCCGCCATTCGTGAGGAACAGTGTGCGCAGCGCGGCGATGCGCGCCTCGGGCGACGTTGCCGCACGCACGGCCGCCATGCGCTTCGCGGTGTCCTGATCGGTTGGCTTGCCTTGGCGCAGGGTCTCGCAGAGCGGCACGAGCGGGGCGAGGTCGTCGGCTATGTTCACGAGGCGAGCAAGGATCGTCTCCTCGCTGTCCTCCGCGCCGAGCCCAAAATGGCGGCGCAGGCGCGCTTCCAGAAACAGCGCCCAATCCTCTCCGCCCGCTGGGGCGAGCAGGCCGCGCAGCGTCCCGCGATCTTGAAGGATGGTTTTCACGAGATCGGAGAAGCGCGTCTCGTCGGCGTGGCGGATGATGGCCGCGAGCGCCATGCCGAGCGGCGTGTCCGGCTCGCGGGCGGCGCGGTCGAGCACGGTGTCGAGCGACGCGCGCAGGATGGCTTCGGCGTCCTCGTCCGTCAGGATGTCGAAGTTGGGCGGCATCCCCGCCTCGACGGGAAAGCGCCGCAGCACCTGCTCGCAGAAGCTGTGAATGGTCAGGATCGGCAGGCCGCGCGCCGCATCGATGACGTGCCCGAACAGGCAGCGGGCGCGCAGCGTCTCCTCACGCGAGGCGGGGCGGCCCAGCAGCTTGTCGAGCTTCGTGCCGAGGTCCGCGTCCGGTGCGGTGGACCATGCCCCGAGTTCCGCCAGAACGCGGGCTTCCATTTCGGCGGCGGCATTGCGGGTGTAGGTCAGACAGAGCAGGGATTGCGGCTCAGCGCCGCTCAGGAGCAGGCGCAGGATGCGCTGCACCAGCACGTAAGTCTTGCCCGTGCCCGCGTTGGCGCTGACCCAGGCCGACACAGCCGGATCGGAGACCGCAAGCTGAGCGTCGTGCGCCTCCGCAAGCGCGGCCTCGCGCCGGTTCGCCGCGCCGCTTATGCCGCTCGGAGGGATGATTTTCGTCATGGCGCGCGCTCCACGACATCCGCGGACCACTCCGCCACCCGCGCGAGATGGGCGTAAGCGTCGAAGCGCGCCTTGTCGGCGAACAGCACCCGCTGAAGGGGAGCATAGGGTGTGGCGGGATCGTCGAACCGGGCGATGTGCCCGCGAATGCCGCGCTCGGCCGCTGCGATCAGTTCGCCGGGATCGCGGTCGAGCGGGATGTGCCTGCCGCCAGCGTCGCCACCGGAGGTCAGGATGAAACCGAGCCGCGCGGGCACATCGCCCGGAACGGTCGGGAAAGCGCCCTGCCGCGCCAGGAGCCCTTCGAGGGAGAGTTGCGGCGCATCGCGGCGCATCGCGCTTTTGATGGCCGCTTCGCTCGTCTTGTAATCGTAGATCGTAGCGCGCCCGTCCTCGCCGATGTCGATGCGGTCGGCGCGCGCCGTGATGGTGAAGGAGCCTGCCGGCGCGTCGATGGCAATCTGCGCACCGACTTCGGACAGAACGCGGACGATGCCATCGCGCCGGCCCGACTCCGTTTCCGCGAACCACGCCGCGAAGCGCTCGAAGCGCGGCCGCCAGAACGCAAGCAGCCTGGGGTGCTCGCCGAGATCGGACGCCGCCCGGTCGAAGCAGCGCATCAGTTCGGCTCGCGGATCAACGGGCAGTGCAACAGGGTGGCGCTGCGTGAAGTCATGCAGGGCGCGATGCACGAGGATGCCGCGCTCACGGCCATCGAGCGGCACGCCGGGCTGGCGAAGCTCGCTCAGCTTCAGGATGTGCTGGGCATAGAGCGCATAGGGATTGGCGAGCCATGTCTCGATCGCGGTCACGCTGAGGCGGCGCGGACGCACGGAAACCGGCGGGCAGGGCCGGGGCCGCGCGCACGGCGTCACGGTTTGCGGCTCCACACGGCGGCGCACGAGGTCGAGCCACGGCGTGTCAGGCGTCAGCGCATCCGAGGCTCCGAGACCCGCCGCGAGCGTCTTCAGCCTCACGAGCCAGCGGCTGGGGCGGCAGGGCTTGCCTTCGGATTTCTTCGCTCGGATCAGCGTGACGGCGCCCGCGCTCGCCAGGGAGACGAAATCGTGAGCCGCCTGCCCCAGCCGTCTTTCCGGCGGCGGGAGGCCAAGCTGTTCATACTCGGCGAGGCTCAGCCAGGGGTTCGCGCGGCTCGTCTCCGGCCAGCACCCTTCGTTGAGGCCCGCAAGGACGACGACGTCCGCCGACATCAGGCGTGCATCGAGCGGCGTCCAGAGCGAGAGCCGAGGATGCCGGAGTGCGGGCTTTTCCGCCGGGCGAAGTGCCTCGATGCCGGAGACGAGAGCAGCATAATCCGGCAGCGCGAGGCTCATCGCTGCGATCCGGGGCTGGCCGGACAGGTCCGGCAGTTCCGCTGCGGCTTCCGCGAGTTTGCCCGGCGCGGTCTCCTCGCCGAAAAGCCGCGCGAGAGCGGCTATGGCGCGGCGGTGGTGCTCCAGCCAGTCCTCGAACGCCAAGTTTTTCGCGGTGTTGAGCGGCGCGACCGCATCGGCAGCCGCCATGGCGAATGCCTCAGCCTCGCGCCACGCGTCGGGTTCCGTGCGCAGGAACAGCGGATGGCGCAGATCGCCCCGGTCGATCGCGGCGCGTGTTCGCGCTACGGTGTCCGGCAGGGCGGCGATCGTCGCGGGCAGCCAGCTTTGCCGGACGGTGGCGGCTTCGAGCAGCGTGACGCGTTGGAACAGGGTTTCGCAGCAAGCCGCTGCGATGTGTTTCAGCAGGAAAACGAAAGCGACCGGGTCGCCGTCGGCGAGGCATCGGGCGAGCGGACCGCGCAACGGAGCGCCTGCATCCGTGCCATCGGCCTCGCCTTCGATTCCCCAGCGTTTCAGAACGCCCGCCACGCGCTGATGCAGCGCCGCGTCCGGGGAGATGAGCGCGGCGGTCCGGCCAGGCGTTTCCATGGCCTCGCGGAGGATGTGCGCGGCGGTTTCCGCTTCCTCATGCGGGCTATCCGCCTCGATCACCGAAAGGCCGAGCCTGGGTGCAGGTGGCGCATCGCGCCGCGCAGCGACGAAACCGGCCCAGCGATGCAAGGTCGAGGCCGGCCGAAGCGCTTCCGCGAGAAAGGAAAAGCGGGCATCGGGCGCGTCATCGGTACCTGCCGGCGCGAGTTCTGCGACATCGTCCCGCGCGATGCCCAAACTGCGCAGGAGTTGTGAAAGCCCGTGCTGCGGATGTTCGGGATGCTTCCCGATGGCGGCCCAGTCGTCCGCATCGGCGTGCCGGTCGAGGCCGGGCAGCACGACGAAGCCCGAGGGCCGCGCCAGCACGCTGCGCATGAACGCGGCCGTCGCCGGAATGCTCCCCGTGGAGCCCGCCACGATGACTGGCCCGGGCGCATCCGCTAGCCCCTCCGCTTCCCGGGCGAGCGCGGCGTTGCGGCGGGCGGCGGGGCCGATCCAGCCCTGCTCATGCTCGCAGGCTTGCCACCGGCGCAGGACGGCCAGCAGCAACCGCCGCGAAAGCTGCTCCTGGTCCGTGCCCGCTCCGCGTGCGAGACCGAGGAGCGTCGAGACGGGTTTGCCCTCCGTTTCCGCATCGTCGATAAGGGTTGCGAGGGTCCCCGCCATGGCGAAGGCTTCCGCCGGTGAAAAACGCGGGTAGAGCGGTTCGAGGCCGTCCGGGCCGTGGCCGGACAATCGCTTCGCCGCGTCGAGGACGAGGCGGGTCAGCATGAGGCGGCGTTCGAGTTCGCTCGGCGCGGCGGGGAGCGGCGGACCAGCCGCGTTCGCGTCGTCCGCGCCAAGCACGGCGATGCGGGGCAGAAGCGTTG
>CAZNAH010000047.1:5488-6906 GCA_964570735.1 uncultured Hyphomicrobiaceae bacterium | reverse complement strand
ATTCGAGCCGAAGGGCATCCCGCGCAGCCTGGCTCGGTAGATAGATCGTGACAAGGGGCAGATCCTGGGCGCTCAGCGCGGGCGCGCCTGAAAACGTTCCGGCCCGCACGGCCGTCGCGAGGCTCGCGAGAAAAGGCTGGCCGGCCGCAATGGAGAAAACCTGGGCTGTGGGAAGGGGCCGGCGGGCGTCAGTCGGTGCTCGCATAAGGGCGGCGGCTTTCGAGGTCCAGGAGGCGGCCTTCCGCTTCGATCAAGGCTTGTTCCGTGCCAACATGCATCCATACGCCGTCCAAGACCACGCCAAAAAGACGCGCGCCTGCGATTGCCCTGTCGAAAACCCGGTTCAGCGAGAAAACTTCGTCGTCGAGGCCGTGGAAAGCGCGCCGCGCGAGGATCGAAACGCCGGTGAAGACATAGGGGGCGGTGCCCCCCGGCTTTCGGCGCTGGATAAGGCCGGTGGGCCCGAGGAAAAAGTCGCCCTCCCCTTCATAGCCGATGCTCGTTTCCTTCACCGCGAGCAGGAGAACGCCATCCATGAGGGCGGGATTCCAGTTCGAGACGAGGTTGGCGAGGTTCGACTGGCCCGCCTCGGTCCACACGGAATCGGAGTTGTGAACCAGGAAGCAATCGCCGGAGAGATAGGGAAGCGCGCGCCGAATACTTCCGCCCGTATCGAGCAGCCGGTCGCGCTCGTCGGAGATGACGATCGCGGGAGCCGTGCGCCCTTGCAGATGCCGTTCGATCTGGTCCGGCAGGTAATGGACGTTCACGCAGGCGCGCGGAATGCCTGCCGCGCTGATCCGGTCGAGCACATGGTCGAGCAGAGGCCGCCCCGCCAGCCGCACCAGCGGTTTCGGCGTGTTGTTCGTCAGCGGGCGCATTCGCGTGCCAAGACCGGCCGCGAGCACCATGGCTGCCTCGACGGCGCAGCCCTGTCGCGATGATCCACTCATAACGATGTGCCAATTCTCTGGGCATCGATCGTATCAGAGAGGGCACGACTATCCCAAGCAAAGATATTGTCGTCGTACCAGGCTTGCAGGCCGGCCAAAGCCGGGTGCTGCAAGTTCTGCCGCAGGTAGCGCCGCACGCGCGGCATGTGCGGGAGGTAGAAAGTCTTGCCGTCGCGGAGATGCAGGCGTGCGAAAACGCCGAGGATCTTCGAGTTGCGCTGTGCGCCGAGAATGGCGTACGCCCGCGCGAAATCCTCGCGGCGGAAGCCCGGCAACGTGTGGGACGCGGTGCGGCAGTAAGCTTCAATCAGCTCGTGTTCGAGGCCCTCGGGCAGGTCGATCCGGGCATCCTGGAGCACCGAGACGAGGTCGTAAGCCGGGTGGCCCCACAGCGCGTCCTGAAAGTCGATGATGCCGAGCCTTGCCAGTCCTTCGCCGTCCTTTTTCAGAATGAGGTTCGGCGAA
>CAZNAH010000047.1:0-5470 GCA_964570735.1 uncultured Hyphomicrobiaceae bacterium | reverse complement strand
ATGATAGTCGCGCAGCACGAGATGGCGTTGTTGCGTTTCCAGCCATGCCAGATGCGGAGCCCACAAGGCGTGGAACTCATCCGGGGCGCCGCGCGGCGCATCGAAGCCGGCGACGAGCTTGAAATACCATTGCAGAAGCAGGTTCGCCTCGTCCTGGAGCACGGACGCGGAATAGTGGCTCAGGCGGAAGGCCGCGCCGTTCGATGAGCCGAGGTCCGGGCCGTGCGGGGTCTTGCCGATGACGAGCAGGGCATCCGTTGCGAGCTGGTATAGCGGGGCCATGTCCGCCCCTTGCGCGGCGAGGCTCTGAAAGACATCGTCGCCGAAATCCTCGACGAGCAGGAAGCCGCGGTCGAGGTCCGCTTCGAAAACGCGGGGCGCGCCGAGCCCGGCTTCGTCGCGCAGGAAACGGCCGACCGCCAGGAAGGGGCGTCCATCACGGGCGAGATGCACAAGCTCGCAATAGGTCTTTCCCTCGCGCACCGGCTGCCCGTCGGGCCGGTCGGGCCAGTCCATGAGCACGCGCGTCTCGCCCCCGCGGGCCAGGCGGCTGAAGGTTTTCGACGAGGCATCGCCGCGCATATGGGTGCAGAACGCGCCGTCCCATCCGGCGGTGGTCAGAAACGCGCGCATCTGTGCGAAGCGGGCGGCCTTGCCCCCCCACGCGCCATACGGCGTCAGCGACAGCGTGCGATCCTCGCCCGTGCCCGAGATTTCGATGTCGAGCCGGTCAGCGGGCAGCGCGACGATGACGTGGTCGAGCCATTCCGCCACGACGATGCCCGTGCCGAACATCTCGGGCAGGCCGAGAAGCTGGCCGTCCTGCCCTTCGAGCCGATAGAAATCGCAATGGAAGATATCGCCCTTTTCGGCGCGGAATTCGTGGATGAGCGCGTATGTCGGGCTCGTCACCTCGTCCGCGACGCCGAGGCCGCGCAACAGAGCCTGGGCGAAGGTCGTCTTGCCCGAGCCGAGTTCGCCCCTCAGCGAGATGAGGTCCGTTCGAGAGACGAAGGGGGCGAGCTGGCTTGCGAAAGCGCCGAGGCCGTCCGCCCCGCGGACGTGAAATACAGTCATGGTCGCTTAAAACGGGTTGCGCTGACGAAGGATATGGAAAACCAGTCCTGTTCCGCTAAGTCAAGAAACGTCCGGAATTGTGTCGGGCTATGCGTCAGGGCGAGGGGGCCGCATCGTGGAGCAGGGCTCCGGCGGCGCGGCTCTTCAAGGCGCGGGCGGAACTGGCGCCCTTCTCCGGAATGAGGACCGTGACGGTCGTCCCGGCGCCCGGCGTGGAGCGCAGGTCGATCGTGCCGTTGTGGAGTTCGACGAGGCTTTTCACGATGGACAGGCCAAGCCCCGCGCCGCGATGCTTCGACCCCTGCGAGCGCGATTCGAAACGGTTGAACACGTTGCCCTGCTCTTCTTCCGGGATGCCGCAGCCCGTATCCTGAACGCTGAATGCGATCATGCTCCCCTCGCGGCGGCAGCCGAGCGTGATCGAGCCGCCTTCCGACGAAAACCCTATCGCATTGGAAAGCAGGTTGTAGAGAACCTGGGTCAGCCGCCGTTCGTCTGCGTAAACCTCGCTGACATTGTCCGCGACATGAACGTCGAGCGCGATGTTCGACCGCGAGAGCCGCTCCCGCACGCCGAGTTCCGCGGCTTCGATGACGCGGCGGGCGGGCGTGCTCGCTAACTTCAGCTCCATTACCCCCGCGTCGATAATGGCGAGGTCGAGGATATCGTTGATGATGTTGAGCAGTGTCATGCTCGATGTGCGGATATCCTGGAGATATTCCTGCTGTTTCGGGTTGAGCTGGCCCGTCTGCGGCACGCCGAGCAGGTCCGTGAAGCCGATGATGGATGTGAGTGGGGTCCGCAGCTCATAGGAGATGTGCGACAGGAACGCGCCTTTCAGCCGGTCCGCGGCTTCCAGCGCCTCGTTGCGCTCGATCAGCACTTCTTCGACGCGCTTGCTGTCGGTGATGTCGACGAAAGTCAGCATCATCGCGCCGTCGGGCAGCGGCATGCCGGCATAGGCGAGATGCGTGCCGTCGCGCCTCGCGAGAATGCCGCTGAAGGCGAGTCGCTCGTCGCTGATCCCCGTGATGGCGGACCGCGCCGCGTCCCAGAGCGTGCGGTCGTCGGCCTGGCTTTCGCACAACGCGATGATCTCCATGAGATGCACCCCGCGGGCGAGCACGTCCGACCCGACGCCCCACAGAGCCTGGAAGGACGGATTGTGCAGACGCAGCCGCCCGTCAGATCCGAACACGGCGACGCCTTCGCGCAGGTGGTCGAGCGTTTCGCGCTGCACGGCGATCAGGTCGTGATATTTGCGTTCGAGGTCGAGTTTCTCCGTCACGTCGTCGAACAGGAAGGTGATGTCGCCGTCCGGCGGGAGATCGGTGATCGCGCGGATCGTGCGGCCGTCGGGCAGATGCCACCACTCGTCGATGGGGCGGTTGTTGATGCAGGCGGCGATATGGTCGTCCCGCCATCTGCGGTAATCCGCCTGTTCCGGCAGCAGACGCTGCTGGCGGAGGCGATCGAAGAACTCCGCGAGGGTGGGCTTTTCGCGCAGCCACGTCTCATCGAGGCCCCACACCTGCAATACCGCCTCATTGTAGAAGGTGAGGCGCTGGCCGGTGCCGAACACCGCGATTGCGGTCGTCACGCGGTCGAGCATGCGGGCATTGGCCGCCATCTGCTTTTCAAGCTCGCCCTGCGCGGTGGCAAGCGGCGCCGCGTCGAAAGCCGCGCCCGCGCTGGCTGACGGCAGGGGCAGGGCCAGCACATCATAGATACGCCGCTCGCCGCCGACCACGGTCTGGACGCGGAGGCGCGAGGAATTCCTGGTGCGGACGGCTTTCTCGATGTCCTGGCGCTGGCGGGTTTCGAGCAGCTCGATCTGCGCTTCGACCACCTTGTGGGCGTCCTTCGCCTCCACAGCCTGGGCATAGGCCGCGTTAACCCAGGCGAGTTCGCCGTTCGGCCCCCTGATCCAGACCGGCACGGGCAGCGCGTTCAGAAGTGCGTCGCGCTGATGCAGCGCCTCGCGCAGACGCCGGCCCTCGCCCATCAGCCGGGCCGTTTCCGGCTCGCGGCGGTCAAGCTCGCGCAGTTGCAAGAGATGATGCGAGCCGTAGACGAAGCCAACGGCCTCAATGGCGCCGCCTGTCAGCGTGGCGAAACGGAGCACGAAGCGCTGGCCCGTCTTGCGCAAACGGTCGAGGTTCTGCTCCAGCCGGGCGGCGGCTTCATCTTCGAGCCAGCCGGAAAACCGCAGGATGTGCGCGAGCTTCGCCGGAACGCCCGATGCTGCGGGCAAGGTATGCAGGGCGAGCCGCGCCTCGTCTGCGTCCCAAACCAGGCAGCATTGCGGCTCGGCATGGGCGATGGCGCGCGCTTCCTCCAGGCGAGCCTCGGCGGCCTGAAGCCTGTTCATCAGCAATCCGGCCCGCCGGTCGGCGTGGCGCTGGCGTGCATAGAACGTGCCGGCCGCAGCGAGCGCGCCGGCCGCGATGCCCGAGAGCGCGGCGAGCGCCGGCAGCGACGCCCCCCCGAAAACCGTGAATGACTGCGCGAGGCTGGCATTTTCGATCACGGCTGTTGGCTCTCCTTAAGATGCGGACGCCGGCCGGGCGGCCCATGCGGCAGTGCGCAACGCGAACCGGACGGGTGCCCGCGGTCGAGGCTTGCGAATCGGACGTTAGTTTATCGTTAAAAGCAGGCGCCGGCCTGAAGATAAACCCGGAATTTTATGGATGAACGCAGCTGTGCTGGTGATGCAAAGGCAAGCTTACGTCAAAAGACGCCCTTGTGAGGAGGCGGGAAGCTGTTAAAGATCAAGGAGTGCGTCACGCTGCGCATAGGAAATCGGCTTTGCCGCCACTCTCGCTTCGATCCCCACAAAAAGGAGCACCTCAATGATTCGAAACATCTTCATGGCAGGGGCCGTGATGCTGGCCGCGATGGTCGCAGGGCATGCGCCCGTGTCCGCGGATTCGCTTGAGGACATCAAGAAGAAGGGCACGCTGGTCGTCGGCACGAAAGCGGACTATCCGCCTTACGGCTTTCTCAACCCCCAGGGGCAGATCGTGGGGCTGGAGCCCGACATGGCGGCTGACGTCGCGAAGCGTCTCGGGGTCAAGCTCGAACTGGTGCCGGTCGTAGCCTCGAACCGGATGCAGTTCCTGGAGCAGGGCAAGATCGACCTGGTGATCGCCACCATGACCGACAACGAAGACCGCCGGAAGGTGGTCGGCATCATCGAGCCGAGCTATTACGCCTCCGGGGTGGCGATCCTGGCGAACAAGGCCGCCAAGATCAACTCCGCGGCCGATCTCAAGGACAAGCCGGTCTGCGCGATCCAGGGCGCGTTCTACAACAACCGCTTGCAGTCCGAGTTCACGGGCCGCGACCTCGTGGCCTTCAAGGGCGTGCCGGAGAACGAGCAGGCCCTGCTCGGCGGCCGGTGCGTCGGCTTCGTCTATGACGACGTTCTCCTGATCTACAAGAAGCAGACGGAAGGCGACAAGTGGAAGGACTACGAGGTGATCGTCCTTGAGGAATGGCAGCCCGCGCCGTGGGGCCTCGCCGTGAAGCTCTCCGAGAAGGATGGGGCTTGGGGCAAGTTCATGGCGGACACGGTGAAGGACTGGCTTGCCTCTGGCACGCTTCTTGAACTCGAAAAGAAGTGGCTCGGCCAGAACACCAAATGGCTCCAGGAAGCCAGCGCGAAGGCCAAGCAGTAGACATGACGAAGGCGGGGCGCGCGCCGCGTCCCGCCCCTTCCCGCAGGCGGTTTCCCCTTTCCGTGCTTCAGCCGTGCGCAGCCCGCGCCGGTCTCAAGGCGCGCGCCCGAGGAGCTGATGGACACGTTCACCGAGATCATCACGGCGCTCGACCGCGATTTCGGCATCAACCTCGTGCACCTCACGGACGAGTTTGAGCGCGCCCGGCTGCTGCGCGGCATGTGGAACACGATCGAGCTTTCGCTCGTCTGCATCGCAGCCAGCATCGCCATCGGCATCGCGGGCGCATGGCTGCAAATGTCGCGCCTCGTTTTCCTGCGCAGCCTCGCGCAGGGCTATATCCAGTTCTTCCGCAACACGCCGCCGCTCGTGCAGCTCTACTTCTTCTATTTCGCGCTGGGGCCGCTTCTGCCGCGCGTGCCGAACGAATACGGCGTGCCCGCGCCGCTGTTCGGCAGCTTCACCTGGGCGGCGATCTCGCTGTCCTTCTTCGCGGGCGCGTTCAACATCGAGATCTTCCGGTCGGGCATCGAGGCGGTGCCGCGCACCATGACGGAGGCGGCGCAATCGCTAGGCTTCCGCGGCACGCAGGTGTTCCGCCTCGTCACCCTGCCGCTCGCCATCCGGGTGTGCCTGCCCGCGCTCACGAGCAATCTCGTCAACCTCGTGAAGACGACGACGCTCGCCTACGCCATCGCCGTGCCGGAGACGCT
>CAZNAH010000046.1:18108-19194 GCA_964570735.1 uncultured Hyphomicrobiaceae bacterium | reverse complement strand
AGGTGATCCGCGAGCACCCGGTGCTGCTGAACCGCGCGCCGACGCTGCACCGCCTCGGCATCCAGGCGTTCGAGCCGGTGCTGGTCGAAGGCAAGGCGATCCAGCTTCATCCGCTGGTCTGCGCGGCCTTCAACGCGGACTTTGACGGCGACCAGATGGCTGTGCACGTGCCGCTCAGCCTCGAAGCGCAGCTTGAGGCCCGCGTGCTGATGATGTCCACGAACAATATCCTGCATCCGGCGAACGGCAGCCCGATCATCGTGCCGAGCCAGGACATCGTGCTGGGCCTCTACTACCTGTCGCTCGTGATGGACAACGAGCCGGGCGAGGGCATGGTGTTCGGCTCCATCGCGGAGGTGCATCACGCGCTCGAAGCGAAGGCGGTGAGCCTGCACGCCAAGGTGAAGGGCCGCTACCGCACCGTGGACGCGGACGGCAACCCCGTCTCCCAGGTCTACGAGACGACGCCCGGCCGGCTCATCCTCGGCGAGCTTCTGCCGAAACATCCAGAAGTCGGCTTCGACCTCGTGAACAAGCTGCTCACGAAGAAGAACATCTCACGCATGATCGACGCGGTTTACCGCGGCTGCGGCCAGAAGGAGACGGTCATCTTCTGCGACCGCATCATGGCGCTCGGCTTCCACCACGCCTACAAGGCGGGCATCTCCTTCGGCAAGGACGACATGCTCGTTCCGGAGACGAAGGAGAAGATCATCGCCGAGACGCAGGACCGCGTGCGCGAATACGAAAACCAGTACAATGACGGCCTCATCACGCAGATGGAGAAGTACAACAAGGTCGTCGATGCCTGGGCGAAATGCACCGATCGCATCGCCGAGGAGATGATGGGCCGCATCTCCGCCGTCCGCAAGGACGACACGGGGCGGCAGCGGCCGATCAACTCCATCTGGATGATGTCCCATTCCGGTGCGCGCGGCTCGCCCGCCCAGATGAAGCAGCTCGCTGGCATGCGCGGCCTGATGGCCAAGCCTTCCGGCGAGATCATCGAGAGCCCGATCATCTCTAACTTCAAGGAGGGGCTGACGGTTCTCGAATACTTCAACTCGACGCACGGCGCGCGCAAAG
>CAZNAH010000046.1:17736-18029 GCA_964570735.1 uncultured Hyphomicrobiaceae bacterium | reverse complement strand
ACTGCGGCACGGACCGGGGCATCAAGGTGACCGCGGTCGTCGATGCCGGCGAGGTGGTCGTCTCGCTCGGCGATCGTGTGCTTGGCCGCACGCCCGCCGACGATGTCGTGGCGCCCGCCACGGGCGAGATCATCGTGAAAGCCGGCGATCTCATCGAGGAAACCCACGCCCGTGCCCTGGAAGAAGCCCAGGTGCAGGAGGTCCGCATCCGCTCCGCGCTGACCTGCGAGACGAAAAACGGCATCTGCGGCAAATGCTATGGCCGAGACCTCGCGCGCGGCACGCCGGTGAAC
>CAZNAH010000046.1:9769-17627 GCA_964570735.1 uncultured Hyphomicrobiaceae bacterium | reverse complement strand
GGTGGACAGCTCGTTCATCGAATCGAACTTCGCGGGCAAGATCAAGATCAAGAACCGTCACGCCTCGCGCGACAGCCAGGGCCGCCTCGTGGCCATGGGCCGCAACCAGGCGGTCGTCGTGCTCGACGAGGACGGCAAGGAGCGCGCGACCTACAAGGTGCCGCAGGGCGCCCACCTCAAGGTGGACGACGGCGATACCATCAAGCGCGGCCAGCGGCTTGCGGAGTGGGACCCCTACACCCGCCCGATCATCACCGAGGTCGATGGCGTGATCGAGTTCGAGGACCTGCTCGAAGGCGTGTCCATGAACGAGCAGTCCGACGAGACGACCGGCATCACCAACCGCGTCATCGTGGACTGGCGCGCCAATCCGAAGGGATCGGCCCTGCGGCCCGCCATCGTCATCAAGGATGCACCGGGCGGCAAGGCGCTGAAACTGCAACGCGGCGGCGAGGCGCGCTATCTCCTGTCGGTGGAGGCGATCCTCTCGGTCGAGCCGGGCCAGAAGGTCAAGGCTGGCGACGTGCTCGCGCGTATCCCGCTTGAAAGCGCGAAGACCCGCGACATCACGGGCGGTCTGCCGCGCGTGGCCGAGCTGTTCGAGGCGCGCCGTCCGAAGGATCACGCGATCATCGCGGAGATTTCGGGCACGGTGCATTTCGGGCGCGACTACAAGAACAAGCGCCGCGTGCTCATCCAGCCGGACGAGGAGGGGCTCGACCCGGTTGAATATCTCTTGCCCAAGGGCAAGCACCTTTCGGTGCAGGAGGGCGACCGGATCGAGAAGGGCGAGTTCATTCTGGACGGAAACCCGGCCCCGCACGACATCCTGGCCATCAAGGGCGTGGAGGAGCTGGCCTCGTTCCTCGTCAACGAGATCCAGGACGTCTACCGGCTCCAGGGCGTTACGATCAACGACAAGCACATCGAAGTGATCGTGCGCCAGATGCTCCAGAAGATCGAGGTGAGCGATGCGGGCGACACCGAGTATCTGAAGGGCGAGCAGGTGGACAAGCTCGAATTCGACGAAGTCAACGCCCAGGTGGAGGCGGCGGGCGGGCGCCCGGCCAGCGGAACGCCGGTGCTGCTTGGCATCACGAAGGCGAGCGTGCAGACGCGCTCCTTCAGCGCGGCGGCCTCGTTCCCGGAAACGACGCGCGTCCTCACCGAAGCCGCGCTCAACGGCAAGGCGGATACGCTTGACGGCCTGAAGGAGAACGTGATCGTCGGCCGCCTGATCCCGGCGGGCACGGGCGGGATGATCAGCCAGCTTCGCCGCGTCGCGGTCCATCGCGACGAACTGATCCTGGCGGAGCGCAACAAGGCCGCCAGCAAAGCCCTGCCGCAGACCGGTCCCGCGCCCGGGCAGGGACCCCAGCCGCATGTGAGCGACCAGGATATGGCCCGCATCCGCGCCGCGGAGTGACCCGACACGCCCCGCCAGCCTCGGCGGGGCTTTTTTCTTTCTAATTCCAAGGCCAAATCCGGCCAAAGCTTGGCTTGCGGCCGAAAAAGTCGGTCAAAAAAGCATCTGGCGCTTGGAATATGGAAAACTCTCCTTTAAAGTTCTGCACGCGGGCGATTGGTGCCGCCTTGCATCAGTTCCGGTCGATTACCGTGCAGTTGCAGTTCTGGATACACACGCGGCCGAGCGAGGCGTCCAGCCTTAGGGTGGCCTAACGGATCGGCTTATCAATGCATGGGAAGCGCATGCTTTTCGCGCTTATGTCTTTTCTGAAGTCGTGGGGGGCCTATTCGGGAACAGCCCGCATGCGGTCCGCAGTGATGGGGCTGTCGCTCGCCCTGGCCGTACCCGCGCTCGCCCTTCCGATCGCATCCTGGCCGGGCGGCTCATCAGGCTCATCCGTGCGCCCTATCGATCTCGAAGCGCAGCAGAAGCCGTACCCGGCGGAGCCGCGCGACGCCGCGCCGGCCAATGCCGGGCAACCCGTGAAGCCCGAGCAGGAGCCTGCCGAGACGAGCACAAAGCCCTATGTCAGCCGGATCGTCAAGGAAGACGGGACGATCACCCTGCGAGGACATGTCCCCTCCGACGAGGACAAGAAAACCATCCAGGGCGTGATCGCCGCGACGTTCCCCGGTTCGAATTTCGTGGACAAGGCGAAGGTCAATGCAAACGTCCCGAACCGCGACGACTGGCTTGCGGGCATGAATTTCGCGCTCCGCCAGCTCGCCAAGCTGGAGAGCGGCACGGCGCATCTGCGCGACAATCAGGTTTCATTCGAGGGCGCCGCCAAGACCGAGCAGGACTTCAAGCTCATGCAGCAGAAGCTGCGCGAGGAGGTGCCGAACGGCGTCGTTCTCGGTGAGGTCGCCCTGAAACCGCCATCGGTCAGCCCATTCGTCTGGCTTGCCCAGATGCAGGCCGGCAGCGTGAGCTTGAGCGGCCATGTCCCGCTTGAACTCGATCAGGATGTCTTCGTCTATGCGAAGTCCCTGTTCGGCTCGTTCCACGTCACAAACAGCATGGCGCTGGCGCTCGGCGCGCCCAAGGACTGGGTGGAGGCGGCCAAGCTCTCGCTCAATATTCTCACGCTGCTGCAACAGGGGACCGTCATCGTGACCGATACGGTCATCACCGTGGACGGCGTGCTGGCGACAGCCCATACGGCGGATCACGTGAAAGCCCTCAGCGAGAGGCTCCCCAAAGGCTTCAAGCTGGAAACTTCCGTGATCGAGGCGGACATGCTTCCGCGGTCGGGATCGACCGAAGAGGTGAGCGTCGCGGCCAAGCGGACCGTCTACACCGTTTCCCCCTGATTCCCCTTGAGACCGCGTGTGCGGTGAAAGCCAGATTGCGGTTCGCGTCCGGCGGTTGCCGGATGATCAGGCTGCGGGCCGGGGTTGCGGCACGGGCGGGCGGCGGATCGTGCCCTGGTCCTGTGCAGCAAGAAAATCCGAGATCAGGCGGATGCTGAACGGATCGCGCAGCAGCGGCGCGTGGCCTTCGCCCTGGATGGTGTAGGCCGTCACGTTCCTGCGCCGGGCCTGCATGGCCTGAACCGTGCCGGCCGACAGAATATCCGAGTTCTCGCCCCGCAATACCAGCACGGGCTTGTCGGGGGCCGCATCGAAATGAGGCCACATCTCCGGGATCGGCTTCGAGATATCGATTTCCGAAAGCGCCTTGCCGATGTTGGCGTCGTAAGAGGCGGCCGGGCGGCCCTCGCTTTCGTCGAACCATTGCCGCGCCAGCTCCTGCCAATCGTCGTCGGACAGCGCGGTGAACTGCCGCTTGTTCATGTCCCGCACGAGGCGCGTCGCCTCGTCCCAGTCGCGCGGGACGGGGATTTTCCCGGCATAGCCCAGGATGCGCGCCAGCCCTGAGGTCTCGATCACCGGCCCGATGTCGTTGAGCACGAGGCAGCCGAGTGCGGACGGCCGCACCACGCCGAGCAGCATCCCGATGATTCCGCCGCGCGATGTGCCGATCACCGCGAGGTCCGACAGGCCATGCACCACGATGAAATTGATGACGTCGAGCAGCTCGGTGAAGGGCGAGTAGTTCCGCCAGTTCGCATCACGCTCGGAGCGGCCTCGTCCCCGCAGATCGAGACAGTAGACGCGGCGCGGATGGGTGGGGTGCTGCGCCAGTGCCAGCGCAAGGCGATGGAAGTCCCTGGAATTCCTCGTCAGCCCCGGAATGCAGAGCGCGGCCCGGTTCGCCAGGTTTTCGAGGCCGTAGGCGCGGGCGTAGAGAAGCAGGTCGTCGTGGCTGCGGTAGAAGACATCCTCCCATTCGCCTGTCGCGGCGGCGGTGGGCAGGTCGAGAGCGCTTTCGATCATGGGGTTTGCTCGCTGGAACGCGCGGGGCTTCAATTCGCCGCGCCGGCCTGTATCGTGGCAGGGATGTCCGCCCGTCCGCGATGGAGATCCCGGACGAGCAGCACGGGGGTTTGCGCCTTCTCGAACCGGCAGCGATAGAGCTGCAAGCCCTCCATCACCCGCTGGACGTAATTGCGGGTTTCGGTGAAGGGAATGCGCTCGATCCAGTCGACGGGGTCCACATCGGCTTTGCGCGGGTCGCCGAATTCCTTGAGCCAGCCGCGCACGCGCCCCGGCCCGGCGTTATAGGCCGCAACCGCCATAAGATAAGAGCCCTCATAGGAGGCAATCAGCCGGTTGAGGAAGGCTGCCCCGAGTTGGACATTGTAGGCCGGGTCGGTGGTCAGGCGTGGCAGTTCGTATTTGACCTTGTTCTGGGAGGCGACGAGGCGGGCGGTAGCCGGCATGAGCTGCATCAGGCCACGCGCGCCGGCGGGGCTGACAGCGCCCGCGTTGAATTCGCTCTCCTGACGGGTGAGAGCGTGCAGCAGCGCGTGCTCCACCGCCTTGCTGTCGCCCAGCGCCTCGAATTCGGGCAGCAGGCGCGGGAAGCTGTAGATATCGACCGGCAGCCCCCTGTTCAGCGCGATCTTCGCCACGCGCACCACAAAGTTCGGCTGGGCAACCCGGCGCATCAGCTCGAAGGCGAGCGTCATCTGCACGGGGTCCTTGATCTCGCGCGCGAAGCCGACGAGAAGCGCGCGCAATTCGCGGTCGAGGCCGAGCTGCTTCGCGATCATGACGGCGCGGGCGGCGTTGCTTTCGTTGAAGGCGCGGATGGCGTCCGCCTCGGGCCGCGGCGGCGAGCGGAACTGACACGCCACCTCCTCCGTGCGCGCCTGATGGGCGAGCTGGCCGTAATAGGTGAAATAGTGCTGGGCCGCCTCGGCAAATTCGGCATCGGCTTCGGCGGACCTGTTGAGGTCTCTCTTCACGCGGCCGAGGAAATAGGCGCCGCGGGCCACGTCGCGCGGCAAGGCATCCGCGGTTTTCGAGGCGAGGAAGTGACGCTCCGCGCGTTCCGGGTCTTCGAGGAAGCGATAGGCGATCCAGCCCGCCAGGAATTCCGCCTCAGAAAGCGCCTCGCCCGTGAGCGGACCGCGCCCGGAGGCGATGGCATAAGCGGTGCGATACTGGCCCTGATCGAGCGCATCGCGGACATGAATGCGGCGCTCGCCCCACCAGTCTTCCGGCGCGATCAGGTCCGAAATCTCGGGCGGCATAGAGCGGATCAGGCTCCACGCCTTGCGTTCCTTGTTCGTGCGGCGGAGCTGGCGCACGCGGGCATAGAGCCGTGCCGGGGCGACCGCGAGTTCCTTTTTCAGAGCGACGGCGTTCTCGGCGGCCTTGTCCTGCGCGGTGGCGGGCGCCTTCTCGGGCTCCGCTTTCACGGTCGCGTCCGGGCGGCGCTCGGGCAGCGCGATGCCAGCGGATTCGTCCGGCGGGGTGTCTTCGGGCCTGCGTTCGGGCAGGGGAGCTTGCCCTGGCGCGTTGGTCTTGCGCGGGGCGGCTTCCGCCGATGGAACGACCGCGCGGGCCAGTTCGGCCGCCAATCCCGCGAAGCGCGACCCTGGGCTCACCAGTTCGCTCTGCTGACCGTTCTTTTTCTTCCTGGCCGGGCGCTTGCGCTTCTTCTTCGTGCCGCGCGCCTTCTTGCTGAGCGAACGTCCCTTCTGGCTGCGCGTCACGCCGCGCTTGGCGGCGGGGGGCACGGGGAGGCTCACCTTGTCTTTCGTGCGCTCGAACTCCAGCGCCTTGTCGCGGAGCGCGTGATCCTCATCCGTCAAGTGGTCCTTGAAGCGCGCGAGGAACTTCTCCTTGAGCGGTCCGTCGAGCGCGCTGGTGCGCCAGACCGAGCGGATGAGCGAGACCCCCGTGTCGCGGTCACCGACGGTGAGGTAGAGCTGGCCCTTCAGCGCGCGGCCAAGGCCGGTTTCAGGTTCCCTGTCGCCGAGAAATTTCGCGATCTTCGCCGGCGGCGCGTTGTTCCAGAACAATGCGGTCTCAAGGCGCGCGGCGAGCGTCCTTTCGGAGGGGAAGAGCGGGTTCTGCTCGACGAAGGATTCGATTTCCGATGCGGTCGCGCCAAGATCGGCGAGGCGCAGATATTGCCATGTCGCGAAGCTCCGCGCAGCCTCGTTTCCGATCTTCGGTATGGCGGAGCGGGCGTCCTGGAATTTCCGCTTGTCGAGAAGGGCCAGCACGTCTTTCAGGGCCTTCTCGTCGGCTTCCGCCAGCGTATAGGTGAGAAGCGGCTTGAGCGCTTCGTCCATCTCCTCCTTGGAGAAGGTGCGCGGGAATGGATAGTCGTCGCGCGCCAGCACGGGAGCCGGTGCGGCGGCGCTGCCGGACGGCTCGCTGGCGTCCTGCTCGCCGGCCAGGCTGGCATCGTCTTCGGCCTTTTCGGCTCCGGCGCTGTCATCGTCGCCCGCTGCGGCTTCAGCCTCGGCTGTAGCATCGGCAGGCTCAGGGTCTTGAGCCGTATCGGCCGGGCTTTCGCTCTTCGGGGCGGGCTCGTCCGCCTTGGGCGCAGGCTCGGGATCGCGCGGGTAGGGTGTCTTTTCCTCCAGGCGCGCAAACTCGCGGTCCGAGCCGACGGGCACCTGCGGCATCTTCTTGCCGACGATCATCGGCAGCAGAAGAACCCCGACAAAGGCCAGGATGATGCCGATCAGGCTCGCTTTGAGGAAGGTCAAGGGTCGCTTTCCGGTGATGACGCGGTCCTCCGGCGTGGGAGACGATGTTCTGTAAGCCATTGCGCCTCAAGCTTCGGGGCTTTTCAGACTATGGAGATGCTGGACATTTTCCGCCGACGGAGTGTGTCACATGTTGGCCAACATCGCGACAAATCCGGCATTAGCATGACACCTCAACGCCGATCCTGTTTCCAGGGTTTTCGCGTTTTGGCCGAATGTGCGTAACAAGGCGTTACGGCCACGGCACACCCGCAGGCGCGAAATGTGAGCGTCAAGCCTTGCCAGCCCCGCTGAACTGTGGCGAAGATCAACGCAACACGGTCGAGGATGCTTTCCATGTTCAAGGGATCTTTCACAGCGCTCGTGACGCCGTTCGACAGCGGCGAAGTCGATTACGACGCGCTGGCGCGGATAATCGAATTCCAGATCCAGTCCGGCACCCACGGGCTCGTGCCGGTCGGCACGACGGGGGAATCGCCCACGCTGAGCCATGACGAGCATGAGAAGGTCGTCGAGGTGACGATTGCCGCCGCCAAGGGCCGCGTGCCTGTCGTTGCGGGCGCAGGCTCGAACAGCACGCGCGAGGCGATCGCGCTCGCCCGCCATGCCGAGCGCGCGGGGGCGAGCGGCGTGCTGGTGGTGACCCCTTATTACAACAAGCCGACCCAGGAAGGTCTCTACCAGCATTACAAGGCCATCAGCGAGGCCGTTTCCATCCCCATCATCATCTACAATATTCCCGGCCGCAGCGTGATCGACATGTCGGTCGCGACCATGGCGCGCCTGTTCAAGCTGCCCTCGATCGCGGGCGTGAAGGACGCGACCGCCAACCCGGTGCGGGCCAGCCAGCAGCGCGCGGAGATGGGCGAGGGCTTCAACCAGCTTTCGGGAGAAGACGCCACCGCGCTCGCCTTCATGGCCCATGGCGGGCATGGCTGCATTTCGGTCACCTCCAACGTCGCGCCGCGATTGTGCGCGGAGTTCCAGAACGCCTGTCTCGCGGGGGATTTCCGCCGCGCGCTCGCGCTTCACGATCAGCTCATGCCGCTGCACGAAGCGCTGTTCGTGGAAACCAACCCCGGCCCGGCGAAATACGCCATGTCGCGGCTTGGCCTCTGCAACGCCGATACGCGGCTGCCCCTGGTGCCGCTCTCCGAACCCGCGAAAGCGGCCGTCGATGCCGCGCTCGACAAGCTCGGCCTGCTCCAGAGGCAGGCGGCCTGACGCTCATGCCGAGCCCCGCGCCTACATCCGTTCGCAAGGTCGTCGCGGAGAACCGCAAGGCGCGCTTCTCCTATTTCATCGACGACACGTTC
>CAZNAH010000046.1:9467-9759 GCA_964570735.1 uncultured Hyphomicrobiaceae bacterium | reverse complement strand
GAGGCCGGGATCGCTCTCGAAGGCTCGGAAGTGAAGTCCCTGCGCATGGGTAAGGCGAACATCGCCGAGTCCTACGCCACGGACCAGGGCGGCGAGATCTTCCTCATCAACGCCTACATCCCCGAATATCTGCAAGCCAACCGGCTCAACCACGAGACGCGGCGGCCGCGCAAGCTCCTTCTGCATAAGCGCGAGGCGAACAAGCTGATCGGCGCGGTTCAGCGCGAGGGCATGACGCTCATTCCGCTGCGCATCTATTTTAACGACCGGGGACGCGCGAAGCTCGAACTGG
>CAZNAH010000046.1:6051-9457 GCA_964570735.1 uncultured Hyphomicrobiaceae bacterium | reverse complement strand
TCTACTTCAACGAACGCGGCATCGCCAAGGTGCAGCTCGGCCTGGCGCGCGGCAAGCGCAAGGTCGACAAGCGCGAGACGGAAAAGGCGCGCGACTGGCAGCGGCAGAAGAGCCGCCTTTTGCGCGAGAAGGGCTGACCATGCAGCCTTACGACCCCTACAAGCTGCCGGACGATCTGCCGGCGCCGGAAGATGACGGCGCGGCGCGCCATCTACCGGGGCTGCCGGTTCCGGCCCCGGCCTTGCCCTCCACGCAAGGCGGCGCGGTCGATCTTTCCGCGCTAGCAGGTCGGACCGTCGTTTACGCCTATCCCCGCACGGCGGTGCCCGGCGAGCCGCGCTTCAGCGAAGCCTGGGACGAAATTCCCGGTGCGCGCGGCTGCACGCCGCAGGCTTGCGCCTTCCGAGACCATTACGCCGAGCTTCAAGCCGAAGGCGCGGCTGTTTTCGGCCTCAGCACCCAATCGACCGCATTCCAGCGGGAGGTTGTAGAACGGCTGCACCTGCCTTTCCCGATTTTGAGCGACGAGGGCTTGCAGCTTCAGCAGGCCCTCAGCTTGCCGGTTTTCGAGGTGAACGGGCAAACCTTGCTGAAGCGGATCACGCTCGTCTTGTCGGCCGGCGTCATCGAGCATGTCTTCTATCCGGTTTTCCCGCCGGACCGGCATGCGGGTGAGGTTCTGAGCTGGCTTCGGGCAAATCCCGCTCCTCTGGAGCGGGCCTAGGGATTGACCGGCTTCCAGCCACTTTGCAGGCCGCTCGCGCCGGCTTCGTCCGCAGGCTTCAGTTCGGCGCTCGGCATCGCAGAGGGATCAGACTCGAAAATCATCCGGACCATGGCTTTTGCCGCCGGCAGGGTGCTCACGAACTCCTGATAGATCGGCAGGCTATGGATCGTGAAGGCGAACCGGTCCGCCTCGTTGATTTGTATGGCGGGACCGAACTTCTTAAGCAACTCCGCATCGATTTCCGCTGCCTTCGCCAGAACCCAATCCTGCATCTCGCGACCGACTTCCGCCAGAACTGTGCGCACAGGCGCCGGAAGCTTCGAGTAGGTCGCAAGCCCTGTGATGAAGAAGGCGGGCGAATAAAGGTGGTATGACAGCGTTACATACTTCTGGATTTCGTGAATATTGGCGCTGTAGATCAAATCGAGCGGAGTTTCGAGCCCGTCGATCGTGCCCGCCGCGATGGACGGATAGACATCCTTGAATTCAAGCGTCGTGGTTTTCACGCCATAGGCTTCGAACATCTTCGTGCGCCAAGGCCCCGCAGGCACGCGCAAACGGACGCCTTTCAGACTGTCTGGCCCTTCGATGGGGCGTACATTGTTCGTGATATGGCGGAAACCGAGTTCCCACATCCCCAGCGTGAGATAGCCTTTCCGGCGCGCGGCCGGGCTGAGATAGCCGTGCAAAAGCCTTTCGCGGAAGCGCTTCACATGTGCGCGGTCGCGAACGAGGAAAGGCATCTCGAACACGCCGAACTCATCCGCGACGGATGACATGGGCGTGCCGATGACCGACAGGTGAACCTCGCCGGTCAGCAGCTTTTTGAGAACAGCGCTGTCGCTGCCAAGCTGGCTCTTGGGATAAACCTTGACTGTCGCCATGCCGCCCAGCATCGCGTTCGCACGCCGTGCGAATTCCTCAGCCGAGACCCAGTAGAGCGAGCCCGCGCCGCCGACATGCGCGAACTTGATTTCCATCGGCTCGCTGCGAGCAGGAAACGCGGTAAGCGCAAAGGCCGCAACCACGGCCAGGGCGAGGATGGCGACCTTAGACATTCGAGTTTTGTCTTCTCCAGAACTTGCCGTGAAGTCATATCATACTGTCGGCCGGTTGATATGTCGGACACGCCACATTTGCTGCTTCTTCTGTGCATTTCGCGCGGAGCGGCACCCGCATCTCGCGCCCAATAGCCAGTTGCGCAGTCACACCAATTTTCCTAATGTCCGGCCGGCTTATTGCCGGGGCTTTGCTCGGTGCGTGCCGTCTCTCGGCGGAAAACAACAGAATTCACCCGCCTCACCTCACGTCTAGGATTTCAGACCCATGGACCAACTGCTTTGGATCATCATTGCGTGCGGCGCGCTGTCTATCGTTTATGGCGCGCTGACGACGCGGTCGCTGCTCGCGGCCAGTGCGGGCAATGCGCGGATGCAGGAGATCGCCGCCGCCATTCAGGAAGGCGCGCGCGCTTATCTGACGCGTCAGTATCAGACCATCGCCATCGTCGGCGCGGTGATTTTCGTCATCGTCGCGCTTCTCCTGTCCATTCCAGTCGCGATCGGATTTTTGATCGGGGCCGTTCTGTCGGGCGCGGCGGGCTTCATCGGCATGCTCGTTTCGGTGCGGGCGAATGTGCGCACCACCCAAGCCTCATCGAAAGGGCTGGCGGAAGGGCTTTCCATCGCGTTCAAGGCGGGTGCCGTGACCGGGCTTCTCGTCGCGGGGCTCGCGCTGCTGGGCGTCGCCGTCTATTACGGCATCCTGACGCAGCTCGCCGGATACAGCCCGTCTGACCGCGTGGTGGTGGACGCGCTCGTCGCGCTCGGCTTCGGCGCATCGCTCATCTCGATTTTCGCGCGTCTCGGCGGCGGAATCTTCACGAAGGGCGCGGACGTCGGCGGCGATCTCGTCGGCAAGGTCGAGAAGAACATCCCCGAGGACGACCCGCGCAACCCCGCGACCATCGCGGACAACGTCGGCGACAATGTTGGCGACTGCGCGGGCATGGCGGCGGACCTGTTCGAAACCTACGCCGTGACCGTGGTCGCGACCATGGTGCTCTCCACGATCTATTTCGCGGGCGATCCCCAGTTTCTCTCGCAGGTGATGCTCTATCCGCTGGCCATCGGCGCGGCCTGCGTCGTCACCTCGATCATCGGCACGTTCTTCGTGCGGCTCGGGTCCGGCGGCTCGATCATGGGCGCGCTCTACAAGGGCTTCATCGCGACGGGCGTGCTCTCGCTCGCGGCGCTCTATCCGGTCACCAGCCTGCTGATCGGCATGGACACCCAGCTTGCCGCGACGGGCGTTTCGTTCACCGGCCTCGACCTCTTCTGGTGCGGCGCGATCGGCCTGGCGGTGACCACGCTCATCGTCATCATCACCGAATATTACACCGGAACGGGCTACCGCCCCGTGCGCTCCATCGCGCAGTCCTCCGTGACGGGCCACGGCACGAACGTCATCCAGGGGCTCGCCATCTCCCTTGAGGCGACCGCGCTTCCGGCGCTCGTCATCATCGCGGGCATCATCGGGGCGTTCAATCTGGCTGGCCTCTACGGCATCGCCATCGCGGTCACGACGATGCTGGCGCTCGCCGGCATGATCGTCGCCCTCGACGCCTTCGGCCCCGTCACGGACAATGCGGGCGGCATCGCGGAGATGGCCGACCTGCCG
>CAZNAH010000046.1:0-6037 GCA_964570735.1 uncultured Hyphomicrobiaceae bacterium | reverse complement strand
AAGTCCGCAAGACGACCGACGCGCTCGACGCCGTTGGCAACACCACGAAAGCGGTGACGAAGGGCTATGCCATCGGCTCGGCGGGCCTCGGCGCGCTCGTGCTGTTCGCCGCCTATACGGAAGACCTGCGGTACTTCATCACGCGGGCCAATGCGCAAGGCGCGACCGAGTTCGCATACTTCAAGGGCGTGACCGTCGATTTCTCGCTCTCGAACCCGTATGTGGTGGTGGGTCTGCTGTTCGGCGGCATGCTGCCCTATCTGTTCGGCGCGATGGGCATGACGGCGGTGGGCCGCGCGGCCGGTTCGATCGTCGAGGAAGTGCGCCGGCAATTTAAGGCGAAGCCCGGCATCCTGAAGGGCACGCAGAAGCCGGATTACGGCGCGGCGGTCGATATGCTCACCAAGGCCGCCATCAAGGAAATGGTGGTGCCCTCGCTTCTGCCGGTGCTCTCGCCCATCGTCATCTTCCTCGTCATCGGCTGGGTCGCCGACAAGTCCGCCGCCTTCTCGGCGCTCGGTGCGATGCTGCTCGGGACGATCATCACGGGCCTGTTCGTCGCCATCTCGATGACCTCGGGCGGCGGCGCGTGGGACAACGCCAAGAAGTACATCGAGGATGGCCATCATGGCGGCAAGGGCTCGGACGCGCACAAGGCGGCCGTGACCGGCGATACCGTGGGCGATCCCTACAAGGATACGGCGGGCCCGGCGGTCAACCCGATGATCAAGATCACGAACATCGTGGCGCTGCTCATCCTCGCGGTGCTGGCGCATCAATAGGCGCCGCACCTTTGCGACTGAAACCCCGGCCGTTGGCTCGGCCGGGGTTTTTTATTTTTTCTTCTTCGCGGCCTTTGCGGCGGGCGCATCGCCCGCCGCTTGCGTCGCCATGCGGCTCAGATAATCGCGGCCCCAGTCCCGCATCAAGTGGATGATGGGGGTAAGCGTTCGCCCGAACTCGGTCAGGGAATACTCCACGCGCGGCGGCACCTCGGCATAGACCTTGCGGTGAACGACGCCATCGCGCTCCAGCTCGCGGAGCTGATTGGTCAGCATCCGCTGCGTGACGTTGGGCAGCAGCCTGCGGAACTCGCTGAACCGGCGCTTGCCGTCCACGAGGTGGTAGAGGATCACGCCCTTCCACTTGCCGCCGATCACCTCCAACGTGGCCTCGACCGGACAGCCCTCATTGTCGTCGTAGCAGGTGTGACGCATTGGCCGCCTCCATGGGTATCAAAAAGATACTACTGCACAAAAAACACCGTACTTACGCGGATTTCAATCTTGCCCTATGGTCCTCCCCACATCAAGGAGGCGATGATGAAAGCTTATGTGATCAGAAGTTTCGGCGGCCCGGACGTGTTCGAGGCGGCGGACGTGCCCACACCGCAACCGAAGGCGGGCGAGGTCCTGGTCCGCATCGCGGCGGCCAGCGTGAACCCCGTCGATTACAAGATCCGCGCCAGCGGTCCCGGAATATCGCCGGATCTGCCCGCCGTGCTCGGCTGCGATCTGGCGGGCACCGTCGAGGCGCTGGGCGAAGGCGTTCACGGCTTCGCCGTTGGCGACGCGGTCTATGGCTGCGCGGGCGGGGTCAAGGGCGTGGGCGGAACCTACGCGGAATATATCGCCGCCGACGCGCGACTGCTCGCGCACAAACCGGTGAGCCTGTCGTTCCAGGAGGCGGCCGCGCTGCCCCTCGTCACGATCACGGCGTGGGAAGGGCTGGACCGCGCGCAAGTCAAGGCGGGAGACAGCGTGCTGGTGCTCGGCGGAACGGGAGGCGTCGGCCATGTCGCGGTTCAGCTCGCGAAGGTGCGCGGGGCAAGGGTCGTGGCCACGGCATCGTCGCCGGCGAAGGCCGACCTTGCGCGCAGCCTCGGCGCGGACGAGGTCGTGAACTACCGGCAGGAGACCCTCGGCCAGGCCGCGCAGCGCCTGACCGGCGGCAAGGGCTTCGACATCGTCTTCGATACGACGGGCAAGGATAATTTCGCGGCCTGCTTCGAGGCCGTTCGCGACACGGGCCATGTCGCCGTCATCGTCTCGCAATATCAGGTGGACCTCACGCCCATGCACATCAAGGGCCTGTCCCTGCACGCCATCTTTATGCTGATCCCGATGCTGTCCGGCGTCGGGCGCGAGGCCCATGGCGAGATCATGCGCCGCGCCGCGGGCCTCGTCGCCGAAGGCAAACTCAAGCCTGTGATCGACAGCGCCTACCCGCTATCACAGATCGCGGACGCCCACAGGCGTCTGGAAGCGGGCGAGGCCACCGGCAAGATCGTGATCGAGGTCGCCTGAGGGCGGCTGCTAGCCGATCCAGCGCAGGGCCAGCACGACAGCCACGATGACGGCGAGGACGGCCAACCCCGCCGTCCGCCAGCCCTGCGGCGTTTTCGGCACGCCGGGCAGGGCGGTCAGCCGGGCTTCTTCGTCATCGGTGCGCCGCTTTCGGGTCATGCCGCTCGCCTGCTTACTGGCTCGCGCTCTGCGTGGTGCTTTCGATCACGCCGCACGTAATCCTGTCGCCCGCATCGCCCGCAGGCTGCGAGGTATAGTCGTCGGGCTGGGCGTGGATGATGATAGCCGATCCATCCTCGTCGAGCACGGTGTTCTTCGCGTTCTTCTCCAGGCTCAGACCCGGCGCGAAATATTCGACCCGAACGGCTCCGCTCTGCGAGACGTGGATATTAGGCAGGTCGCCCGCGTGAGGCCCGCCTTCCGTGTAGAACCCGTACTTCTTGCCCGCCGGAGCGTAATGCCCCCCTGCCGCTTTGAAGTCCGGCTGGCACTGTCCCGTCTCATGGACATGGAACCCGTGAATCCCGGCGGGCAGGTTCTGCACGTCGATGAGGACATGAACGCCGTTGGGCGTTTGACGTAGCATGACGGTCCCGGCGCTCTGGCCGCCCGCTGTTTCGAGCTTTGCAATCGCCGTGGATTGGGCGTGCGCAGACCCGGTCGCAAGCAGGAATGCTACGGAAACGGCAATGGGCAATCGGTTCGACATGGGGGCCTCCGGAACCTCATGGAGCGGCGCGTGCACGGACAGCCGCGGGCTATCATTGCCCAGCCAACAAGCGCGTGTCGGGCGTTGTTCCTTCCCGGGAACGGGGGGGCTTGGGCAATAAGCGTGCTGCCGCTGAGCGTGGTTGAGTTGAAGCCCGCGCGCCGAAGCCTATCTAGCATGTATGATTGATCGCCTCTTCGATTTCCTCGCCGGGCGCGCCGCGCCGGCCTTGGAAGAAAGCGCGGATGACGTGTCCCTCGCCGTTGCGGCCCTTCTCGTCGAGGCTGCGCTGATGGACGAAACCTTCGACGAGGCGGAACGCGCCGCCATCGAACGTCTGCTCATCGACAAGTTCAGCCTCGACCCCGCAACGGTGCGCCGGCTCGTCGACACGGCCGAGCGCGAGGTGAAACGGTCGGCCCACTATTTTCCCTTCACGCAGAGGATCAATCAGGATCTCGACGGGGCGGCCAAGGTCCGCGTTGTCGAAATGCTGTGGGAGGTGGCCTATGCCGACGGCGTGCTCGATCCCCATGAGGACGGCCTTTTGCGCCAGGTCGCCGGATTGATCCACGTGTCCGACCGGGAGCGCGGGCTTGCGCGCCAGCGCGCCTTGGACAAACAGGCGGAGCGCGGCGACGACCCTCACCGTTCGGCGTGACTTAGCGGCCCCCGGCGCCCTAGAGCATCCGCTGCGCGATACCATCTCGGCGGATCAGCGCGTGGTAGATCACGCCCGCGATGTGCATGGCGAACAGCGTGCCGAGCAGGATCGCGCCGATCCAGTGCGCATAGGAGAACTGCCGGGCGATCTCGTCCGGCTGCTTGCCGATGGGCGAGGGGATCGGCACGAGGCCGAACCATTCGAGCGGAAAGCCCCAGGCGTTGGTTCCGAGGAAGCCGATCACGGGCTGAACGAGCAGCACGACATAGAGCGCGACATGGTTGACGCTCGCCGCGAGCCGGATCGGACCGGGAACATGGTCCGGCAGCGGCGCGGGCGGGTTCGCGGCGCGGTAGATCAGGCGGGCTATGACGATCACGAACAGGGTCAGGCCCAGGCTTTCGTGAATGTTATAAAGCCGGAGCTTCAGGGCCTCGTCCTTCGGCTCGAAATTGACGATCCATATGCCGAGGATGACGATGGCGAGAATGAGCAGCGCCGTCACCCAGTGGAAGGCGCGCGCGGTCGTGCTGTAGCGGAAGGACATGGCCGGTCTCCTGTCGATCGGAGCGAGACGCAAAGCCCATAGCATAGGCCGCGCGCGCTGAACATGGCGCGCTCAGAGCGGGATGTTGTCGTGCTTCTTCCAGGGCATGTCCTGCTGCTTGCCGCGCAGCATGTTCAGCGCGCGCGCTACCCGGTAGCGCGTGTTGTGCGGCATGATCACCTCGTCGATGAAACCGCGCTCGGCTGCAACGAACGGGTTGGCGAAGCGGTCCTGGTAATCCTTCACGCGGGCCGCGAGCTTGTCCGGATCGCCGAGGTCGGCGCGGTAAAGGATCTCGGCTGCGCCCTTCGGCCCCATGACGGCGATCTCGGCCGTAGGCCATGCGTAATTGACATCGCCGCGGATGTGCTTCGACGACATCACGTCATAAGCGCCGCCGTAAGCCTTGCGCGTGATGACGGTCACTTTCGGCACGGTCGCCTCGGCATAGGCGAACAGCAGTTTCGCGCCGTGTTTGATCAGCCCGCCATATTCCTGCGCGGTGCCGGGCAGGAAGCCGGGTACATCGACGAAGGTGACGAGCGGGATGTTGAAGCAGTCGCAGAAGCGCACGAAGCGGGCGGCCTTGCGGCTCGCATCGGCATCGAGCACGCCGGCCAGCACCATCGGCTGGTTCGCCACGAAGCCGACGGTCGCGCCGCCCATGCGCCCGAAGCCCGTGATGATGTTGCGCGCGAACGTCTCCTGAATCTCGAAGAAATCCCCCTCGTCCGCCACTTTGCGCACGAGTTCCTTCATGTCGTAGGGCTTGTTCGGATTGTCGGGGATGAGTGTGTCGAGCGAATACTCCTGCCGGCGGATGTCGTCGCGCGTCGGGAGTTCAGGCACGCCGGAGGTGTTGTTCGCGGGCAGGAAATCCATCAGCCGCCGCATCTGCAACAGGCATTCGAGGTCATTCTCATAGGCCCGGTCGGCGATGGAGGATTTCGTGGTGTGCACGCTCGCCCCGCCCAGTTCCTCCGCCGTCACCTCCTCGTTGGTCACGGTTTTCACCACATCGGGACCGGTTACGAACATGTAGCTCGTATCGCGCACCATGAAGATGAAATCCGTCATCGCCGGGCAATAGACATCGCCGCCCGCGCACGGCCCCATGATGACGCTGATCTGCGGGATGACGCCGCTCGCCAGCACGTTGCGCGTGAAGACCTCGCCATAGCCGCCCAGAGCCGCCACGCCCTCCTGGATGCGCGCGCCGCCTGCGTCGAACAGGCCGATGACGGGCGCGCGGTTCTGCAACGCCATGTCCTGGATCTTGACGATCTTCTCCGCGTGCGCCTCGGAGAGCGAGCCGCCGAACACGGTGAAATCCTTGGCAAACACGTAGACCGCGCGGCCGTTTATGGTGCCCCAGCCGGTCACCACGCCGTCGCCCGGGAACTTCGTGGCCTCCATGCCGAAATCCGTGCAGCGATGCTCCACGAACATGTCGAATTCCTCGAAGGAGGCATCGTCGAGGAGGAGTTCGATGCGTTCACGCGCGGTGAGCTTGCCGCGGGCGTGCTGGGCTTCGATGCGCTTGAGGCCGCCGCCGAGGCGGGCTTCGGCGCGGCGGCGTTCGAGTTCGGCGAGGATGTGTTTCATGGAGCTGGATTGTCTCTGTCTGCACCCTTAGCTTTATGACGCATCGGGATAGGGTGGGGAAGGGCCATATCACGAGCGAGGTCAGCTCGTGTGTCGAACAAACCGGATCGTCAGATTGTCTTCATGCCAATCCGTGGCGGCAAAACCATGCATGATATCGTCATCATCGGCGCGGGCCATAACGGCCTCGTCTGCGCGGCCTATCT